>CAYGQC010000078.1:0-11794 GCA_964351875.1 uncultured Pseudomonadales bacterium
GGCCGGTCATTCCCATTCTCGTGACGCCTGAAGACGAAACGCTGCAGGACACATCTGACATTATCGATGAGTTGGAGGCTCGCCAGCCGGAACCCTCGGTCTACCCGATTGGCCCACGTCAGCGAGTTGCTGCTTTTCTGCTCGAAGTATTCGGCGACGAATGGCTGAAACTCCCGGCGATGCACTACCGCTGGAATCACAATACAGATTGGATCATTGCCCAGTTCGGTGCGCTCAGCCGGCCGGATCTTGATTTAGAAGGACAGCGGCAGGCGGGCGAGCAGGCCTGTAAGCCGTTCCGTGGGTCGCTGCCCGCGCTGGGTGTGACCGAGGAAACAGGCGCAGGAGTGGAAGCCAGCTATGAAGGCTTGATGGCAGAGTTGGATGCCCACTTCGCGCGCTATCCGTATCTATTCGGTGATCGACCGAGCATTGGTGACTTCGGTTTGTTCGGACCGCTCTATGCGCATCAGTATCGCGACCCGGCATCCGGGGAGTTGATGAAAAAACTCGCGCCGAACCTGGTGGACTGGATTCTTCGCATGCATGACGGGGCGCCGGGCGCTGGCGATTTCCTAGCCGATGACGAAGTGCCGGACACAATCATTCCGATTCTCGCGCGAATGATGCGAGAGCAGCTGCCGGTTTTACGTTCGACGTTCGCCGCTCTTGCGCAGTGGCTCGATGCCAATCCGGATGTTCGGGAAATTCCTCGCGGCATCGGCGAACACGCGTTCACGATTGCGCATGGCACGCCGTCACAAGTGTCCGGCAAGCGCATCATCTTTCCGTTTGATCAGTGGATGTGGCAGCGACCCTACGACTGCTTTCAACAGCTGCCTGAAGATGACCAGGGGCGCGTTCGGGACCTTCTCAGCCTAGCCGGTGCGAGCGATGCGCTCGATACGCCGCTCGAGCATCGCGTTGTTAGGCGCAACTTCAAGTTAGAACGGCTCTAAGCGCTACGCCCGCTAGTGCCAGAGGCATAGGGCTCGCATTTCAACCGACTCACGGCGCGGAGCATCAGCTGGTGCATCGGGGTCTTTGAATGCGCTGTGGGGTGTCCAGAACGGTTTGCCGTCAGCAGATCGCTGGCTGTCATAGGTGCGCAGCATGATCACCTCATCGTGCTCCAGCTCTGGAAATGTGTACCAGTGATGTTCATCTGAACTCGACGGCGGCATTACCCCGAATGTCTCGAATGCGAGCGGCAGGCCGCCGTATTCCGGCACGAGGTGAGCTTGCAGTTGAGAGCGCGGTACGGTCTGCGCGTCGCACAAAGCAAACGGCCGGTCTGGTCTGAGCGCGCCGGTGTTGCGCCAGAACTGGATCATGGCCAGGCGGCTGGCGTGATCGATGTCGTCCTGAGTCACGCTGCCAGAGATCAACAGTGCCTCGAGAAACTGGCGGTAAGGCCTGTCTGCGTCGCGCACCATCAGGCCGTAATCGTCCGTGAAGTCTGAATGTACATATTCGATCGGCGCGTAGTCCTCCTCGCTGGCCGCGGTCTCGGGACTGCGCACGAGTGGTGGATACACGAGGGCGGCGTCGCAGCCTATTTCTCGCAGCACGAGCGCTTCGATTTCGGGGCTGTGTACGTTTGTGACCTCGGCCTCGTCGGACCAGTTGCGTACGGCACTCGAGTGCTTAAGCAAGGTAAAGCCGCAGTCTTCGAACGACAGCTGCGTCAGTGCATCCCGACCGTTGTGTAAGTCTACCGTGACGCTCGCGAGCACAGACCCGCCGACGCCGTCATAATTTAGGGTGACTTTTGAAAGCGCGCTCATAGGCCTTTGCCGTAGTCCACTGTGAGCCAGCGATCGATGCGCATATTGATTCGCACGCTGGTTTCCCCGGCCGTTTGCTCGGTGTAGGCGTCGCCCATTTCGGTACCGAGGTAGCGATGCGCCATGGGTCGGCTCTCACTTTCCTCGTCTGCTGGGGTGATCGAGGAGATGGTGCCTTCGACGGTGACATAGGCGTACGGCATGGCTTCGCGCTGAGCGACGAACGCTATGCTGCCGCCTTCTTTGAGTAGTTTGCCTTTCAATGAGTTAGGGCCGGTTAGAAACCAAAGCTCGCCGCCTGGCTCGTAGGCATACCAGACCGGTGCTGACAGAGGCGCTCGTCCGTCTCGCGGAATCGACAATACGCCAACGTGTAGGTCGGCCAGAAAGGCTTCTCTCTCGGCCTGGCTCATACGGGTATCTGCCATGATTTTGTCCTTGCTTGAAAAGTTGCGCTGGCCAGACCTTTGCAGAGCGCGCATGCGGGCGCAAGCGTGGCCATGGCAATCACATTGGTTGCTGACGCATCATGGTGTTTGAGGCGAACTGAAGCGGAGTGTGTGATGGATCTGGGTCTGCAGGGCAAGAAAGCGATTGTTCTCGGCGGCAGCCGAGGTATTGGTCGGGCAACCGCTGAGCTGTTGTTGCGAGAAGGCGCATCCGTTGCCTTGTGTGCCCGGGGCGCTGCTGGCGTCGATGAGGCGGTGTTGGAGCTGAGCGAGCTAGGTTCGGTGTTCGGTGCGCCGTTAGATTTAGCTGATTCTGATGCGACTTCGGTGTTTGTGGGCCAGGCGATCGAACAGCTGGGTGGTCTCGATATTCTGATCCACAACGCCAGCGGCTTCGGTGTGGACCCTGACCATGAGAGCTGGCAACGAGCGTTTGCGGTGGATGTCATGGCCGGCGTCGCCGCCGTCGATGCATCTTTGCCGGCGCTAAAGGACAGCTCGGAAGGCTCGATTACGTTTATCGGCTCGATGGCGAGCAAGTACCACTTCGGCCGGCCTGCCTCTGCCTACGGGCCGATGAAGGCAGCTATGCGTACCTACGCCAATGAGCTTGCTCAGAATTACGGCCGCGATGGCATTCGGGCGAACGTCGTCTCGCCGGGTGCGGTATGGTTTCCCGGCGGCTCCTGGGATCAGCGTAAACAAGAGAATCCAAAGTTTTATCAGGCAGTCGAGCGTTCGATTCCGCTTGGCCGGCTCGGCACGGCAGATGAGATCGCGCAGATTGTCGTCTTCAGCGCGAGCCCGGCGGGCCGTTGGTTGAACTCAACCAACCTGGTTGCCGATGGTGGTCAGGTTGCTGCGGTCGATTAACCGCAGCGAAACAGTGTTGTTGAGGCTGATCCAGGTGATCTGATTAGCCATGAACTTCTTGATGGTGCAGGGGACACGCTATGAACGAACAAGACTACGTTGACTTGGATGGTGTTGAGTTAGCTTCCCGCATCGCCTCGGGCGAAGTGTCTGCGCAAGAAGTAGTCGCCGCGGCCCATGCGCGGATGGAACGCTGTAACGATGATCTAAATGCCGTCATCTGGCCCATGCCTGAGCAAGCTCGCGAAACTCTGAGCAAGCGGCCCGCCGGCCCGCTTAGCGGTGTGCCCTTTCTGGTTAAAGATCTTAACCTTGCCTGGGCAAATACACGGCTCACCAGCGGTAGCCGCTTTATGGAAGAGCTTAGGGTGGAGCACGACGCGCCACTCGCCTCGGCGTTTAAAGCATCCGGCATCGTCGCGATTGGCAAAACAAATACACCTGAATTCGGCATCACCGGCACTACTGAACCCGCGCTCTTCGGCCCATGCCGAAACCCGTTTGATACCAGCAAGATTGCGGGTGGTTCCAGTGGCGGCTCGGCCGCCGCCGTAGCGGCAGGCATCGTTCCCATAGCGCACGCGTCCGACGGCGCAGGGTCCATTCGTATTCCGGCAGCGTGTTGTGGGCTGGTTGGTCTCATGCCTTCGCGTGGGCGAACGCGCTCACCGGGCCCGATCGGCGATGTCTTCCATTCGTATAGCCGGCACTTCGTCGTTACCCGATCGGTACGCGACAGCGCGACGATGCTGGATGCGGTTGCCGATGATTCGCCCTATGCACCTCCCCGAGATGGTCGGCCCTACGCGCAGCGCCGCGATCCCGGTGCGCTTACTATTCGCTTCTCCGATGCCACGCCGGGCTCTCGTTCGATCGATCCGCAGATCAGCGCGGCGCTGAGGCAGGCTGCAGCGCTGCTGTCGGATCTGGGCCATCACGTCGAAGAAAAGCGGCTCGATGTCGATTATCGAAACTTCTATCGTCATTTTGGTGTGGTCGGCTCGGCGCAACTGGTCGCGGACGTTGAGGATGACACGCGCTCCATGGGGCGAGATCCCGAGCCGGGTGAGTTTGAACCGCTGACCGAGCGCAACTTAAGCTACGGCCGTACGCGAACCGGCGCGAAGGTTATCCATGCTCTGCGCGCGGTGCGGGCGTTTACCCGGGAAGTTGACGAGCACTTCGCGCAGATGGATGTATTCATGCTGCCGGTGCTCGGTGTGCCGACCCCGAAGATCGGTTATCTGGATCCGGTGGCGCTAGAGCCGGCGGAACAGGACAAACGATCTGCCGAGGTCTTTCCCTTCACTCCGCCATTTAATGGTACCGGGCAGCCGGCGCTCAGCCTGCCGCTGGGTACGGACGATTCGGGCATGCCGATCGGCATTCAGTTTGTCGCCCGCTATGGCGGCGAGGACGTGCTCATGCAACTGGCCTACCAGTTGGAGGAAGCAGCGCCGTGGGCGCATCGCTACCCACAACTCTAGCTTTGACGTATTGCTTCGTCTCGAATCTTGTCGATCTAGATGCCCTAGAAACCAGCGAGCCGCTCGTTGGTATCGCGAATGTTGTCGTACTCGCGGTCGAGCTCGGCAGCGAGCGCCGCTTCCATGCCGAGGCCTTCCTGGGCGAGGTTGTATAGATCCTTGAATGCTGCGACAGCCGCGGTGGAGTTGCCGGCGATCTGCGCACAGCGCTCAGCCACCAGCGCGTCCAACGCGTCTTTGTCGGCCACCGCAGCGTTGACGAGTCCGAGAGATGCCGCCTCATTGCCGCGGACCGTGCGCGCGCTAAAGGAGATCTCCTTGGCTTTGCGCACGCCAATCGCCTGGGACAGAGTCTGGGACATGCCCCAGGTGGGCCGCAGGCCGAACTTGGCGTGGGTATCGCCGAATTTGCTGTCGAGCGTGGTGAAGATGAAATCGCAGTGCAGCGCCATCTCCAGCGCGCCCGTGAAACAGGCTCCGTGCACCTTTGCGATGACTGGCTTGGGACTTTTGCGCAACGCGTCGTAGGCCTGGGCGGCGGGTACGTCGAAGACGTCACCGATCTTGCCCGCCTGGGGGTCGAAACCCTGTAGCACCTTCAGATCGACGCCGGCTGAGAACGCTCGACCCGCTCCCTCGATGACGATCACGGCGACGTCGTCATCGGCTCCGGCCTGGCCAACCAGTTCTTTCATCGCCACAAACATCTCTGGTCGAAGCGCGTTAAGTGCATCGGGCCTGTTCAATGTGAGGGTGAGCACCCGGTCAGCCAGGCTGCTGCTGAGCATGTCGGTTGTGCTTGAGTAAGTGCTGGCCATGCGGGAATTCCTTATTGGTGGGCGGCTGGATTAGGGGTAAATCTAAAATCAGACGCGAAATAGTACGCGAGGCTTGATGCGTGCACGTGCCTGCTGGCTAGAATTAGGGTATGTTTTGACTATTGCTATCTACATTCATGTAGGTAGAGTCAGTGAAACGCGTACCATCCCTCTGGCTTGGCCGATTCGTGGTCAGACCGACGGGAGTGCCCGATGTGGTGCGCAATGCGGTGATCTATTTCGGAACTGCTGTATCAGCAGGGAAGACACACAGGAGAATTTCATGAGCGAAGCGATTGCAGACGAAGGCATGTCATCGGACGCGAGCAGCGACAAGCCAAAGGTCGTTCCTCGGCCAGGCCTTGCCGCCTGGGACATGGAGACGCCGATCCCGCCTGCCGCTGAGGCGCAGCTGGACAAGATCAACATGGTGAACCCGCGCATGTTCGCCGAGGATCGCTGGGGTGAGTACTTCGCGCGTCTTCGCGCCGAAGATCCGGTGCACTTCAACGACACCGAATGGACGGGCCGGTATTGGTCGCTTACTCGATACGACGACATCAAGGCCGTTGACGTCGATGATGAGAACTTCTCCTCAGAGCATGGCATCACGCTGGGCATTCCGGTCGATGCCGAGCTGCCTGAAGGGGCGCTTGATGTGCGTATGTTCATCGCTATGGACAACCCGCAACACCAGGAGCAGCGCGTAACGGTTGCGCCGATTGTCGCGCCCATGGGTGTTAAAACCCTGGAACCAATCATCCGCGAACGAGTCATCAAGATTCTCGATTCGCTGCCGATCGGCGAAGAGTTCAACTGGGTCGAGAAAGTCTCCATCGAGCTGACCACGCAGATGCTGGCCACGCTTTTCGACTTTCCCTTCGAGCAGCGATCTAAGCTGACCTACTGGTCTGACGTGGCTACTGCCGTGCCGGGCGCCGGACTGATCGAGTCGGAAGAGGAGCGCCGGGACATTCTCATTGAGTGTCTGATGGTGTTCACCGAGCTGTTCGAGCAGCGCAAGGTGAACCCGGGTAACGATCTCGTATCCATGCTTGCCCAGGGTGAGAAGACCAAAGACCTGGCCCCCCTCGAATTCCTCGGCAATCTCATGCTGTTGATCGTGGGTGGCAACGACACGACTCGCAATTCCATCAGCGCGAGCGTGTTGGGGCTGAATCAGTTCCCCGCTGAATACGACAAGCTGCGCGCCAACACGGGCATCATTCCTAACATGGTGGCTGAGATTATCCGTTGGCAGACACCGCTCGCGTATATGCGCCGCACTGCGAACAGTGACTGTGTCATCGGTGACAAAGACATCAAAGCTGGCGATCAGATTCTGATGTGGTACGTCTCGGGCAACCGCGACGACAGCCATTTCGATCGGCCTGATGACATCATCATCGACCGTGCGAACGCTCGCCAGCATCTGTCTTTCGGTTTCGGTGTGCATCGTTGCATGGGTAACCGCCTGGCGGAAATGCAGTTGCGCGTGCTGTGGGAAGAGATCATGAAGCGCTTTGAGTTCATTGAAGTCGTCGGTGAGCCGGAACGCACGATGTCCTCGTTTGTTAAGGGCTACACCAAGCTGCCGGTCAAGCTGCACGCGAAAGCCTGATCGGGTTACTCTTCTGTCCGGTTGCCCGATTCACGGGCGACTGGGCAGGGGAGATCACGATGTCTGAATCGGCGCAGCCGGAGTCGGCCAGGGCGTATTGGCGAGCAACCATCCGGTTGACGCTGTCACTGCTTGCTATCTGGTCTGTCGCCTCGTTCGGCGCAGGCATTCTGTTCCGCCCTTTCCTTGATCAGTTTTCCATCGGCGGTGCGCCGCTCGGTTTCTGGTTTGCCCAGCAGGGCGCTATCTACGTCTTCGTCGTTCTGATTGTTATCTATTGCCTCGCCATGAATAGGCTCGAACGCAAGTTCGGCATCAACGAGGAGTAGAACCGTGGATCAGAGCGCCTGGAGTTATCTGTTTGTCGGTGTGACGTTTGCGATGTACATCGGCATTGCCGTTTGGTCGCGTGCTGGTTCCACAGACGATTTCTACGTTGCGGGCCATGACGTGCATCCCGTTGTAAACGGCATGGCAACGGCGGCGGACTGGATGTCGGCGGCATCGTTTCTGTCGATGGCAGGCCTCATTGCTTTCCTGGGCTATGGCGGCAGCGTCTACCTTATGGGGTGGACGGGCGGCTATGTTCTGCTGGCGCTTCTGCTCGCGCCTTACCTGCGCGAATTCGGCAAATTCACAGTTCCGGATTTTGTCGGTGATCGTTACTACTCAAGCTTTGCCCGAATCGTCGCGGTCGTCTGTGCGCTGTTCGTCTCCTTCACTTACATCGCCGGTCAGATGAAGGGTGTGGGTGTCGCATTCTCGGGCTTTCTCGGCATTCAGTATGAGTGGGGAATAGGCATTGGCATGGTGATTGTTTTTTTCTATGCCGTGCTCGGCGGCATGAAAGGCATCACTTACACCCAGGTCGCTCAGTACGTGGTGCTGATCTTCGCTTATACGGTACCGGCGATTTTCATCTCGCTCATCATTACCGATCATGCCATTCCTCAGATCGGTTTCGTCGCCAACGTAGCCGGCGAGAACGTATCCATGCTGGCCAAACTCAACACGGTGATCACCGATCTGGGTTTTCTTGAGTACACAGCAACGGACAAATCGACGGCCGACATTTTCTGTATCACGGCCGCGCTCATGTTCGGCACTGCCGGCTTGCCTCACGTCATCATTCGATTCTTCACGGTGCGCAATGCCGCCGCCGCTCGCGTGTCGGCGGGCTGGGCATTGGTTTTCATTGCGGTTCTCTACACCACCGCGCCAGCGGTCGGTGCGTTTGCCCGGCTGAACTTCGTCGAGACGGTGAACGAGGCGACGTATGTCAGCGGTGGTGACTATGTAGAAACCGCGGCTGCAATCAGCGCCGGTGGTGACACGCCGGTACCTGCCTGGTTTAAGAACTGGGAAGAGACGGGCCTGGTTAGTTTCGAAGATCACAACAATGACGGCCGCATGCAGATTCGTGGGCCCCGGGCTCCCGACGGTCTGGCCAATGAGGTGTCCGCCAACAACGACATTTTTGTCCTCGCGAACCCGGAGATCGCTCAGCTACCCGGTTGGGTGATCGGGCTGGTCGTGGCCGGTGGCATGGCGGCAGCGTTGTCGACGGCGGCGGGGTTGTTGATGGTGATCTCATCCGCGGTCAGTCACGATCTTTGCCGGCGAACGCTGTTCACCGACATGAGCGACAAGGCTGAACTCACGGTGGCTCGCTTTTCGGCCGCTGGAGCGGTTGTCGCAGCCGGTCTGCTAGGGCTGTTCGCCTCTCAACTGGGTTTTGTCGCCCAGGTCGTCGCATTTGCATTCGGCCTGGCAGCCGCTTCCCTATTCCCGGTGATTTTCCTGGGCATTTTCTGGAAGCGTATGAACCGGGAGGGTGCGATTGCCTCTATGCTCATCGGTCTGATCTCCACGTTCAGCTATATCTACTACTTCAAGTTTGGCGGTGGCCTGGCTGAAGACTACTGGTTTGGCGTCTCGCCGGAGGGTATCGGTTTTGTCTTCATGTGGCTTTCTTTGGCACTGGGCATAACGGTGAGTCTCGCCACGAAGCCGCCGCCCACTGAGGTGCAGGACCTTGTCGAGGACATCCGGATTCCGGGCACCCGGCGTTTACACGGCGATGCTGACGGCGGAATGAAGCCGGTCTAGGGTCGGGCGCCGCCTGAACCGCCTACGGGTCCAGCCATTTCTCGACGGTGGGTAGTTCCATCGCTGCGAGCGCGTCGATCAGCATGTCGGGGTCTGATTCGGATATGAGCAGGCTCCGATGCTCAGGGCGGACGAATCCGTGTGCAACCTGCTCGTCGAGGAACTGCAGAAGCGTATCGTAGAAACCGTCGACGTTCAGCAGACCGATGGGTTTGCTGTGAATCGACAGTTGCAGCCAGGTTAACACCTCGAAGGTTTCTTCCAGCGTGCCGAAGCCGCCGGGCAAAGCAATGAAGCCATCCGATAGCTCCGCCATCAGCGCTTTGCGCTCGTGCATCGAGCCGACGATGTGCAATTCTGTGAGGCCGTTGTGCGGAATCTCGGCTCGTGCCAACGCTTCCGGCAAGACGCCGATCGCTTCGCCGCCGGCGGCCAGTGCTGCATCCGCGGCGATACCCATGAGGCCGATCGATGCGCCTCCGTAGACAAGACCCATGCCGCGTTGCGCAATTGTGCTACCCAGCGTTTTCGCGGCTTCGCGAAAGCTTGGCTGGCGGCCCATGGATGATCCGGAGAATATGCATAGCTTCATACGGGTACGATACGGCAGTTGCCCCGGTATTCCACATTCCGGGCAGTTCGGCTTTTCAGTTCCGCTTACAGATAGCCGCTATGTACCGCCGCGTATTGCTCAGGATGCGATCAAGGGCACAATGTAGCCATGCAGCAGAACCGGGAAACGCAGGAGAACAATGTTGCAGGATCGGGCTCGTTTCTCTGGCCGGCGCTCGTGGGCGTTCCCAGGCTGACCGAGGCTGAGTTTCTCGAATCGTCGTTGATCGTGCGGTGGCTGATCGCGAGCCGCGCAGCCGTGCTGGTGATGACGCTCTTTGCGGTTCTGTTCGCCTTTTCGCTTATCGGTTGGGCGTTAGATGCAGTGAGCGCGCTACTCGTCGTGGCCGGGCTGCTTCTGGCACATGCCTGCAACAACCTGATCAATGACTACGTCGACGTTGTCACAGGTCTTGATGCTGACAACTACTTTCGCGCGCGCTACGGCAGCCAGCCTCTGGCGGCCGGTTGGCTTAGCCGACGCAAGCATCTGCTCTACGTTGCCGTAACCGGTGCGCTCGCGCTGGGTTGCGGACTGCTGCTGTTATTCAGAACAGATGGCGCCGTGCTCTGGCCGATGTTAGCTGGTGCGTTCTTCGTGCTTTTTTACACGTGGCCGCTGAAGCATATCGCGCTGGGCGAGATCGCCGTCTGGATCGTGTGGGGGCCTTTGATGGTGGGCGCCGCGGCATTCGCTACGGCAGGCGAAGTATCTCGGGAAGTATTGCTGCTTGGGGGTCTCTACGGACTGGGTCCGCTGGTCGTCATTCTGGCGAAACACACAGACAAGCGCAGCGATGACATAGCACGCGGTGTTCGAACACTGCCTGCCGTTTTGCCGGAACCCGTTTGTCGAGTCCTGATCGCGATTACTGCCTTGAGCCAGCTCTTGTTTGGCTTGCTGTGGGCTGTGTTTGCGGCGCAGCCAGCTTCTCTTCTGGTCTTGTTCGCTGTACCCGCCTTTGTTCGTTTGTTGTCGATCCTGCGCAAGCCCAAGCCTGACGCGGCCCCGCAAGATTATCCAGATGTCTGGCCGCTGTGGTTTGCAGCCGCTGGCTTTGCGTTTGCTCGCGTTAGCGGCTTCGCTCTGTTGGCGGCGGCCCTGGCGTCGAACTTTTTCTGACCGTTCGCTTCCCGGACTCTCGCGACGCAGCGGATTGAAGAGGTGGTCTGAATCAGAGGTTCCCTAGAAATCCCAATTCAGGCCGATTCGAAGTTGCTCAATGTGCGCACCTTCGACCTTCCCGTAGTTCAGGTACTCCACGCGAAAGCGCCCGATGTCGAGCCCGACGCCGAATGTAAACAGCCCTGCGGATTCGTCAATGGTTCCCCCGCTCGTTTCCGTGAGTAATTCATAGTCGAGTTGCGAATATCCGAGGCGAGCGAATGGCTCCCAACCTTCCCCGATCGGATACTTGAGCAGTATCGATGGTGCGACCATAAGACCGGAAAATTCAGATGTGAAGCCGCGTTCGGCGGTGTCGGTGTCTCGTTCTATGTAGTCGACGGTAAGCTCGGCTGCGACAAAGCGATGTAACCGGTACCCGAGCCAGAGGCTGGCGGTTGAGCTGTCCAGATGGACGAGGTTGTCGTCCAGATCGAATATGCCTGTGCCGATGCCCGCGTATAGACGTTCCTGATTGAACTGCAACGTTGTTGCCTCGTCGCTGTTCAGCGCGCTGCGTCGTTCGACCGCGCCACAGTTTGCAGCGTTGAATATGAAGCATGCGAACGCCAGAGCGGTTCCCGCTGCTCGCAGGCTGGCCGATGATTCGCCAGTTCTAGGCCTGATCATCTCAATCGTTTGCCTGAATGATGATCTGTGCCGGCTCACCGCCCCCGAAAGCATCAGCGGCGAGTATCAGATACGACATGCCGGGATCGACTGTAAGCCGCGTTGGCCCCGCCAGAATTGACTGTGTTCCCGCGATCGTGACAACAAGATCGAACGTGTCGGTACCGCTGGTGAGATTGTCCGAGTCAAGGAAACCTACTTGTGAGAAAGCGGGTGCAACATCATCCAGCGAATCACCGATCT
>CAYGQC010000078.1:11894-17652 GCA_964351875.1 uncultured Pseudomonadales bacterium
AGGAAACCTACTTGTGAGAAAGCGGGTGCAACATCATCCAGCGAATCACCGATCTCGAGAAGGTACAGATCAACCGTGTCCAGATCTTCGTCGTCCTCAGTTCGGTGCGTGTTGACGAACTGAATGTTTGCTTCGGTGGCGATCGTCCGTTGAGCCGATTCCGTGGCTCGCACGAACAGATCGTCACTCGTTCCGAGACCCGCTACAACGACGGTGTAGAACGTCTCTTCGTTGAAGCTAACGGTTGACGCAATGTCTGCTTCCGGGTCCGGTTCGATACTTGCGGCATCGATGCCGACGAAGCCGGCGTCAATCGGCAGAAAGCTGGTGACCGTCGGAAACGCGAGCACTCCCGAGGAGACCACAGTAGGACCGCTCGGATCGATTGTCATGATGTCCATAGAGCCGAGATCAGCGACAGCGTTGACGATGCGAAAGGCAGCATCCGCCGACTGATTTGGCAGAGGCAGGCTCGATGTATCCGTCACCATGAACGCCGACAAGTTGGAGTCGTTTGGCGCGGGCGCGTTATCGAGCATAAACAGCCGGCGAGAGCGGACATTGATCGACATGTCGTCCGATTCGAAAATCAGCGTGCCGTTGCCATCGAGCACGCTGAGCTGAAAATCGTCGTTGTCTTCGTCTTCGTCGTAGACGATGGCAATGGGGTTACTCGTCTGTCCCGCGTTTAGGTTGGCCACAGGTGTCGCCGAATCCAGGTCTCTGCCCGGAGCTTCGAAGTAGATTGACAGATCATTGACGCTGGACAGGTTTGACACCTGAATTTCGATTTCTTCGAGGTCGCTGTCGGAGAAGTCTGTGTAGGGTTTGTCGAACAGAAGCGTCTCTGGCGATGCGTACGTGCCGCTGAGAACCAGGGTTTGAATATCGTCGCTGTACACTGTTAGCGGAAATTTTCCGATGACAATCGATTCATCGTCGGTTGCTGGGTCCGTATATATGATCTCGATGTCAACCTCGCCGCTCGCTTGCTGAGCGAGTGGTCGAAGGCCACGGAAATTCAGCAGGAAGCTATTGTCGTCATCATCGTCCTGATCTTCATCGATGTTGATACTGAGCGCGGGGCTGTCATCGATCGCGTTGATGATCTGGTAATAGCCTTCACCCGACTCTTTGTCGTCTCCGCCGCAGGCAGTCAGCATGAGAAAAAACAACACTAGCGTGGTGAATCTGGCTGTGCTTCTGGAGGTGTGAGTGACTGAACTGCATGCCGTCATCATGGTAAGGCCTTGTCGGTTTTGGAGCGGCGATCTTAGCGATGGGACACGGCTGAGCTGACGTAAGTTTTGTCAAGAAAGGTCAAGAAAACCCGCTATGGCGAAGACGACGTGTATAACGCTATGTGTCGATAACCAGCTAAATTGAATCTATGCGTGTACTGCTAATAGATGATGATGTCGCCCTGGGCGATCTGCTTGTGGCCTATATGAAACCGCAGGGGATTCAGTTGGATCTTGCTCACGATGGGGTCTGTGGTCTGGAGATGTCGCGGCTGAGCAGCTACGAGATCATCCTGCTGGATGTGATGTTGCCATTGATGGATGGCTTCTCGGTGCTGCGACAATTGCGCAGGCACTGTCGGGCACCTGTCATCATGCTGACGGCTCGTGGTGAAGAGCCGGACAGAATTCACGGCTTGGAGCAGGGTGCAGACGATTATGTGACTAAGCCTTTCAGCAGCGGTGAGCTGGTTGCGCGGATGCGGGCCCTCAGACGACGAGCCGACCCGGAGCAGAGAAGGCTTGGCGAGGCAGAGATTACGCTTGAACTTACGAGCAACTCGCTCGCCTTCGGAAAAGTTCGGTTGTTGCTCACCGAAGTAGAGACCCGATTGATGGCCCTGTTGATTGATCACATTGGCCAACCGGTGTCGCGACAGTTACTGTCCAGGGTCGTTCTGCACAGAGACAATGCGCCCACCGATCGAAGCCTGGACACTCATGTCAGTAATCTGCGCAAAAAGCTCACAGGTAGTTTGGGAGAACGGGTGACACTCAATTCAGTTAGAAACGTTGGCTATCAACTGAATTTCGCACCCTGATCATGCGCCGCCTGTTCTGGAAAACATGGGGCGCGCTGTGGTTAATGCTCGTAGTAACTACGCTGATCGCAGCCAGCGTTGGGTTGCAGTTGCGCGGTCTGCAGGAACAACGAGCGCTCATGGAGAGACCGTGGCGCGTGATCGATTCCCTTGCGCTTGAAGCGGAGCGAGTCATCGAACGCGGGGGTGACCTTTCCACGTGGAGTCGATTGCCCTCTGTAAACAGCTTTGGTCAGGTTTATGTGCTTGACGCAACGGGAACCGACGTTGCGGGCCGTGGACTTCCCGATGAGCTTGCGGACACAACCTTGCAGCCGTTCGACATGCCTGATTCGGAAGCCTCGGAATCTCATGAGGTGGTGTCGGGGCCGGGCTATACCAGGCAACCGTTAGCGCTGGCGCGAGCGATATTCAGTAGCGACGCAGAGGAGCCGCTAACACTGATTCTAGTGCCCATGCCCACCTCCTTTTCGCGAGTGGCAAGCCTGCTGTGGCCGCCGTTAATGATCATCTTCGGGCTGGTTGTTACCGGCGTCGGTGCCTGGCTTTTCTCGCGCCACTTCACTCAGCCTTTGAAGGAACTCGAGAGCGCCGGTGAGGCTATTCGAAATGGCGACTATTCCCGGCGACCAGGCCGAGCTCTTGGTAAGCGCGCTGATGAATTGGCTGACTTTTCCAGACACTTTGACCTCATCACAGAAGACCTGGCAAAGGCAGCAGATTTTCAGGGAGCTCTGCTGCGTGATGTCTCGCATGAGCTTCGTTCGCCGCTGACACGCATGCAGGTGGCGCTTGACCTTCTACGGACAAATCCCGAGCAGGCGTCTAGTGATCTTATTGCTGGCATTGAGTCTGAGCTACTGGGGCTGGAGTCTCTGATTGACGGAATTCTCGTATTGTCGCGACTATCCGGCGGTAGCGAATCGCTTTCACTTGGCCATGTTGATCCCGGCGAGCTGATCCTCGAGTTGGAGAGTGAGCCATTTCTTGCAGAGAGCGGGCGTGAGGCGCGGGTTCGGATAGAGCCGAATGGCTCCAGTATGCGCGTTGACGCGAAGCTCCTACGCCGTGCGCTGTCTAACGTGGTGCGCAATGCCGCGAAGTACTCGCCGGCAGGAACACCGATCCTGTTGCGCTATGAGTGTGACCCGTGCTGGCATGTGTTTTCGGTGCAAGACTGCGGGCCGGGTGTACCGGACGATGAGCTCGATGCCATCTTCGAACCGTTTTATCGCAGCTACTTTACTGAGAGCCGCCCTGGCCATGGGGTTGGGCTGGCCATCGTCAAGCATGTGACGGAGGCGCATGGAGGTATCGTCGTGGCGGAGAACCATAGAGAGGGCGGATTTTCCGTTTCACTTAAATTGCCTGTCGAGCATAGTGCGGACGCAGTGCAGGACGGAAGATGTCCTGCCTCCACGGCTGCCCAGCGAAGCATTTCTGCTCGGACTCGGGCAGGCCAAAAGGAGAGTTAACGATGAAACGTTTTTGTCCAGTCGGCGTATCGCGCGGCGTGATCGCCGCTACTACTCTGTTCTTCGGCCTCCATACTTTCGCCGGCGAAACTGATACCGAAGAAACGGCGCTACCTCGCATCGAGGAAACGGTGGTCCTGCCTTATGGGCCGGTGCGGCAGAAGTACTCTACGGATGACATGTCCCGCGAGCGTGAGGCGAAATCTGGAAGCGAGATTCCAACGCTTGATCGTAACGCCCGCAATCGAGTATTTGAGTTTGTGCCGCGCCGTCGTGAAGGTCAGGCCAATCGTTCTGGCGGCGCCAGGGGTCGCTAGTCCGATTGAGGTGCTAGTTTGTTAGGGCCTCTTCCACATCCCTCAGCGTGTTCTTGCCAAAGTACAAGTCGTCTCCGATGAAGAACGTAGGGCTGCCAAAGTTGCCGCGTTCGACGGACGCTAGGGTGTTGTTAATCAACGTCGCTTTTACCTCCGGCTCCGTCACCTTGGCCTGAAGCTCGGTAACAGGCATACCAGATTCGGTGAGGGCGGCCCAAACGACTTCCGGATCATCCATCTTCTTGGGTTGCACCCACATGTGGTGGTACACAGCGTCCACGTAGGGTTTGAATACACCCAGCTCCTGCGCAGCTATCGCTCCACGCATTACGAGTAGCGTGTTGACCGGAAAATGTGGATTGGCTGCGTAGTTGTCTACGCCATAGCGCGCGAGGAAGCGCCGGGTTTCGACCTGTTGGTACTCAGGTTTGTTGGCGATGCCCTGCATTGAGACGGCGGGTGAGACGTTGTTGGTCGCTTTGAAGACACCGCCAAGCAACACGGGAACGTATCTAAATGTAGCGCCGGTGCGTTGTTCGATGCCGGGTATCACGGCGTGGCTCAGATAAGCATTCGGGCTGCCGAAATCAAAATGAAACTCAACGGTTCGGGTCATGCGGCTCTCCTGTGCTGCGAAATATCTGTCGGTCTGAAGAAAGCTAGCGTCCGACGAATGTGGGTTTGCTTTTGCTCATGAATGCTTTGACTGCTGAGCGATGATCTTCGGTTCTGGCGCTACGCACCATGCGATCTGCTTCCATATCCAGGCAGGTCGCGAGGTCTGAGTTGAGCGCTCGGTTCAGATTTTCTTTCATGTAGCGCAGTGCAATGGGCGGGCCGGACGCAATCTGGCGGGCAAGGTTCGTGCTGTGTTCCAGCAGAGACTCATTCGCGACCACTTCGTTCACCAGACCCAGGTGTTTTGCCTCGGCAGAGTTCACTCGCCTGGAAGTGAAGAACAGTTCGCGAGTGAGCGATGGGCCGATGAGATGGGTCATGAACCAGCTACATCCGTAATCACCGGACAAGCCTATGTTCGCGAACGCGGTGGTCATGAATGCGCGCTCGGCCGCGATGCGTATGTCGCAGGCGAGCGCTATCGATAATCCCGCACCGGCCGCGGGCCCGGGCAGCGCGGCAATGGTTGGTTTCGACAGTTCGTGCAGGCGAAGCGTCAGATTACGTTGCTTGTCACGAAGCTCGCGTATGCGATCTTCTGGCCCCATCGGCGGGGCAGAGGGGTCGCTCGGGCTGGCCATGCCAGAGATATCGCCACCCGCGCAGAAAGCTTCACCGGCGCCGGTGATGAGGACGCAGCGCACGTGCGTGTTGGTATCGGCGAGACGTAAGGCTTCCCGAAGCGCGGGCGTCAGGTTGTCCGAGAGCGCGTTGCGCTTCTCCGGCCGATTCAACGTGATGGTGAGCACGCCTTCGGATAGCTCGGCGAGCAGTTCACTAGTGCCGGTATCCCAGTTGCTCATGTCGTATTACCCGAAGTTTGTGCCCTTCATGCTCGGCCAGTTGTCTGCGTGATGCAACCTGCGTAAAGGCAAGCAAGCTTTCTGCGGTATCCAGCTTCTCAGGCCATTGCATCGCTTCCGGGTAGCGGACGCTCACGCTGCCTGAGCACCCACTGAGCGTTTTCTTCCAGCGCGGTATCGCCAAGCTCACGCAGGATCTGCCGAATAGCGTCAGGGTCATTGCCCGCTCGCTCGATCATGCGTTCGGCCCGGCCGAATACACTGAGCATGTGATCGTACTGTGCGACCAGTTCGCGTTCCGCCATACGATGGGCGTAATTATGGCGTGCGGCGGCCACGATGGGCAGCAACCCCATGAGCGCGACCAGCAAGTTGTTGGTGGTGCCGCCAAGACCTTCTGCGGCGAAGGCGAGAACCATCGCG
>CAYGQC010000079.1:0-17545 GCA_964351875.1 uncultured Pseudomonadales bacterium
CGAGCCTGCAACGCCGGCAGAGAAGTATGTCGCAGGAATTTGGCGTGACCTGATCGCAAACGACACGCTACAGCTCGATGTCAGCGACAATTTCTTCGAGCAAGGCGGCCATTCCCTGCTGGCAGCCCGCTTCGTGACGCGGGTTCGCAGAGAACACGCCGTAGAGATACCCGTTCGCGAGCTCGTGCTCAAGACGCTGGGCCAGATCAGCCATGACTATCTCGATGCCGTCGTGGAGCAACCCGCGAGGGCTGGCGTTATCCGTCGCCTGCTCCGCGTCTTCAGTGGCTCGTCTTGAGACGCACCTCTCGCGATAGCCTCGCCAACGGCAACTAAGGCCGACTGGCGTGACGAAACACCTGGCCACGCCCGCTTGGCTTGAGAGCTGGCGCACATTTTAGCCGTCAGCTCTCCCTCAGAGGCGGGTTGGCAACGTACAATATCGACTGTCGCTGACGACAAGGATTGAGTTAGCCCGTGCATTCTATCGAAGCATTTTACTTTGGCGCCGACGACGCGCTGTTCGGCACCTACACGCCTGCGGAAGGGATTCCGAAACGCCACGGCGTACTGATTTGCCAACCCCTCCTCCAGGAATTCTACAAAACGCATTTCGCGTTGCGCCGTACCGCTGTCGATCTAGCATCCAAAGGCTACGATGTACTGCGCTTTGACTATGTCGGCACCGGAGATTCCCAGGGCGATTGCAACGATATCTCTGACTGGCTGGGCAATGTCTCAACCGCGCTGGCGGAACTCAAGCAATTGGCAGGAACTGCAAGCAATTCAGTGATCGCCGTCCGCTTTGGCGCCGCGATGCTGACCGGCCTTGTCGAGCCGCTCGAGAAGCTGATTCTGTGGGACCCCATACTCGACGGCGCAATCTATATCAACGACGCGAAAGCGGCCCAGCAACGTCTCGTGCGCAAGCATCGCGATCTCGACCCGGCCGAAATCGAGCGGTTCAGTAACAATGAGCTGATCGGTGCTGCCGTAAACTCCTCTCTGACGCAATCTATCGCAGCGCATCGCGGTCGGCTGCCCGAAGCTCGGGAGACCCACTGCGTCCTGTCAGCGGGTCGTGAAGCCAAGTGGCTGGATGCCAGCGCTAACCGACTGACTGTCGAAAGCCAATGCCCCTGGGAGGATGCGGACCTACGAATGTTGTATCCCCATGACGTTATCGCTGCCCTGGAATCAACGCTGTGAGCGCTGTCGACACACCCACAATTGTCGATAGCTCCAGCGGTCTGTTTGGCATCGTCAGCAAAGATGCTGACGCTACGGGTAACGGCATTGGCGTCATCATTCTCAATTCCGGGATCCTGCATCGCGTAGGTCCATACCGACTCCATGTCCATCTCGGACGGCAACTGGCGAGCGACGGTTGCATCAGCCTGCGCCTGGATCAATCCGGCAAAGGCGACAGCGAAGTGCGAACGGACGCGGGCCGTGCAGAAACCGCGCGTATGGATCTGCACGTTGCGGCGGACTACCTGCGCAATACCTATCGGTGCGAGCGCTTCGTTGTCATCGGTCTGTGCTCCGGCGCGGACGACATCCTGAACTACGCAACCGACATACCGAATCTTGTTGGCGTGGTGATGCTGGATGGTTATGCGCACCGGAATCTCTCCTACTACACCCACAGATTCCTACCCAAAATCTTCCGCCTGTCGAGCCTGCTGCGACGTACTCGCAAGAAAGGCACCATCACGGGCGAGCGTGTCGGCGAAGACATGGGCGTCAACATCCGCGAGTGGGACAACAACGAGACCATGGTTTCTCGCTATGTCGCCCTGGACAAAGCCGGCGTGCATAACCTGTCGGTGTTCACGTCCGATTCGTCTGACTACTACTACTATGAGGGGCAGCTAAACGACATCGTTCGCGCCAGCGGTCATACGTGCGAGCACCTCGACGAGCGCCTCACTGTTAAGGCGAAACACCTATACCCCATTGCCGAACAGAGGCAGGAGTTAATCGCACAGATTCGCGGCTGGCTGAAGGAGACCGTACGTGGCTAGCCTTAACTGGTACGTCAACCGACTGCGCCGAATGTCTCCGATGGAAGTGTATTCCCGGGTGCATGCGCTAGTTCGACAGAAAGCCGACGACGACCTGATTCGCCGCGGCCTTGTGCCAACCCGTCCGGGCGATGTAGGCGAGCCACAATTCCACTTGCCGCTCATCAGCGTCGAAGACTATGAGACCTACGCGCCGATCGGAGCGCTTGATCGCCTGGTTCGCCAGGCCGACGACGCCTGCGACAATGTGATCACCTATTTTGATCGTCAGCGTCAATCGCTAGGTGAGCCCGCCAACTGGCATCGGGACTGGCACAACGATGTCGACTCCCCGGTAACGCTATCGTCAGGCATCGACTATCGGGACGTGCCAAGCGCTGGCGACTGCAAACAGGTCTGGGAACCGAACCGACATCATCAGTTTGTCGTCATCGCTCGCGCGTACCGTGCGACGGGTCGACATCAGTATGCGGATCGACTCATCGAGATAATGCTCCAGTGGATTCACGCCAATCCTTACGGCCACGGCATGAACTGGCGCAGCCCGCTTGAGCTTGGCGTACGGGCAATCAACTGGGTGATTGCACTGGATCTGATCCGCGATAGTGGGTCTTTCCGAGGCGAAGCTCGCGAAGCCATTCTCGACTGCCTGTACCTGCACTGCTGGGATATGGCCAGAAAGTTCTCGCCGGGTTCGTCCGCTAACAACCATGTGATCGGCGAGGCCGCGGGTGTTTACGTCGTGGGTCGCTACTGGCCGGAGTTGGTTGAGCCTGAGTGGATGGAGGACGCACGGTCCATCCTGCTTAAGGAAATTTGTGATCAGGTACACGACGACGGCGGAACGGCGGAGCAGGCGATCAACTACGAGTTGTTTGTCATGCAGTTCTTCACGGTCGTTGGCCTGGCCGCAGAGCGCAGCGGTGATGACCTGGGTTCTCGCTTCTGGTTGCAGCTCGGCCGACAACACCGATTCATGGAGTCCATCGCTGACTTAGGTTCGCCGCCGCCATTCTACGGCGACCAGGACGATGGCTACGTCCTCGACCTCGGCGAACATCAGCACGATGTATCGTCGGTCATCGCTCTCGGACGAGCGCTACGTGACGGTGTAAGCGCCGATTCGCCGCCACCCTGTGAAGCTGCCTTGTGGCTGCTCGGCACCGACCATCCGGGCCACGACGACATGGCCTGCGAACCGATAACCGGACCTCTGCGCGTCTACAGCGGCAGCGGCCACGTTCAGATGATGGGTGATAATTGGGGGCTGCTTTTCGATACTGCGGAGCTGGGTTACGGCCCGCTAGCCGCCCATGGTCATTGCGATGGACTGCAGGTCTTGCTGTATGTCGACGGCAGTAACTGGATCGTAGATCCGGGCACGTATGACTATTTCTCGTACCCAAAGTGGCGCGCCCATCTCAAGTCGACACCGGCGCACAACACGCTGTGCATCGATGGCTTGAATCAGTCTGAGATCCTCGGCGCCTTCATGTTTGGCAAACGCGCCGACACTGCGCTTCTCAGCAGCGAGGAAAGCGATGGACGCATAAGCGCCACTGGCCGGCTAACGGGCTATGTCGGCCTGCCGGAACAGACCAGTCACCAGCGTTCAGTCAGCGCCGGTTCAGACGGCGAGATTATCATTACCGACGACGTCATCTGTCCGGGTACCCACGAGATATCACTGCACTTTCACATTGCGCCTGGCATCGACGTTACTCCCGTCGGTTCACACGGATTCGAGCTCAGCCGAGATGGCAACGTTGTCCGCATCGACTTCCCCAACGACATGGAATGCGAGAGCCTGGCGGATGAGTTCATGCGAGCTTACAGCCCACGCTATCACGTGCGCGAGGAAGGCAGTTGCCTGGCCGCTCGAGCAACCACAACCAACACCGGTCAATGGCAGACACGCATCACGGTTAACGGCGTTAATCGTGAAACCTGAGCTTCTATACATACTCTCGCCCAGCTTTTCGGGTTCGACCCTGCTGACATTGATGCTGGGACAGCATCCGCAGATCGCGACCATTGGCGAACTGAAAGCGACCTCCATGGGCCCCATCGAGGACTATCGCTGCTCGTGTGGCGAGTTGATCAATGCCTGCGGATTCTGGCAAACACTCATAGCTCGTAGTGAAGGTGCCGGCGAACCGCTGGACTTTGGCAATTTCGGCACGCAGTTCGCTTCCCCGAACTCGTTGTTCAATCGAATTCTGGGTGCCCAGGTTCGCGGCCCGGTATTCGAGATCGTGCGTCGCGCTGCGCTAACCCTTCTCCCGGGCCTTAGCTCGCGCTATCGCTCGATCATGCAGCGCAACGAATTTCTGGTCAGGCAAACGCTTGAGCTACAGAACGGCTCGCTGTTTCTGGACGGTTCGAAGGATCCGAACCGGCTGCTCTATTTCATCAATTCCGATCTGTTTGACCTTCGCGTTATCTACATGCATCGCGACGGCCGGGCGCAAAGCAATTCCCGACGTCATAAAAAGCGCTGGCCTGTGGACTACGCTGGTGCCGCCGCAGAATGGGCGAAGACGATTGAGCAGATGGATCGCGTCGCCGCGAAGCTGCCTTCGGAGCGCGTTTGTCGCGTGGTCTATGAGGAGCTGTGCGCCGATCCAAATGCAGTTCTCGAGGGGCTTTGGCCTTTCATTGGCATCGAAAGACTGGAACAGGACTGGCGCGATGTCGATCTGCGCAAGCGTCCGCATCACATACTCGGCAATCCGATGCGGACCCGAGACAGCATCAAGATCAAGCTCGATGAGCGCTGGCGGAAAGATGTGAGCGCTAGTGAGTCCAAAGAATTCGAGCGTCTGGCCGGCCACACAAACCAACGACTTGGCTACGATGCTCGCGCTAGTGCGAGCGCTAGCGCCGCGCCCGGCTCTGTGGCCCCTTGCCATGACTGATCTCACCGGGTTCAGTCAACTCGGGCGTAACGTCGCCGTTAGCTGGTCAGTGCAGATCATTGTACTGATCGCTGGCTTTGTCGTTCCCCGACAGATCAGCGACTCGCTCGGACAAGACGCGCTGGGCATCTGGGATCTCGGTTGGGCGACGTTGCGCTATCTAACGATGGCGAACCTTGGCGTCGGCTCTGCACTGTCAAGATATGCGGCGCTGCAACGCAGTGCGGGCGATACGGCCGCCCTGTCCCAAACAACAACGATTGTGAGCATCTGGCAGCTTCTGATCGCCATACTCACCACCGGAGTTGCAGTGTTGCTGGCCACCGCGATTACCGGATGGGTCGATCTGCCGGACCCTCACGATGCAGAGACGGCTCAAATCGTTCTACTGATGCTCGGCCTGACGCTGGCCGTAAAGATGCTGGCCAATCCCGCAGGCTCACTGATCAGCGGTTTCCACCGCTGGGACATCCAGCACAGCATCAACGCAGGCCAGGATCTATTGATCGCAGTCGTTCTGGTGAGCATGTTGTTCATGGACGCCCAGCTCACTGACCTGGCATTCGCCGTGTTTGGAATCGGTGTTCTAACCGCCGTCGTTCGAATTGCTATCGCCCGCAAGCTAGCACCCGACATCAAACTCAAGCTGTCTCTGTGGGATACCGCCAAGGCGATCGAACTACTTCGTTTTGGCATCAAAACACTGGTCAACACTGCATCTAACGTCATCGTCTACCAAACCACTGCGGTGCTGCTGGCTGGTTTCGCCGGTCCTGCTGCCCTCGCGATCTACAATCGCGGTCTGGCACTGGTCGGTCATTGTGAGCAGTTGATTACCAAAGCCGCGCAGATGTTCATGCCGATCACCTCGTCGCTGATCGGTCTGGACCGGGAGAACGACACCCGGGAACTGCTCGAATCGGTTGGCCGCTACGGCTTGGGAATCGCGCTGCCAATGATGCTTTTCCTCGCCTTTTTTGGCGATCTCGCACTGGAGTTGTGGATGGGCGAAGGCTACGCCAACGCCCCGCTGATGTGGGCGCTTACGCTGGGCAGCCTCATCCGCCTGTCGCAGATCGGTACGTTCAATGTCTTGGCTGGCCTGAATGCCCACGGCAAGGTCGCATTGGCCAGCCTTGTCGTCGCAACATTAAGTCTCATCGCCATGCTGCCCGTCGCTGCAAACATGGGCTGGTCACCGGTAACCGCAGCTATCGTCGTGAGCGTCTGCCTGTCGCTGGCGAAAGGTCTGGTGATTCCCTACTACCTGTGGCGCGACTATCAGATCTCGATCTGGCGCTACGTTAGCCAATCCATATTGCTCCCACTCATCTGGAACATTCCCTTGATCATTGCCATTGCTTACGCAAGACAGGCGTTCGATCAGCAACAATGGATCATTTGCCTGGCCGCACTGTTTGTTGGCGGCATTATCACACTGCTCATTTACTGGAGATGGATGCTCCCCGAGGCTGCTCGCTCAGCGCTGATTGCGCGCCTGCGACCGGCTGCGGCGGCGCGGTAGTACCATGATTTCTCACGATGAAAAGTATGTCTTCGTGCACATTCCGAAAACGGCCGGGACGTCGATTGAAAAGCTGCTCGGACACTTCGAAGAGCTCGAGCGCGGCATGCAGGATCACCGAACGGTGCGCGAGATGCTGAGCGTTACCCCGGCTGAATTGATTAGCGTCACCAGATCTGAAGGCCCTGTCCAGGCAGCTCGTGAATTGCGGGGCGTTCTACGCTACCCCGAACGCATGAGCCGGAAAGCGTTCGCGAGCTATTTCAGTTTCGCCATCGTGCGCAACCCATTCGCGCGCGTCGTGTCCTGGTACAAGAACATCATGCGCGATGAGATCCATCAGCAGAATCGCAACGTTCCCGCCGACATCAGCTTCCCTGACTTTCTGATTCATCACGGCTGGCACACCGAGCTACGCCCGCAGATGGCCTGGATAAAGGATCGTAATGGACGGGTCGCCGTCGACTATGTCGGTCGCTTCGAAGCACTTGGAGAGGCCATGCAGACCATCGCTGGCCGCCTCGGAAAGCCGGAGAGCGACCTTCCTCATCTGCTCGATGGTGGCAGCGATAGCCACACCCGGTATTACGACGACGCAAGCCGCGCGTTGGTCGCAAAGCGCTACGCCGAGGAGATCGAACTGTTCGGATACTCCTTCGATACAGGCGAAGAAGGGGTTGCCGCGTGAACAACCCAACATACGTGTACATCGTTGGCCGCGGTCATTCCGGCTCTACCATGCTGGAGCTACTCCTGAACCGCAGCAAGAACATTGCCGCTATGGGAGAGATCGACCAGCTCAGCCTGCAGATCTACCGCGACCATCGAACTCGCTGGACTGGCCTGTGTAGCTGTGGCGAACGGCCATTCAATTGCAAGATCTGGGGTCAGATCATCAAGCGCGTGTACGAGACCTTCGGTTTTGACATGATCGCCGACCCGTTCGGCTGGAAGCTATCGGACATCGCGCTAGAGCAGGAATATTGGTGGCGCCGGCCACAATCCGTCATCAAGTACCGCGCTCATCGCGCTATCAGAATGGCGCATCAGTATCTGAACGTCCCTCTGCCTGCTTTCTTCCCCTATCACCGCTGGGTGGAACACCGGGACTTCATCGCCCGTAGTTATGCCGAACTCGCCGGGGCGGAGGCTGTGGTCGACGCGTCCAAAGACGTATTCCAGATGGGTGATCTTGCTCAGTATTCTTCGCTCCCGCTGAAAGTGCTCTTTCTGACACGCGATGCGCGAGGACTTGCCTGGTCGTCTGCGCGCCAGGGTCGCGGCACGCCGAGCGTAGAAGCCAAGCGCTGGGCTATCGAAAACGATCGAATCGGCAAACTCGTGAGGAAACTGCCGAGCGAGATGTGGACGCAGGTTCGCTATGAAGACGTCACCCACGATGTCGAGGCAGAGCTTGATCGTATTCATCAGTTCATCGGCATCGAGCGTCTGGCGCTCGCGCCAGATGATGAGCGAGCCAAGCGTCACACCATTGCCGGCAACAGAACCCGTCTTCGAGCGCTCGAAGAGATACGTGAAGATCAGGCCTGGCGAGATCATCTAACGCCCGAGCAGGTAGATGAGGTGACTCGAATCGCAGGCGATGTGGCACGAAAGCTCGGCTATGACATGTGACCTCAGCTCTCGCCATTGAATGGCCGATGCGGCTCGGTCACCCACTTTCAGATACGGACAGCTAACGTGAATCGGTGTTTCAGGAAAATCTCATGTGCGGAATAGCAGGCCTGGTAGGCAACCCGGACCGTGCGCTGCTCGAGCGGATGTGCGATCGGATCGTTCATCGCGGCCCTGACGAAGACGGCTTTTTCCTCGACGGCGTGGCCGGTTTGTCGATGCGCAGACTCTCGATCATCGATCTCGCCGGCGGTACGCAACCGATCAGCAACGAAACCGGTGATGTGCACGTCGTCTTCAACGGCGAGATCTACAACTTCGAATCGCTGCGCACGAGTTTGCAGGCAAAAGGCCATGTTTTCGCGACGAACTCGGATACCGAGACCATCGTGCATGCCTACGAAGAGTACGGCCTCGACTTCCCGAAACACCTGCGCGGCATGTTTGGCATCGCGGTGTGGGATCAGAAGATTCAGCAGCTCTGTCTCGTACGTGACCGATTGGGCGAAAAACCGCTCTACGTGAGTGGTGACGAACGTCGCCTTGTTTTCGGCAGCGAAGTCAAAGCAATGCTGCCAGCGCTCAGCAATCTCTCGGTCAACCGCCAGTCAGTCGCTGATTTCTTCGCCCAGGGTTATCTGTTCGCCCCGGACACCGCTTACCAGCAAATCGGCAAACTGGCCCCTGGCGAAATGCTGATCTGGCAGCCGGGCAAGATGCGACGCCAGCGTTACTGGGATCTACACTATCCCAAGGACAAGATTCCCTACGCCGAGGCCAAACCGAGGATCGCAGAAAGCCTCGACGAAGCCGTAGGGCTTTGCCTCAAGAGTGACGTAGAAGTTGGCGCATTCCTCAGCGGCGGACTGGACTCGTCGATACTCACGGCCCTGATGCGCAAACACGAGGCGAAGGTCAAAACCTTCACAATCGGTTATCAGGGTGAAGCCGAAGGCTTCAACGAATTGGCCTACGCCAAAGTGGTCGCCGATGCGCTGGGCACCGAGCATCACGAGCTATTGCTCGACGCAAACAGCTCCATCGATTTGCTGCCGGATATCCTGTGGCACTACGACGAGCCGCACGGCGAGCCGACTTCGGTGATGGTCTATCAGCTCTGCAAGTTTGTCGCGGGTCATCTGAAGGTGGCCGTCGGCGGCACCGGTGGCGATGAGCTTTTCTACGGCTATCCGAAACACAAAGCGATTCGCTTCCTGAGCAGCTACAGCAAGCTGCCTATGTTTCTGCGCAGAGACGTACTCGCACGTATGGCGTCATTGATTCCCGTGAACACCAAGGGTGGTCGACTGGGCAAACGCGTTAAGCGTTTCCTGTCCGGCGCGGCGGTCGATGACCCTGCAATGGCCTATCTGTTCTGGACCCGCCTGATCGAACCGTCCGTGCACCGCGGCTTGCTCAGCGACACGACGAAAGATGCCATCGACGACGTCGCCGGAGAGCGAAGACTTATCGAGCTGCTTGGCGATCCGAGTGAGGACGTTTTCGATCGAGTGACTCGGGTCGACCTGACGGGTTATCTGCCGGAGTATCAGCTCACCTACATGGACAGGATGAGCATGGCCCACAGCCTGGAAGTACGCAGCCCACTGGTTGACTATCGACTGGCGGAACTGGTCGCTGGTGTCGAGACGGATGCCCGCTTACACAAGACAACCACCAAGTACGTACTTAAAGAGATCGCGCTCGACTATCTGCCTGCGGATATCGTCCATCGCAAGAAAGTCGGTTTCGATTCGCCGATCGGTCAGTGGTTCAAGACTGAGCTACGGCCTTTCCTGGATTCCTTCCTGTCCGAGCGACAGGTCAATGAAACCGGTTTTCTATCCGGCTCTGGCGTTGCTAGCATGATGAACGATCACTACGCCGGCAAAGCCGACTACTCCCTGCAACTGTGGAGCGTGCTGGCGTTCGAAGCGTGGCACCGCATGTATATGGAAGGACAATTCGATCTCTCATCCCCGCCGCCTCTGGCGGAACTGCGTGGTGCCCGCGCCTAGCCGATTGCTCAGCAAATGGATGTGCCGATCGCTGCTCGGGCAAAGCTGGCAATTCACGAGTGCTGTTGTGGCGCTTACTGGCGTTCGAGGTACCCCATCGCTTGAGGATGGAAGACCGGGATTCGATGTCTCATGCGCGCCACCTCTTTCGGTGCTGCGCGGCGCAAGGAAACAGGTCCCCAGACCAGAGTGGGTCTCAGAAAGACAATCAATAGGAACCCAGACGCAGGCCCAATGAGCTAGCTTGCGATTGCGCGCGCGCTGTCTCGCCATTGTTCGGCATAGCCGCCAACGCGATCAGCCAATTGTTCGATCGCATCAACATAACGGTGGGTGAGCTGCTGGCGAATGTCGTCTGGCATCACTTCACCGGTCGAGGCGTTAACCCGCTTCGTCGATAGGCCTTCAATCAGGGCCGGGTCATCCAGATCCAGAAAGCCGGTCATACGCTCAAGCAGCCCCGCTGGGTCTGCTGTGATCTCATCGTAGAACGCAAGGAACAATCGTTCCGGGCCAGCGATCCGCTGCCAACGCTCGATGACCTCAAGGTAGTTTGAGCGCGCCATCAGTCCTGGCTGATCCAGATATTCCAAAATGCTGTCACTGCCCGCGCTGGTAAGACCGCGCTTCTCTCGACTCTCGTGATAACAGATCGTGGACCAGGCACGATCGATCGGATTACGCACGATGTACAGAAAGCGCGTATGGGAAAGTCGCGAACAGAGCGCTTCGACATCGGTATCATCCAAAAGAGCATACGCCGGCGTGATCTCACCCGTCAGTTTGCCTTCGTGTCCGGAGAATAGATTCTCGTAGTAACCATCGCCTTCGGAGGCGAGGAAATAGCGAAGATCCCAGGCGAGCTCACCTGGCGACAGCTTGAGAACATCGCGACCGACGGCTTTCACAAGCTCCCGTCGGAATCGCCGGCCGGGCAGGCCAGAGGCGAACAAACGAGCAAGGCCGTTACCCGCGTTCAGAAAACTTGGCGACGGGTATTTCGGATCACGACTGAAATAGTGCAATTCCTTGCGCCTGGGCATCCAGACCTTCTCCGACCGCGACAGATTGGCAGCGATCCAGGTCGTGCCGGAGCGCGCCGCGCCAATGCCGATAAAGTCCGGACCGTTGTTATCGCTGCGACTCACTGGTGCCTCACACGTTGGCTGGTTGCGGGTCTTGTGCTATTTCTCGAATAGCTACCCGAGGGCTGACGCTGAGTACCAGCCGAGCCTACTTCTACAGAAGCCTGCCCATGGGCTTTTTCCGGAGTCGCCGGTACCGATGCCGGGGTCTCTATTCGTCGCCGATACCCACGATTTTTCACGATGGGTTCAGGCTCAAGATCATCGCCAACAGGATCTTTCGAGCAAACGTGTCGCAACGCCAAGCCAATGACACTCCATAGAAGCACGGCTCCGATTTTGGGATAGAAGGACATGGAGCCCATGGCTGCGACCGACTGAACGACCAGGAAACCGAGTGCGAGCCCCGCGACAGCCCCGTTCAACGTATTCGTTCGAGTAATGAAGTACTTCAAGCATCGCCAACCGAGAATCCCGAAGAACGCCAGAATTGGTATGGCTGCGATCAAACCGACATCCAGGAACAGCTCAAGATAAGCGTTGTGGGGGTGACCAAAACTCATCGTACCGAGCACGTCCAACAGGCCGGCGGTTATGCCGGTTCGCTGCATCGCTGAACGGCCGTGGCCCTTCAATGGCTCTTCCATGATCTTATCGATCACGCGGGGCCAAACGACAACCCGTCCCGAGGTGACCGCAAAGGTATCCCGGCCCGATGAGTCAATCGTATCGAGCCCGCGCTTCGCCGCTGCTGACTCGTGGCTGTCTTCAGTGAAGCCTTCGAGTACCCGTTCCTGAAGACCCGGCACCGTGAGTATCGCAATAATGCCGAACACCGGCCCGAGCAAAAGCATCCGTCGCCACTTGAAGAAGCCGATAACGAACCCGGCAGCCGCCCAGGCGAGCATGCCTGCCCTGCCCCCCGTGCCGATGAGCGCCATCGCGCAGATGACGAAGCCACCGGTCATCGCCATCGATTGCAACTGGTTGCGAGCCAGGGGCTTCATCAGCAGAAAGCCCCAGGATACGGAACCCGTGATCGTCGCCAGATCGACTCGGTGATAACCCAGGTCTCTGTCCAGAACCCGCAGCGCTCGGGTTGCCAGATCGTCGGCGCCGATGAATGCAGGCGCCATTTTCGATATGACCTGGAGTGATAAGAACAATCCTGTCGCCATGATCGACCAGGCTGCCCACTCGACTCTCTGCCGATTGATCGCGCCATAGCAGAACAACAATCCGGGTATCGCCCATTTGAAGGTATTCAGATAACCGTCAATGAAATACTGCTTCTTCGAGGGCAGCGCCTTGCCCAGGTACAGCGCGACTTCCCGCATGGCTCCTGGATCCATCATGCCGCGAAACGTCGATATCGCCAGGATGATTGCGTAAGCGATCATCAAGCGTGTGACCGTTTTGTCCACTGGCCAACGAAGGTTCTCTTTCGCTTTCTGCGAAGCGAGGCCAAGCAGAATGAAGCCCAGCATCAGGTTGAATGGGTTCGCACCGGAGATATCGAGAATCGCCCTCGGCATATCCGGGCGTTCGAGAAACGCGAGCAGCGGCAGCGCGAGGCACAGGGCCTTAAACCAGTCTTTGAAGGAATAGACGCAGACAAAAGAGACGAGCAGCCAAAGCAGCGTGTAGCGAATCACTGTTTGCTCTCCTCGTTACAGACCACAAAACGATTGTCGTCACTGGCACCAACCTGCGCGCGTGAAAGCGTTGTTGGAGCGAAGGCTATTCTAACGTCAGTCGATATCGTCGCGAACCTCAAGACGTCATTCCCATCAGCGGGCATGGTGCGAGCTAACACAGTAGCGCAGCGTTTGAGGATTTGCTCCAGCATCAGGTTCGCGCGGTGCTGGTATCAACAGGAGAATTGCCCTGAAAGTCTGAAAACACCTGAAACCAGCGATTCTGTACCGCCCGCTTGCTGCTCGTCGAGCCAACAAGCGCGCGAGCATTTTCGCTACAGCGGCGCCAGTGGGCGTCGTCGCTGAGCAGCCCGATCATCGCCTGGGAAAAGCCCTCGACGTCGTGCTCATCAAGCAGCGCGCCGGTGTCCTCGGTGACAAAGTCACGCAGGTCGCCGACATCAGAAACCACAGGCACAACACCCCTGGCCATTGCTTCAAGCATAGCAATCGAGACGCCCTCCCAACGGGACGTGAGCACCATTAGCCGGGCGCGCGCCTGGAAGTCTTCGACATCCGTTCGCTGGCCGAGAAGGGAAATGTTCTCCGACAGGCCCAGCTCGCTGATCTGTTGCTCGAGCGCTGCTCGATCCGGACCGTCGCCAAGCATGACCGCCTTGGCCTCGGGGATGACCTCAACAACACCGGCGACCGCGGCGACAAATCGGTCCGGGCGTTTGTATTCCGCCAACCGCGCGACAAACAGGATATCGATATCTCGCTCAACCGCTTCGTCGATGCCGTCCGGATAGACCACACTGCCGGTGATGCGTTCGATTCGTTGCTCACAACCGTGGGAACGCAGAAACGCCTCAGCCTCCCGGCCTCGAACAACTAGCAGATCGAATTGGCGGCACATCCACATGACCGCTTTCTCCACGATCGCAGAGTCGCGTTGGAGCGCGACGAGCAACGCGTTTTCCGCATGCCAGCCACCGCCTTCGAGTTCGAGTGGGCCAGCCGTCACCTGAAACGAGGTGCGCGCGCCGGATAGCGTACCGGCTACGAGCGCGATGACCCCGGCGGGAAACACGTGATAGCCCATGCACATACTGGGTTTGTGTTTGAGCGCCGCGTAGATGCTCCAGACGAACTTGGCTCCTGCCCGCGTTAACACCGTTTGGAGCCAGCGAGGCGGAATCATATTGCTCACATTTGGAATACCCTCAATCGGTTCGTCCGCGACCAGGATTACCGGTGCTGCGCCGCATCGCGCGATAGGCTCCACATGTGCCCACACCCAGTTGGGGTTGTGAAAGGTGCCAATGAGAATGATCGGACCCTCGCGCTCCGGGCCGCGAAAGAGCGAGATCAGCCGTAACTTGGAGATCATCGCGCCAGCACCGTAAATCACTGTCAGCGCGGAAATGGCGATCCAACGTTTGAGCTGGTTCATGGCTTCGCTCCCGCGACAGACGCCGCATGGGGGAATTCGTCGATGACCTGTCGATAACAGTCAACGGTCTTCGCGGCGACCGAATCTGGATGGTACTCCGATGTCGCGTAGGTTCTGGCAGCGGCACCCAGTTCGTCCCGCAGCTCTTGAGTAGTCAGCAGGTCTGCCATGTGTGACGCAGCGCCTGCTGTGTCATCCGGATCAACTCGATAGCCTCGCTCGCCGTGGGCAACCATGTTCACCATGCCGCACAGATCCGAACACACAACCGGCACGCCGAGGGCCATGGCCTCGGAGATGATCATGGGTGCGTTTTCCTGATAGGACAGCAATGCGAGGATATTGGTTTGTCTCAGTTCTTCGCGAATCTGCTGCTGGTTTACCTGGCCAAGAAGCGTCACCTGGTCGGCCAGACTGTGCTCTACGATGAACGCGTCGATCTCTTTCTTGTAGGCCTCGTCCGATGCGCTGCCGGCTGCGCGCAGCTCCGCACGGATGCCGTGCTCGTCCCGAAGCCTGGCAATGACTTTCAGCAGTCCAGTCAGGTTCTTCCGGCGATCCAGCCAGCCGGCGTAGAAAATTCGATTCGCCGCTGGCGCTGCCTCAATGTCGAAGATGCTCCGAGAGATCGCATTCGAGATATCGATGATTTCAGCTCGAGTCGAGCCGATCTGCTCGGTGACATAGGGCGCAATGGAAATAAGATGTTGGTGCCTCGCCAGGCAGTAGTTCTCGACGGTCTGCCAGATCTTCGCGCGCACCTGCCAACCCGGCCGAGCCTCGGTCGGCAGGTTGAGGCTGTCGAATCCATGCACGGTCATGACGTGAGGGCGGGACAACTGATAGCCGCCCAACCCCCAGCTTTCCTGATAGTGGACGATGTCGGGGCCAAGATCGCTCAGGTAACGATTCAGTTGCCGAGTGCTTGGGCCCGCAACCACGTCAATGAACATCGGCATTTTCGATCGCGGGAGGCGATGAACGGTAACGCCATCCACGTTATCGATTCGAAGGGAGTCGATACCATGCTCAAGCGTGACGAGCGTCAGATCGATGTCTCCACGGGCGAGCAATCCGTCGACAAGGTTAACCGTTGCAGACTCGACGCCACCCCTCGGCGTTAACACCGATTCCGGGAATCTACTCACCATTGCCACGCGCATGGACTGTCCTCTTTCCAGCTTGTCAGCTTGTTACTGTGATCCGTGCGCTCCGGCAGTCAAAGCCAGAGCCGTCGACGCTTAGACTGCCTTTTTGGCGGCCTTCTGGCGCAATACCTGTTTTACAAACGACGCATTCGTCGACAGGTATCTACCCCCCAGGCGACGGGGTTCCTGAAGTGCTCGATAGGCCCACTCCATGCCAAGTTTTTGCCAAGCCTCGGGCGCTCGCTCAACCTTGCCAGCGACCACATCAAACGAGCCCCCGACACCGTGCACCACTGGGACGTTCATGTGGTCCCCGAAGCGGCCCATGAAACGTTCCTTCTTGGGGGATGTCATGGCTACGAACAGCACATCGGCCTTGCTGCCGCGTATGTCGTCCGCGATTCCCGGCGCGTCTTTCTCATCATCGAAGTAGCCATTGCGCCGCCCGGCTATAACGACACCGGGATAACGCGCCCTGAACTTCGCTTCTACCTGCAAGGAGACTTCCTCGCTGGCGCCGAGCAGAAACACCCGGTAACCCAGTACATCTCCGCGCTGCATGATGCCGTGCATGATGTCGATGCCTGCAACGCGTTCGGGGAGCGGCTCGTTCAGCAACTTTGCTGCCCAGACAACGGACATACCATCTGCCAGTACAACGTCAGACGATCTAACGTCTTCGGCTAGCTCCGGATCATCAAGCATCTTGCACAGCTTTGCGGCATTCACGACGCCGATCCGCATGCGTTTGCGCTCCGCAATAGCCGAGGCGACCGTTTCGAGCGTTTGACTCATGGTCATGCCGTGCACGTGCGTCTGAAGAACTTCGGACGTCGGCGCGTCAATCGACACAGGCACCAAAACGGTGTCGTCGTTGGACGCTGCCTCGGCCGCAAGGCTCGGCTCAGTGATCAACGCTGCCTGGTTTGCTTGCGGTGGTTTTGCTTCAGTATTGGAAGAAACTGCGTTATCCATAACAATTCAGCCTAATAAGTGCCCGTATAATACTCGTCAGCACTCTTTCAATGGTTAGCGAATTGTATAAATCGTGACGACTGTCCCCTCTAACCCGTACCTACTCGTCGGTGTTGACTACGAACTGTTCTTTGGTCGCAACCATGGCTCGATTGAACACTGTCTCATCGAACCGACGTCTGCGCTGATCGACATTCTGGAATCCCACGGAATGTTTCTTAGTCTGTTTGTCGATGCCGGCTACCTGCTTGCTCTATCGAAGCAGACGAGCGCAAGCGCGCGCCGAGATCACGCCACAGTCGCACGCCAGCTCGAAGCACTGAGCAAACGCGGCCACGAAGTGCAGTTGCACGTACACCCGCACTGGCAGGATTGCGAGTTTGATGGCGAACGCTGGGAAATCAGCACGCAGCGCTATCGACTGCATGATTTCACGGCCGCCGACCAAGTCGCGCTCGTCGCGGAGTACAAAGCGCATCTAGAGTCATTCAGCGCAAACCCGATCACAACCTATCGTGCGGGAGGCTGGTGCATGCAGCCTTTCGATGATCTGGCTGACGCGCTCGCAGCAGCAGGCATAACCATCGACTCAACGGTCTTTGCAGGTGGCGTGTCCGAAGATCGCCAACGGGGTTTTGATTTTACAAACGCTCCCAGACAGCCGTTATGGCGCTTTGATTCAGATCCACTACAGACGGTGACGGAGGGCAGGTTCCTCGAAATCCCCATCGGCTCCATCAACGTTGGCCCAACGTTCTTCTGGCGCTCGCAGATCGCCCAGCGCCTCGACAAAGCCAAGCACGCAAGCCTCGGCGACGGCGGCGCGTTGCGTGCTGATTGGCGCTACTACTTCAATCGCCTAACCCAACGCTCGGTCGCACCGGCGAGCATCGACGGCGCAAAAGCCATGCTTCTCTCGGAAGTGGAACGCCAACGCGCGAAGCGAGGCGATCGATTCCTGAATCTTATGGGGCATCCAAAGGCACTGAGTCGATACTCACTGACACAACTCGACGGCTTTCTGCGTGAACATAGCTTCGACGGAATTGGTTTTAATGCGATGGAAGGCGTGGCGACTGAACTGCTTGGCGGGGACGCCGCCTAGCAAGGCGATCGCATAC
>CAYGQC010000080.1:0-11359 GCA_964351875.1 uncultured Pseudomonadales bacterium
GGCACCGACGATTTCAGTCATCATCCGGCGCAGTATCTGTTTAAGGATGCCGGCGATCGAATGGCGCTCTCCCAGGATCCGGATGCCATTGTCGCCATGATGGATCATCATGGCGTCGCGATGGCGCAGGTCAGCGTTAACCCGCGCCGGCCCGAAGGCGCTCTCGCGATCTTCGACAAATACCCGACCCGCTTTTTCGGCGAGGTCGGCGTGGATCCGAATGCGGGTATGGACAGCGTCCGCGCGCTCGAGGCGACATTCAAGCTACATCCGAATATCAAGGCCGCATCCGCAGCTCCCTGCCTGCTGAATCCGCAGGTGGCGATCGACCACAGAACGTTCTACCCGCTTTACGCCAAGTGCTGCGAACTCGGCATCCCGATCAACATGCTAGTCGGCGTGCCTGGGCCGCGTGTGCCGTACAAATGCCAGCATCCTGGCTTGCTGGACGAAGTAGCCTACTTCTTCCCGGAGCTGAAGGTGGTGATGCGGCACGGCGGCGACCCCTGGACAGATCTGTGCGTAAAACTGCTGCTTAAGTGGCCGAACCTGTACTACTCAACGTCTGCCTGGGCGCCGAAGCACTACCCGCGCAACGTACTGGAGTTCGCCAACAAGCGCGGCAAAGGAAAAGTACTCTTCGCCGGCTACTTTCCTGGCATCGGCTATGAGCGCATCTTCTCTGAGTTGGACGAGCTGCCAATGAGCGACGAGACTTGGCCAGCGTTTCTTCGCGGCAACGCGATTGACGTGTACAACCTCGCTGATCTGAATCCCGGGGCTTAGCTCACAACTATCGCACGCACCTATCGCACGCAACAATCGCTCGCACCTATCGCTCGCACCTATCGCTCGCACCTATCGCTCGCACCTATCGCTCGCACCTATCGCTCGCAACAAACGATCGTTGCGAAATCGCGCGCTAGAGCGCAGGATTAAGTGACCCGCTGACGCTATGCAGTCAGCAGTTCCCGCTCACGATCGCGAACGTGGGTGGCCGCAGAACGAGGAGGCAAGACTATGACTGTTAACAACACTCAAGCCACTGGCCGCCTCGGCCGGATGCGCGCGCGCGTCACCTACTAGCGAAAGCGCTCCGCTCCATAGCCAAATTTCCTTGTCGAGACGGCCCTGATTCTTTCTTCAGGCGCACGACTGCGCCCGTTTGATTAGGGACTCGATATGACACTGCATGATTTTGGATGGAAGCCTTTCTTCGCTAACCAACTTGAGCTGAGCGAACTGGAGACGTGCGAGCCTGCACGCGTGACAGAAGTTCAGCGGGACGCGCTAACAGCGACCAATGGCGAAACAACTTACAAACTACGGCTCGGTGGTCGCTGGTTTCAATTGGAGGCAATCCAGCGGCCTACCGTTGGCGACTGGTTGCTGATCGATGCCGGGGGCGAGCGCATTGTTCGCATGCTGGACCGCGCGAGCGAACTCACCCGCCTGGCGGCAGGCGGCCTGGAACAGCAATTGATCGCGGCAAACGTGGATGTGCTGTTCATCGTTTCGTCCTGTAACGAAGAGTTCAACGCCTCCAGGCTCGAACGCTACCTGGCGCTTGCCAGCAATAGCGGAGTCACACCGGTCGTTGTTCTGACGAAGTCCGACCTGGCCCAAGACCCGGAGGCCTTCATCGAACAAGCCAATAGAGTAAGCCCTCACACGGAGGTCGTTGCGGTAAACGCGCTCGACGCTACGAGCCTGGAAGGCCTAATTCCGTGGTGCGCCGCTAAGACAACGATCGCCCTTCTGGGTTCTTCCGGCGTCGGTAAGTCCACGATGCTAAACACCCTCGCCGGCAGCGAACGGCAAGTAACTGGAGGCATTCGAGAGGATGACGCACACGGCAAGCACACGACCACCCATCGGTCTCTGCATCGGCTCGACAATGGTTTGCTGCTGTTGGACGTTCCGGGCTTGCGCGAAGTCGGCATGGTTGGCCATGCCGAGGGAATCAGCAGCCTGTTCGACGATATCGAAGAGCTGGCCGCCGCTTGCCGTTTCGCCGATTGCCAACACGCCAGCGAGCCCGGATGTGCGGTGCGCGCAGCGATCGAGAGCGGCAATCTGGACGAACGCCGTCTACGCAACTTCGAGAAGCTGAAGCGTGAAGAGATGTTTAACACCGCCACCATCGCTGAGAAGCGTCAGCACTATCGGGACTTTGCGAAGAAAGTGCGTAGCGCTGCCAATCAGAAGGCGCAACTCCTCGGCAGCGCCGACAAGCGCCCCTCAAAAAGCTGATCGGTGGATTTAAGCGGCTACGTCGCAGGCAGCTCGGACACCACGTCGTCGGCCAGGTAAAACAGCATCTTGTCGCGATCGAACAATTGCTCTTCATCAGCCGCGATCTCTGCGGCTATGACGGGCAGCGCTAGCCTTGCGGACGTCGCCTGCATCGCGGCATCGTTGGGATACCACACCTCGAGAATGCAGTCGTAAATCGGCGCAACCGAAGGATCGGTCGCGGACAGATAGCGCCGCATGTAGTGGCACGCACCTCCGGCGAGATACTTCTCGCCAATGAGGCGGTGTTTGGTCTCGTAGTAGTCACGAAACGCCTCGTGCGTCATACCGGCGCGACGCGTCATCAATCCGATCAGTCTGATCATGGCCTGGGATCTCGATTCCGCTGGGTTTCGCTGGCGCTACCCCTCTGCGCCCACAGCATTCGGGTGAGCATTGGCAAACGCGGGCAATCCGTTGCAGCGTTCATAGATTGCCATAAGACGCGGAATGCTCGCGACGTCGGCACCGAAGCGAACGGCGTTAAACACCTGCGGGACGACCACAAGATCGGCAAACATCGGCGCAAGTCCGCCCAGGAAACCCGATGCAGGAGCACGCGATTCAATCGCCTGCAGACCGAGATCGATCCAGTGCCGCACCCAGTTGTCGATTGACTCATCGTCCAGATTTAACTCACTGGCGAGATAGCGGCGCACTCGCAGGTTCTGTATCGGGTGTATCTCACAGGCTGCGGCATACGCCAAAGCCCGTTGCTCTGCGCGAGCGACGAGATCCACAGGTAGCAACGGACGCTGGGGGAATCGCTCATCGAGATACTCAAGAATCGCGAGCGATTGGGTCAACACCGCGCCTTCGTGCTCAAGCGACGGCACCAGGCTTTGCGCGTTCACCGCTCGATAGGCGTCTGTGAGGTGCTCACTCTCCGTCAGATTGACGCCCACGCGATCAGCCGACATGCCTTTCAGGTTGAGCGCGATGCGTACCCGATAGGCCGCACTGGACGGCGCAAAGTCATAGAGTTTCAAAGAGGCTAGCCTGCAGCGACCATCTGCTGATCAATAGCGCCGAAGATACTCGCTCCATCACCATCAAGCATCTCCATGCGCACCCGATCCCCGAAGCGCATGAACGGCGTTGTCGGCTGGCCATCGCGAATGGTCTCGATCATGCGCAGCTCAGCGATACACGAGTAACCCACGCCACACTCGCCAACAGAAGTGCCGTAGTCAGTGCCCTGTTTGCTGGATACGGTGCCGGAACCGATCACAGCCCCGGCGCCCAGGTTGCGCGTGCGCGCGGCATGGGCGATCAGCTGAGCAAAATTGAAGGTCATGTCCTCACCGGCATCGGGATAGCCAAACAGCTCGCCGTTGTAGTGCGAGCGCAGGGGCAGGTGTACACGAGAGTCACGCCAATGCTTGCCAAGCTCATCCGGCGTTACCGCGACAGGCGCAAATGTGCTAGCGGGTTTGCTCTGGAAGAAGCCAAAGCCTTTCTCAAGCTCGCCAGGAATCAGGCCGCGCAGCGACACATCGTTCACCAGGGTAACCAGTCGAATTCGGTTCGCCGCTGTTTCGGCACTCACACCCATATCAACGTCGTCGGTAATGACGGCAACTTCACCTTCAAAGTCCACGCCCCATTCATCGGAAGGCAAGCGCACGTCCTGCTCCGCGCCGATGAAATCGTCGCTACCGCCCTGGTACATGAGCGGCTCACTCCAGAAGGATTCAGGCATCTCAGCACCACGCGCCCGGCGCACCAGCTCCACATGGTTGACGTAAGCGCTGCCGTCCGCCCACTGGTAAGCGCGGGGCAAGGGCGCAGCGCAGCGTGCCGTATCAAACGGTTGCGCGTCGGAGGCTAGCCCTGCATTCAAGCGCTTGTACAACTCGAGCAGCTCAGGCTCAGCCGCGCGCCAGTTATCAAGCGCTGCTTGCAACGTTGGTGCTATCCCCGCGCCTGATACGCAGCAGGACAAGTCCCGGGAGACCACCATCAGCTCGCCGTCTCGCAGAGACTTCGATGAGGTATACGTTGCCAGCTTCACGAGGCTGACTCATTGATGCGTTCGTGTAGCCAGGCCGCATGTCGAGGCGCTTTCTTGGTGGCTGACCACTCATCGAGCATGTCCTGAGCGACGTCTTTCAAACGCTCCATGTCCTCGGGCGAGCCTTTATTTGCCGCCAATTCAATGCGGTGGCCGTTCGGATCAAAGAAATAGATCGAGTCAAATATCCCGTGATCCGTGGGCCCGAGTACCTCAATGCCGGCATCTTGCAGCTCCGCGCGCTTAGTGAGTAGTGCATCGCGGCTCTCTACCTCAAAAGCGATGTGCTGAACCCACTCGGGCGTGTTGTGATCCCGATCCATCTCCGGCGACGTCGGCAGCTCGAAGAATGCGAGGACGTTGCCGTTACCCGCATCCAAAAACACATGCATGTACGGATCCGGTGCCCCAGTCGACGGGACTTCGTTCTCTGCGATCGCCAGCTGGAACTCCATATCCAGGTGCTGCTGGTAGAACTCGACCGTCTCGCGCGCATCCCGGCAGCGATAGGCGACGTGGTGAATCCGCTGGATCGTGCTCATGAGCTGGCAACCGTGTCCGCTACACCCTCGGCGGTCTCAGCAATCGTGCCGCGCCGCATCTGGTCGCGCTCCATGGATTCGAACAGGGCCTGGAAGTTGCCTTCGCCAAACCCCTCGTCACCCTTGCGCTGAATAAACTCGAAGAAGATTGGGCCAACCACGGTTTCAGAGAAGATCTGCAGGAGCAGCTCCGGCTTTCCGGATTCCGTGCTGCCGTCCAGCAGGATGCCCCGCTGCTTCAGCTCGGCGACAGGCTCACCGTGGCCCGGCAGCCGGTCCGCAAGCATGTCGTAGTAAGTGTCCGGCGGCGGGGTCAGGAACGGCACTCCCTTCGCCTTGAGCCGATCCCACACTGCGGGCAGGTCAGCACAGGAGAAGGCAATGTGTTGGACACCCTCGCCGTTGTACTCGAGCAGAAACTCTTCGATCTGGCCGTTACTCCCCGCCTCTTCATTCAGCGGAATTCGGATCTTGTTATCGGGCGCGGTCATCGCCCTCGACGTAAGCCCGGTGTGCTGGCCGCGGATATCGAAATGCCGGATCTCACGGAAGTTAAAGAGACGCTCGTAGAAGCTGGCCCAGTGGCTCATGCGCCCGCGGTAGACATTGTGGGTCAGATGGTCGATCACCTCGAGCCCAAGCCCCGCAGGGTAGTGCTCCACGCCATCGAGGTAGACGAAGTCGATATCGTAGATTGAGCTGCCCGGCAGGTATCGATCGATCAGATACAGCGGCGCGCCACCGATCCCGCGGATGGCCGGCAGGCGAAGCTCCATCGGTCCAACGGAGATATCGACCGGTTGCGCACCCAGATCCAGAGCGCGTTGGTAAGCGACGTGGGAATCTTTGACGCGAAACGCCAGCCCGCAAACACTCGGACCATGCTCTTCAGCGTGGTACATCGCCGGGCTTCTGGGTTCGTAATTGATGATGAAGTTGATATCACCCTGGCGCCACAGCTCGGTGTCCTTGGAGCGATGCCGCGCGACAAGGGTGAAACCGAGCAGCTCGAAGATCGGCTCCAGCATGCTTCGCTCGGGCGCGGAGAACTCGACGAACTCAAAACCGTCCAGCCCCATGGGGTTGTCATAAACCGGGTTGGCTAGAGTCATCGGATGTCCTCCATTGGCGAAGGCATCAGATTAGCGGCCTTAGGCAGGGGGAATTGGCCTAAATACCCAGCAATCACCCCGAACAAAGGTGTTTTCCGCTAAAATATGGCTGCCCAACGAAGGTTCTATTCTTATGGATGCGACTGAGAGGAAAATCCTCGACATTCTGCAACGCGACGGTCGGCTTGCAAACGTCGAGCTCGCGGACAAAATCGGCTTGTCGGAGTCACCCACCTATCGGCGGGTCAAGCAATTGGAAGCAAGCGGCGTGATCGAGGGTTACCAGGCTGTGGTCAGCCAGCGTGCGCTGGGCCTGGATGTGACCGCGTTTGTGCAGGTCACGATGGAGAAGCAACCCGACCGGGCGACCGAGCGATTCAGAGAGGCGGTGCGGGCCGAGCCTAGCATTGTCGAATGCTTCGCAACCTCAGGCTCCCACGACTACCTGATGAAGGTGGTCGCCGCATCTATCGATGATTTCTCCACGCTCTGCATGGAGAAAATACTCAAGTTTCCCGGGGTGTTACACGTTGAATCGAGTTTCAGCTTGAAGCAGATCAAAGACTCGCGAGTACTGCCGATTCCCAGCTAAAGGCCAGGATCCGGCAGCACCTCAGCGTCAAGCCGCCGCGGACACCAGCTCACCTGCACGACTACCCGTCAGCTCATCGTTCTCCAACACGAGTTGGCCGTTGCACACCGTCGCCACATAACCTCTGGCTCGCTGCACGAAGCGCGCTGCGCCGCCGGGGAAGTCGTAAGCCATCGACGGCATAAGCTCGGTGAGCTGATCGAGGTCAATCACGTTCAAGTCTGCGCGCTGGCCGACGGCGAGAACACCGCGATCGCGCAAGCCCATGATGCGAGCAGGCGCTGAGGTAATACGGCGCACGCCCTCCTCCAGGCTATACAGACCCGCGTCGCGAACCCAGTGCGACAGCACGTAGGTGCCCCAGCCGGAATCCATAATCTGACCCACGTGCGCGCCCGCATCGCCGAGACCCGGCAGGCAGAAGTCCGTGCTGATCAACTTCGCAAGCGATGCCGGATTCTTGTTGAACAACTTTATTACAAACAGTGCCTTACCGTCCGTTTCTAAAGCCATTCGCAGCCATGTCTGAGCAGGATGTTCGCCAGCCTCCGCCGCCAAAGCTTCCAGGGACGACTCGCTACCAGCGTTGTAGTTAGGCACGTCCGACGCGCCCAGATAGTAAGTATCCGCGAGCTTCATTCGAGACGGCTTTTCCTGGGCTTCGGCGACGAGAGCGGCCACCGTATCGGCGTCTCGCACCATCGCGAGACGCTCTTCGAAAGGCGCGTTCATCAGCGCTTTCCATGTAGCACCGCGCCAAAGCGGCAGCGATGACAATCCGCTCACGAGACCGGAGCCTCTCGGGATGCATACCGAGTTCACATCCAGCCCGTCGGCTCGCATCGCCTCCACTGCGGCCGTGATCTTGTCGCCAAAGCTGTCATTCGGGCCGGCCGTCAGGCTGAACAGCACCGTGCCGCCGGACGCTTCCGCCTGCTCCCGAAGAAGCTGCAACTCGCCTTCGAGGTCACCCCCGAGGTTCAGTACATTCTGCATGAGACCACCAGCATTGCCGACAGCAGCAGCAATCTGGATCAGCTCATCGTGGTCTGCGTGGGTGCCCGGCACATGGCGGCCGTCGGGCAGAAAGTGTCCAAGAAATCGCGACGTGGAAAAGCCAATCGCACCATCACGAACAGCCTGGCCGGCAATCTCGGCCATCTGCTGCTTCTCTTCTTGTGTTGCCTGCTCGGCAACACCCCGCTCGCCCATCACGTAGTAACGCAGCGCGCAGTGGCCAATGAGCCCGCCGACGTTGATTGACGGGTTCAGTCGAGCGATCGACTGCAGGTACTCACCATGGGATTCCCAATCCCAGGGCAGACCGCCCATGATCGCGTCTTTGGGGATGTCTTCCACCGTCTCCATCATGCCCGCGAGAAGCTCCCGATCGCCGGGCTTGCAGGGCGCAAAGGTGACGCCGCAATTGCCAAGCAGCGCAGACGTCACTCCGTGATAGCTGATGGGAGTGAGCATCGGATCCCAGCCGATCTGGGCATCGAGATGGGTGTGCAGGTCGACGAAGCCCGGAGTGACGATCTTGCCCTGCGCGTTGACCTCGCGCTTGCCGGTCTCGGTCACGTCGCCAATGGCGACAATCTGATCCCCATTGATCGCAATGTCGGCCAGACGGGGTTCTGCACCCGTGCCGTCAACCACCTTGCCGCCGCGAATTACCAGATCAAACGTCATAAGCCTCTCCCGGTTGTTTATCCGCTGCTGAAGCTACACCGAGTGAGCTAAGCCGCGCGCATTAATCCCACTCAGTATCCCTAGCAGGCAGTCGGAGAACAAGTCTCCTCGTCAGGCCAGAGCGTCCGTCAGCGCCGCCAGAAAACCGCGACGAAGACGAGTGCTGATCTTCGCGTGTGGCGCGAAGATGTCGCCGCCGTGAATCATGCCGGGCAGAACGGCGAGCTCGGTGGGCACGTTTGCCTCGGACAATCGCCGGGCATACTCGATGTCTTCATCGCGAAACAGATCCTCGCTGCCAACACAGATATAGGCCGGCGGCAGACCCGTGAGATCAGCGGCGCGAGCGGCGGCCGCGTACGGCGACGCATCAAGGCCTGGCGTGCCATCGAGATACATCTCCCAGGCATTGAAGGAGGTCGGTCGGCTCCATACCGGATGATCTTCGATCTCGCCACTAGCGGTCGCATGCAGGTTATCGATCATCGGGTACAACAGGAGCTGATAGGCGAGCGGCAGGTTGTCGCGATCCCGGTTCATCAGCACAACGCCTGCGGCCATACCGGCGCCAGCACTGGCGCCCCCGATTGCAATTCGACTGGCATCCACGCCCAACGCATCCGCATTGTCGAACAGCCATTTAAGGCTCGAGTAGCAATCTTCCGAACCTGCGGGAAACGGGTGTTCGGGAGCGAGCCGATAATCCACTGAGACGACAACCGCCCCGGTCTCTTCGGCGATCAGCCGAGCTCGGTCGTCTTCCGCCGTGCCCATGATGTAGCCACCACCGTGGATCCACAGCACCGCCGGTCGCGGCGATCCAGATGCAGGTGGCTTGTGCACCAACACTCGAACGTCGCCATCGATTCCCGGCACGTGCCGCTCTTCGATGACCACATCGGTTGGCTTCTTTTCGGGTGCAGCGGCAATCTCGCCGTCGCGAATTCCCTGTAGCGTCTCCCTTGTGATGAGTTTCAGCCCTTCCGGCAGAATGCTGACGAGCGGCGCCAGCTCCGAGTCAATTCGCGACGTATCGAGTTTCATAGCCCCTCCCTTTGAGCCGATAGCGTACACCAGCGTGCGTGATATCGTCGCCCGAGACGGGGCGAATGAGGGAGTCACCATGGACGTAAGAACACTGATGGGGCGAGCAGCGAAACACTTCGCGCAGCGCGAAGCGGTGGTACATGGCAAACGTCGGTTGACGTTCAGCCAGGCCTGGGAGCGAAGCACTCGGCTTGCCAACGCACTGATCTCTCTGGGCCTGAAGCCGGGAGACCGGATCGGCGTGCTGGAGGACAACTCGATCGAAGCGGCGGATCTGTTTGCGGGCGCTGCCATCGCCAACCTGGTCCGTGTGCCACTATATCCACGCAACGGCCGGGAAGCGCACTTGCACATGCTCGGCCATACGAACTGCAGGGCCGTACTCGTCAGTCCGCAATATCTGCATGAGATCGAAGGCTTCGCCGACGAGCTTGCGGACCTTGCGCACATCATCGTGAGAGACGACTCCTACGAAGATTGGCTGCATAGCCATAGCAGCAAGCTGCCTGACGTGCCGGTCGACGGCGAAGATGTTTTCATCATCCGTCACACCGGCGGCACGACTGGCCGATCGAAAGGCGTCGCCTACACGCACAGAGCCTGGCTCGCGGCTGGTCGGGACTGGTTCTACGCCTTCCCGCAGGTAGAACCCGGGGACAAGTGTATGCACCTCGGTCCGATTTCCCACGGCTCGGGTTACCAGTACCTGCCCACGTGGCTGTCCGGCGGCTGCAACGTGATGCTGGATCACTTCGACGTCGAGGAAACACTAGATTTGATGGAGCGCGAGCAAATACAGTACGGCTTCATGGTGCCGACGATGGTGAGCGCGATCGTGCACGACAATACCGCCCGCGGCCGGAATTTCTCCAGTCTGAAATGTCTGTTGATTGCTGCCGCCCCGATTCAGGACGCCACCGCCCTCGCCGCTCGGGAGGTGTTCGGCGACGTATTGTTTCAGGGCTACGGACAAACGGAGGTGCTGCCAATATCCATGATGGGCCCAAACCAATGGTTCGCTGAACTCGAGGGTTCTGAGCCGCTGCGCGCCTGCGGGCTCGCCCTGCCGTTCGCGGAAGTGCAGATATGGGACGAAGACAACAACCCGGTGGATACCGACAGCGTCGGTGAGATCGTCGCTCGCTCTGATGGCCAGATGTCCGGCTTCTGGAACAACCCGGAAGCAACGGCCGAACGGATCGTGAACGGTTGGGTAAAGACCGGCGATCTCGGCAAGATCGATCGCAACGGCTACCTATACGTCGTGGACCGGGCCGACGACATGATCATCTCCGGTGGCTACAACATCTGGCCTGCTGAACTCGAAAACGAGATTGCCAACCTGGCCGGCGTGCTCGAAGTCGCTGTGTTCGGAGTGCCTCATGAGCGTTGGGGCGAATCTCCGCACGCCCACGTTGTCGTGGTCGAGGATGCCGAGATAAGCGAACAACAGGTCATCGATTTCGTTGCAGACAAGCTGGGCTCATACAAGAAGCCGTCAGGCGTTACGCTATCAACAGAGCCGCTACCGAAGAGTCCCGTTGGCAAGATCAAGCGCAAGGATCTAAGAGAGCCATTCTGGGCGGGGATTGATCGACGGGTGTCAGGAAGCTGAAATAGCGCTCCCAAAATCCATGACGACGGAGATCGCCACGGTCGCTACGCTCTGGCTCTCGGCAGCTCGCAAGCGAGCGCCTGACAAGGATGACTTTTTCTCACGCTCGCTTGCGAGCGCGAGAGAAAGTCGGCCAGATCAAAACCCCGGAAGAGCGCAGTGCATTTTCCTCATCGCGAAGCGATCGAAAATGCTCGAGAGCGAATTCTAACTCCTCCTCACACGGACCGAACGCCGAGCGTTCGGTCGATCTCGCGAAGACGAGCGTTTTGGTTCATCGCGCTAGTCCAACATCGCGACGAAACCCCTACCTCGTCATCGCGAGCAATTTGACTGCGCAGCAGGCAATGCAGCGTGGCGATCTAGGGATGACTTTCTCTCGCGCTCGCAAGCGGGCGCGAGAGAAAGTCGGCCAGATCAAAACCCCGGAAGAGCGCAGTGCATTTTCCT
>CAYGQC010000080.1:11459-17285 GCA_964351875.1 uncultured Pseudomonadales bacterium
CATCGCGAAGCGATCGAAAATGCTCGAGAGCGAATTTTAACTCCTCCTCACACGGACCGAACGCAAAGCGTTCGGTTGGACTCTCGGCAGCTCGCAAGCGAGCGCCTGCCGCGGACCGAACGCATGGCGTTCGGTCGATCTCAAGGCTGTATCACAGCCTTCAACGTCTCCGCAGCATTAATCTGCGCCTCAAATGCGGCAGTAGTCTCGGCAAGCGGGAATCGATGCGTAATCAGCGGCTTTCGATCAACACGACCATCGCTCATCAACTCAAGCGCCTCTAAAAAATCATCGTGGGTATAGGCCAGAAGGCCGCGGACGTCGAGGTTTTTCGTCACTACCTGATTGAGATCCACAGACGGCGTCTGTTCGTACAGAGCTACCAGAATCAATCGCCCGATGTTGGGCCGAACCAGTTCGAGTGATTGCTGGGCGGTGAGTTCCAGCCCCGCGCACTCCAGCACGATATCCATGCGTCCACTGCTGGTGGCGTTGTACGCAACGGCGCGCTCACCCGACTCTCTCTTGATGGCTTCAACCGGATTCTCCGTCCGCGCGTTGAGCACGTGATGAGCGCCAAACGTCTGCGCCATCTCGAGCCGCTTGTCGGAAACATCAACAACCGTCACCTCGCAATCGGGGTAGAGCGCACTGAGAATCTGAACACAACCCAGCCCTATCATCCCGGCACCCATAATCAGCACACGATCGCCAGGCTTCGGCTCTGCGCGGCGTACGGCGGACAGCGATACTGTCAACGGCTCGATCGTGGCGCCTTCCTCAAAGCTGATGTGATCCGGAAGCTTGAAGAGGCCGGGCTTGCCGAGAAATTCGCTGCCGCAGCGACAGGATTGGGAATACGCGCCAATGGCTAAGCCCGCAACTCGGTCGCCTAGCCGAAACCCTTGCCACTCATCACCTGGCGGCAAATGAGTGAGCTCACCGGCAAATTCATGCCCAAACAGATGACCACCAGCCACAGGCTGCGACATCTCCATGAAGATACCGGTCTTGTAGGTGTGAAGATCGGTACCGCAAACGCCAACCGAGCGAACTTCGACAATCGCACCAGTGTCATCGGGCACCGGTCTCGGCACATCAAGAATGCGGATATCACCGGCTCCGAACAAAACCGCTCCCTGCATCAACTCAGGCATTCGCGCTCTCCTTGGATTGGGCAAACCAACTCTACAAACAGGACTCAAGCAAACTTGAAGCCTCGATAGTCATTACTTGCGACGTCGTCGCAGACCTCTCGGTACACACCAACTCCGCCGGCATACGGCATGAAAACTCTCGGTTTGCCCGGAACGTTAGCGCCCAGATACCAGGAGCCTCCCTTCGGAAAAAGCGTCTCGTTGGCGACATCGTTAACGTGGGCCACCCATTGCTCCTGGGCGGCGGGCTCCGCAGAAATTCGCTGGGATTGGCGCTGGCCCATGTAGTCCAGCACACCCGCGATGAAATCGACATGCTGCTCAATCGACACAAGCATGTTGGACAGCACCGACGGGCTGCCAGGCCCGGTGATGAGAAACAGATTGTCGAATCCCGCAGGCGTCAGCCCAAGATACGCTTTCGGGCCTTCTGCCCAGGCATCCGACAGCGTGTGGCCGTCGCCGTTGCGAATCTCAATGTTCTTCATGGCGCCCGTCATCGCATCAAAGCCGGTAGCTAATACGAGGGTGTCGAGCTCGACGTGCCGATCGCTCAGTTGGATGCCCGTTGGCGTGATCCGTTCGATCGGCGTTTCGCGCAGGTTCACAAGCGAGACATTGCTACGGTTGTAGGTTTCAAAGTAGCCGGTATCCACACAGATGCGCTTGGTGCCGATTGGATGGTCAGTGGGGCACAACGCCTCCGCCGTTTCTGGATCATCAACCAGCGCCCGAATCTTGTTACGGACGAACCGGGCAACGCGAGCATTGATCTGCTCATCCGACAGCGCATCACCGACAACGGACATGAAGCGCGCACCGCCGGTTTGCCAATACTCCTCGCACAGTGCATCGAACTGCGCCTCGGACAGCGCATGGCCTGTCTCATGTTCCGGTGTCCGATCTCTCGGCTCGATCTCCAGATCGCCAAATCCCGAAGACAGAGCGCGCTTGTGGAAATCCCGGTGCTGGCGGTAGTTTTTCTTGAAAGCCGATACCCAATCGGAGTCGAGCGGACCGTTGTGAGCCGGTACTGAGAAATTCGGCGAACGCTGAAACACGTTCAAGTGACCCGCCTGCTCCGCGATGACCGGGATAGCCTGAATAGCCGATGAGCCGGTGCCGATCACGCCGACTCGCTGCCCCGAAAAATCAACGCCTTCACGGGGCCAGAGACTGGCCTGATATCGCTTGCCCTCAAAAGTATCGAGCCCGGCGATAGCCGGCAACTGAGGCACGGACAGGCAGCCCGTGGCCATCACCAGGAAACGGCCGCTTGCCGCCATACCCTGCGTCGTTCGGACATGCCATCGGTTCGAGGCCTGGTCAAAATTTGCGGAGCAGACCGTCTGCTCAAAACGGATGTCTCGGTTCAGGTTTAGTCGGTCGGCCACGTGCTCGGCGTAGCGCAGGATCTCCGGCTGAGTGGCATAGCGCTCGCTCCACTCCCACTGCTGCTCGAGCTCCGGATCAAAGGAATAGGAATAGGCAAGACTCTCGGCGTCACAGCGAGCGCCCGGATAGCGGTTCCAGTACCAGGTGCCACCCACGCCGTCGCCCTGCTCAAACACCCGAGCGGTCAGACCCATGCCTCGCAACCTGTGCAGCATGTACATGCCGGCAAAGCCAGCGCCAACGACTATAACGTCAAATTCCGATTCACTGGCCGCGTTTGCACTCATGCCTCACCTTCCCCCGGTGTCGAGCTGATCCTCACTACCTGGCCACATCGCGCTGGACGCGGGCCAATTTCCCGAACGGATCATAAACCAAGCAGATGTTTCAGATTCGATGTAACCATCGAGGGGTGAGGAACGTATTAACCAGTGCATGTTTCAACCTGAGGAGGACCACCATGCACACTCGACCACTACGTCGAATCACGAGAGCCGCAGCGGCAATCGCATTGGCCGCTATGGCCAGCACAGCCGTGGCCGACTACACGGCAAAGTTTGAAGTCACCATCACGAATATCACCCGGGGCCAAACTTTCACACCGCAATTGCTGACGACACACTCGCGAGACATCGCGTTGTTTGAGCTGGGCCAACCCGCGAGTGATGCTGTCGCTCTGCTGGCCGAAGCTGGTGATACCAGCGCAGCAACCGAGGTTCTGCTGGGCGCCGGCTCAGCCGTGAACGCCGTGCAAACCGTTGATGGTTTGCTCGCGCCAGGCCAGTCCGTGAGCACGATTATCGAAGCTTCGCTATTTCACCAGCGCCTGACGATGGCCGCCATGCTGATCCCGACCAACGATACGTTCGTTGCGTTGAATAGTGTCCAGCTTCCTCGCCGAGGCAGCGCAACTTACACAGCGCTTGGCTATGACGCCGGCAGCGAAGCCAATGATCAGAACTGCGCCAACATGCCCGGCCCACGCTGCGGTGGAGAGGGCGCATCCCCAGGCGCGAACGACGGCGATGAAGGCTATATCTACGTAAGTAACGGCTTCCATGAACTTGTCGCCGATGACGCAGTCGAAGGTGAAGTTCTCGGACCTCACGTGTACGACTGGCGCAACCCGGTGGCCACGGTGACGGTTCGTCGAATCGACTAACGCACGACGTACTGATCAATGGTGTCTTGTTGAGCTGAAGACACGTGAGTTATCTACTCAGCTCGGCAAGCGCCAACGATTGGCACATCGGCAATCATGATCCAGAGCCTCGAATCACCAGTGGTCCGGGGCGCAAGCCATGAAGGGGAATCCAGGTCCGCATGCGGTCAATGGATGAGCGGGAGCAACACTGGCAGCGTTTGATGAAGGCGGCGCAATCTGGCGACGAGGCCTCGTATCATCTGCTGCTTGGCGAGCTCTCGAGCGTGATCGAACGCTACCTGCGCCGCCACTTCGGTCACCTGCCATTCGAGGAAGACTGTGTGCAGGAGGCGCTGATCCGGCTTCACCACGCACGCCACACCTGGCAGCCCACACGCCGATTCGGCCCATGGCTATTCGCAATCGTTCGCCACACGGCCATCGACGTGATACGTAAAGGCCAGCGCTATCGACGTGCCGTCGAAAGCTGGCACGAAACGAAAGAGATGCTTGAAGACTCTCCACCACAAATTCCAGCCAACGAATCCAGCGAGCAACTCGACGTCATGTTCCGACGCCTGTCGCCTGGCCTTCGAGACGCATTGATCCTCACGCGCATCGACGGCTGCACGGCGCGAGAGGCTGCTGAGTCCCTGGGAATATCCGCCACCGCCGTCAAGGTTCGCTGCCATCGCGCGATTGCACAGCTACGCGCTCAGTTGCGTGCCGAAACCACTGAGGCTGCCTTCGATGGCGAGTAACCAGCCAAACTCCCCGCGCGGGGGCCGTGACGAGCTGATTGCCCGTCTGAGCACAGATAGTGCGTTTCAACAGATTCACTCTGTCCGCGACGGTTGGTTGTGGCTCCTCGCCTCCATCGCCTGGGTTGTCGCAGTCGGCGTACTTATCGACCCCATCCGCTCGACATCCATTACCCAGCTCTTGAGCGAGCCTCGCTTCAGTCTCGAGATGGCATTGGGCGCAGTTGCAGCGCTCGTCAGCACTCGCGCGGCGTTCGCGCTTGCGGTACCTGGGACCGCAACGCCACGCGTGATCGGGCTTGCGATCGTGGGCGTTAGCCTCTGGCTGTTAGCACTCGTCTCAACGTTTGTAACGCCAGCACTCGAACCATCCATGTTCGGCAAACGTGAATCCTGCGAGTGGGAAGCGTATCTGCTGTCGGTACCGCCCATCGCGCTCGGACTGATGCTTCAGAAGCGTGGCGCGGTATTGAACCCAGTGGTCGCGAGCACGTTAGTGGGCGTTACTGCTGGACTACTCCCCGCATTGTTCATGCAGATGGCCTGCATGGTCGACCCATGGCACAGCCTGTCCCACCACGCCGCACCAATGCTCCTCGTCACGGCCGCCGCAGCGTTGCTGTCATGGTGCTTTGCGCGTCGAGCACACCGAGCTAAGCGTCGCACCTAGCCATTACGCGAGTTTGTCATAGCATTGACATATAAAAACTTTCGTGTTCGCACAGTGCTTGTCAGCTCAGAAATCGGTATCATCGACCCGTCGATGACGCAAGGACTTAATGTTCAAGCGCTCGACGACCGGCGACTACCGAAGATCAGGCTGGCATGAGTTGCCTGGGTTGCTTAGATAGCCCAGACACCTCGCACGCCCCGCGAAACTTTTAGGATTGCGTACTGAGGACTCCGGAGCTGTTACCAATTGTCGTTCTGGCTGGAGCTATCCAGACGCAACGCAGAGGCAACAGCGCACATCGATGTGCTATTGGCACGTCACTGCTCGCGGCCTGATGCGCTGGCCGTACGCAGCATTGAAGATCAGCGCATGATTTTGAGAATCGTAGATGAATATATACGTTGGAAACCTCCCGTACACGGCCACGGAAGAAGAGCTTCGCAGCATGTTTGAAGAGCACGGCCCCGTGTCGCGCGTCAACATCATCAATGACCGGGAAACCGGGCGTTCGAAGGGCTTCGGCTTTGTCGAGATGGAAAGCAAGGCTGATGGCGAAGACGCCATCAAAGCTATCGACGGCGCCTCAATGGGCGGCCGCAACCTTCGAATCAACGAAGCACGTCCCCGTGAAGATCGTCCTCGTGGCGGCCCGGGCGGCGGTGGTGGCGGCGGCGGCGGCGGTCGTCGCTTCTAGGC
>CAYGQC010000081.1:0-16928 GCA_964351875.1 uncultured Pseudomonadales bacterium
GCCATGGAGTTGTCCGCTAATCCTTGCTCGGAGTCTGGCTTGCGTCCCGGTAGGCACGCAAATCGGCTTTGTAGGGTTTGTAAGAAAGCTGTGGGCAGTCCGATTGCCTACGCAGTGTCGTCAGTTGCTATCGGAGCGACCAACGTGCACGGCCAGCACGTCGATGGTAGCGCCGTGCAATACCCCGTTTGCGGTAGAGCCCAGAAGCAGCGCCAGCCCAGCGCGACCGTGGCTGCCGACGACGATGAGGTCGGCCCCGATCGTCTCAGCCGTTCGATGGATTTCGTTTTCAGGCCGACCGAAAATCAGGTGCTGGCGCTCGGTTGCGACGCCCAGCGACGACCCGAGATCGGTTAAATGGGCCTGAGCCTGTTCGTGTATCTGCTCCTGTACCGACGATAAATCCATCGGTACATCGCCGCCGTAGGCAAGGGATATCGGCTCGAGAACATGCACAATATGAAGTTCTGCGGCAAACAGACCAGCCAATTCGCTGGCCTTTGAGGATATAACGCTGGATTCCTCGGTCAGATCAACGGCGAGCAGTAATCGTTCGTAGCCAGCCATAAGGTTCTCCGGGGTTTAGGAGTATTACCTCACGCAAAATACACACTATGATGGCTGCTCTCAACACGATTGATGTGAGGTGAATTTGGTCTGGTTGCTCATTGCGCTGGTGCTTGTTGTTGCCTTTGGACCGCTGTTGTATCTGCGGCCCAGTCCCCGTGATCGACGGTTGTCCGCGCTGCGCTCTAAAGCGGTCTCCGAGGGACTGGTGGTGGAGATTGGAAACCTGGATAAGCGTGATTCCACGGCGGAGGAGCGGGTGAATTCGGCAGGGCGTGAACGTCATCCGACAATCTCCCTCGCGCTGTACCGGCAGCCGCTATCCAGAAAACTACGCCTCGTCGAGCCGTTGCGGCTGCAGCGCGATCCTGAGGGCCGTGGCGATATCCCGGGCTGGCACCTGACTGGAGCGCTGACACCGCCGCGCAGCGACTTCTGGGCCGTTTTGACCGAGCTGCTGGCCTCGATGCCGACTGGGGTCGAAGCGTTTGATGTGGATTCTCGGTTTGCCAGTGTTTTCTGGCGCGAAGGCAAGGCCGAGGACGTCGAAGCGTTACTGGCTATCGCTCGAAACCTGCGCCACGCCAGCGACTATCTTCAGGAAGTAGAGGCGGAGCTGGAGCTGCGTGGTGGTGTCGATGCCAAGCCGCCGCCGAGTGACCAGGACCCGGACCAAACGTGATTAGCGGTAGCCGGGGCTGTCGGTGAAAATTTGGTCAGACCCAGCCCGGAGTACAGCCTGGCCGTAGAGCACGATTTCGCTCGATGCCTTGACAGTGCTTTCAGCCAGCCCGTATAAACCGCCGGTCTTTAACGCCGATTACCCCACCAGGAGGCAAATGGCCCGGTCCCTCGTCATCGTTGAGTCTCCGGCGAAAGCCCGCACAATCAACCGCTACCTGGGCAAGGACTACGTCGTCAAGTCCAGCGTTGGTCACATCCGAGATCTGCCAGTAGGCGGCAAGAAGAGTGATCCCAAGGAGAGAGCCAAGGAAGCCGCGAAAACGCGCAAGGTCCCTGCAGACAAGAAAGAAGCGTACAAAGCCAAGCGTGCGCGTGAGCAGCTCATCCGTCGAATGGGAATCAACCCGGACGATAACTGGGCGGCCAGCTATGAGATCTTGCCGGGCAAAGAGAAGGTGGTCAGTGAGCTGAGCAAGCTGGCTGAAACTGCTGACGTTATCTACCTGGCAACGGATATGGATCGCGAGGGTGAGGCGATTGCCTGGCACCTTCGCGAGGCGATCGGTGGTGATCCGGAGCGTTACCGCCGCGTGGTGTTCAATCAGATCACCCGTAGCGCGATCAACGAAGCTTTTGAAGAGCCCGGACAGATTGATATCGATCGTGTCTATGCGCAGCAGGCACGCCGTTTTCTCGATCGGGTTGTCGGCTTTGAGGTTTCACCCCTGCTGTGGGCGAAAGTCGCGCGTGGTCTGTCCGCTGGTCGCGTTCAGTCGGTTGCGGTGCGCCTGGTTGTGGAGCGTGAGCGGGAGATTCGTGCGTTCATTCCGGAGGAGTACTGGGAAGCGTTCGCTGACCTGACCCGTGGCGCTGAACCCGAGCAGCACCGCTTTCAGGTCGCAAAAGCAGGCGGCAAAGCGTTTCGCCCAACGAACTCTGAGCAGGCAGAGGAGGCGCTTGCGGCGCTGCGAGCGGCGAGCTACTCGGTCACCGCGCGCGAAGATAAACCCACGTCCACTAAACCGAATGCGCCCTTTATAACCTCTACGCTCCAGCAGTCGGCCAGCACGCGTTTGGGTTTCAGCGTCAAGAAGACAATGACGATGGCCCAGCGGTTGTATGAAGCGGGCTATATCACCTACATGCGAACCGATTCGACCGCGCTGGCACCTGAGGCGATCGAGGACTGTCGGGAGTTCATCAAGAAGGAATATGGTGAGCGATATCTGCTCGACAAGCCAAATGTTTACGCCAGCAAGGATCAGGCCCAGGAAGCGCACGAAGCGATTCGCCCAACCAATGTCGGTACGCAGTCTGAGCACATCACGCGAGTCGATGGTGATGCGGTTCGGCTATACGACCTGATCTGGCGGCAGTTTGTGGCCTGTCAGATGCCGCGTGCCGAGTATCTGTCGACAACTGTTACTGTGACGGCCGGTGACTATGAGCTGCGGGTGCGTGGCCGCATCATGCAGTTTGACGGTTACACCAAAGTGTTGCCGCCTGCTGGCAAAAAGGACGACGACGCACAACTACCGGATTTTCAGGTGGGTGAAGCGTTGGGCCTGGCGGAAGTAGAGGGCATACAGCACTTCACCAAGCCGCCCGCGCGTTTTGGTGAGGCGTCGTTGGTTAGAGAGCTCGAGAAGAGAGGTATCGGTCGGCCATCCACCTACGCCGCGATTATCTCGACGATTCAGGATCGAGGGTACGTCGCACTCAAGAATCGACGCTTCTATGCGGAGAAGATTGGCGAGCTGGTCACTGACCGATTGCTGGAGAATTTCGAGAACCTGATGGACTACAGCTTTACCGCTGATCTTGAAGCCCAGCTCGACAAAATCAGTGAGGGTCAAGCCGATTGGCTTGGCGTGCTCAATGAGTTCTACGGAGATTTTCAGGGCAAGCTGAAAACAGCCTCAAGCGCCGAAGGCATGCGTGCAAACGATCCGACGGACACCGATATCGAGTGCCCGACGTGTGGCAGGCCCATGCAGATCAGAACCGGCTCCACAGGCGTGTTCCTTGGCTGCTCCGGTTACGCGCTGCCGCCAAAAGAGCGCTGCACGGCGACGCTGAATCTGATTCCCGGCGACGAAGTCGTCGATGCGGATGCCGATGAAGAGGGCGAATCCCGGTTGCTGCGAAGCAAGCGTAAGTGCCCCAAGTGCTCGACACCGATGGACTCCTACCTCGTCGATGAGAGCCGCAAGCTACACATCTGCGGCAACGGTCCAGACTGCGAAGGCGTGGAAGTTGAGAAGGGAGCTTTCAAGATCAAAGGGTATGACGGCCCTGAGATCGAATGTGATAAGTGCTCTGCGACGATGCAGCTAAAATCCGGGCGCTTCGGCAAATACTTCGGCTGCATGGAATGCAAGAACACACGCAAGCTGTTGCGTAGTGGCCAGCCCGCGCCGCCGAAGGCAGATCCTGTCCCGATGCCCGAGCTTAAGTGCCAGAAAGTCGACGACTACTACCTGCTCCGAGATGGTGCTGCTGGAATCTTCCTGGCAGCCAGTCAGTTCCCGAAACATCGGGAAACGCGAGCGCCGCTCGTGCGCGAGTTAAAGGCTCACTCGAACGAACTCGATCCGAAGTTCGGCTATTTGCTGACCGCGCCCGAGGAAGACAGTGCCGGCCGACCGAGCGTGATCAAGTTTTCTCGCAAAGAGTCGGAACAGTACGTCGCTACGGAAGAAGATGGTAAAGCCACCGGCTGGCGAGCGAGCTATCGAGATGGTCGCTGGGTTGTTGAAGAGCCGAAGCCCAAAGCCAAACCCAAGGCAAAAGCCAAATCGAAAGCCAAACCGAAAGCCAAGGCCAAGCCAAAGCCGGCCGCGTAATGCTGGCCCGTGGGATACGGTGGCTGCGCCGCTGTTACGGCTGACAGCGAGCTGTGAAAAGCCGGTGCACTCGTGGCGCATCGGGCGGCGAACTGGCGGGGCCAAAGCGGTATGCGCGATGCTTGAGAGTGCTTGAGAGTGCTTGAGAGTGCTTGAGAGCGCTGGAGGAGAGTGCTGATGAAACGCCAGTTTTTGGGCGTACGCGCCATTCCCGCCTGCTTCTTGCCCGCTCCTCGCTTCTAAGCTGATCATCGCGCATCTACGATTTCCGGCGTCGACGATGTGTCTCTCTTCATGGCGTGGAACGAATGCCCTCAACTCAGGGCACTCTGGATACCCTTTTATTCGCTTATTCGCTTATTCGCTTATTCGCTTATTCGCTTATTCGCTTATTCGCTTATTGTCTCATCGTCTTTTGATCTTGGTATCGGCTCCTTGCGCACCTGACACATTCTGGCGCGTGCCATGATTTGCACTCAGCGCAGCCGCTCAGCGTCGAATCAACCCGACCGACAGGCCTTCAATCGCGAACGCTTGCTCACGCAGATCGACCTCTATGGGTGAGTAATCGTCGTTCTCCGGAAGTAGCGATATCAGGTGCTTGCTCTTGCCTGTCTGCAAACGTTTGACGGTGACTTCATCGTCGATTCGGGCAACGACCACCTGGCCATTCTCAGCCGTGGCCTGGCTGTGCACGGCGAGCAGATCACCGTCGTGGATGCCGATGTTGATCATCGAGTCGCCGTGCACGGTAAGCAGATAGTCAGCTCGCGGGCGAAACATCTCAGGCGGGACTTCACAGGTATCTTCAATGTGCTCTTCGGCCAGGATTGGGCTGCCAGCCGCAACGCGACCAACAATAGGCAATCCGGTAGCTTCGTAGGGCAATCGAATACCGCGTGAGGTGCCGGGGATCATTTCGATCGCGCCCTTTCGAGCCAGTGCTTTCAGATGCTCTTCGGCTGCGTTTGCTGATTTGAAGCCCAGCTCAGCGGCGATGTCAGCGCGCGTTGGCGGGTAGCCGGTGTCGCTTATATGGCGGCGCACAATATCGAGCACCTGGCTTTGCCTTGCGGTGAGCTTTGCAGGCCCATTAGGAAGCGGCGCTCGCGCCTGTAGTGTTGATTTCACTGGGGGTCTCGCTTTTATGATTGCGTTGTTTGCTCTGTGGTGCTTGCTGCCGGCCAGTTCAGTGCCAGTTCAGTCTTGGTGCAGCCAGATCAGGCTCTACTTATCCGTTCTATTTACACTTATCCGTTTACGCGATTGACTTACGCGATTGACTTACGCGATTGACTTACGCGATTGACTCAGACGAAAGACGAAAGACGAGTTGTACTAGAAGTCGCCGACTGCTTGCGAAATTCACTGTCTAAATATACACGGGACTGGAATTATATACAGCACCTGTCTGTTTGCACAGGCCGCCGGCAAAGCCGTAACATCGCGCTCGCCAGAGAATTAAGACTCATCCGAAGTAACATGCCTAAGCTATTGTGCCTCAACATTATTGCGACCATCGCAATGCTGGCTGTTACTAGCCATGCGCTTGCTGATCCGCAAAGACCTGCCGCAGAACCAGCTTCCTCACCAGGCAGCGCGGGTGATGACTCAGCCCTGACAGGCCGCTCCATATTCGAAGCCTATGACGAGCGGACAAGCGGTTTTGTCGACATGACCGTTGAGCTTGAGATGGTGCTGCGCTCAAAGACAGGCAACCAGACCCGTCGTCTTCTGTCGTTCAAGGAAATGGAAACCGAGGGTGATCGCAACCTGTCGATCATCGTTTTCGACGCGCCGCGGGCGATTCAAGGGGCTGGGTTGCTATCGCACACTCGTCCAGGAGCCGCTGACGATCAGTGGCTGTACCTCCCGGCCACCAGGCGCGTGAAGAAAGTAGCCAGTCGAAACAAATCAGGGCCGTTCATGGGCAGTGAGTTTGCCTATGAAGACCTGTCGTCGCTGGAGATCGACCAGTTCGACTATGAACTGTTGGGGACGCAGGCCTGTGGCGAGCTGGTTTGCTGGCAGGTAGAGCGCCGCCCGCTGGACGAGTACTCGGGCTATCTGCGGCACGTTGTGCTTCTCGATCAGCAACACTTTCGGCTACAGAGAATTGACTATTACAACCGCAAGGGTGAGCTGGCCAAGACCGCATTGATGAGCGACTACCAGCAATTTGCGAACGGCCAATGGCGCGCCGCGCGAATGCACATGAGCAATCATCTCTCAGGCAAGAGTACCGAGCTGGTCTGGCGCGACTTCCGATTCAACCAGAACCTCCTGGCAGAGCGGGACTTCACAACGAACGCGCTGAAACGCGCACGGTGAGGTGATGTTCCGCACGGCTTTAGTGTTTCTCGCAGCAATGGCGGTCTCCGTTGCTGCTCAGGAGCACTCAACTCCGATTTCCGAAACAGATTCGGTTGCGGTGGTGTTTGGCAGCTTCAGCGCGCAGGACAATGCGCAGCGGTGGGCCGAAGAGGTCGGCCGGCGCCTCGCGGCTGATGTCGGCGTTGAGCGAATCGAAAGCGGCCTGTACCGCGTCAAGACTCTGCCGCTACCGGCGCAGGATGCGAACCGGCTGTTGCGGATTGCTCGTGAACGCGGCCTCGAAGCCTGGCGTCTTCGGCACACCCGGTCGGCGACAGTCTCAGCGGACGCGCCCGGTAGCGATGCGGTTGAGAGAGAGCCTGAGGCGCCCCTTGAGCACTACGTTCCGCTTCCAGATACCGACGTTTCTGCTGACGAAACTCCTATACCTGACCATCTTGACGTGCTCAAACAGGAGCCGGCGTCCGTTGGCGACTCTCCAGCCCCCCTGACTCCAAAGCCGGCGCCTGGCCCTCCGATTGCCGAGACTCGTCATTCGCCCGCTGTGGCCGAATGGAGCGGTAAGGCTGGGTTCGAGAACCGCGTGTTCCAGCACGCCGGCGCGTCTGGGCAGGATCGCTGGGCACCGTCCCTGGGTATCGAGGCGACACTGTATCTGGCGTCAGGTGACGAGCGTTGGAGCTTTACGGCTACGCCGTATCTGCGTCTCGACGCCGAGGATAGCCGCCGCAGTCGAGGCGATCTGCGGGAGCTGTTCGTATCCCGGGTTGACGGTCGCTGGGAGGCACACTTGGGCGCGCGGCAGGTGTTCTGGGGTGTCACCGAATTCAGCCATCTCGTGGACATCATCAATCAGACTGACCTGGTCGAGAACATCGACGGCGAAGACAAGCTCGGACAGCCGATGTTGTCCGTGTCCCGGGTAACCGATTGGGGCATTGTCGATTTGTATGCGTTGCTCGGCGCGCGGGAGCGAACGTTCCCGGGTCCGGATGGTCGCCTGAGAACCCTGGCGCCGGTCGCGACGTCGAATGCAGTGTTCGATTCCGGTGCCGGCCGAGACCGGGTAGACGCCGCGATCCGCTGGACACACTTTCTCGGGCCTGCGGAGGTGGGCCTGTATCATTTCAGCGGCACCACCCGGGAGCCTATTCTCGAGCCGACCTTTGCCGACGGCGCGTGGCTGCTCACGCCGCGTTATACAACCATCGATCAAACCGGTCTCGATGCGCAGTACCTCGTTGGTGATACGGCGTTCAAACTGGAAGCCATTCGTCGCAGCGGCTTCGGCGAGTCCTACTTAGCGGCTAACGTTGGTATTGAGCACACCCTGGTCGGTGCATTCGGTGGTCGATCCGATCTGGGGCTCGTGCTGGAGTACCTGTGGGACGAGCGCGGCGATGAAGCCTTCAATACCGTGTTTGAGCGAGATATCGCGATCGGCAGTCGGTGGCAATTTAACGACGCCGCTGACAGTCACGCATTGCTCGGGGTCATTTGGGACCCCTCCAGCGATGAATCACAGGTCAGTCTGGAGGCCGGTCGCAGGCTCGGTGATTTATGGTCGCTGAACCTGGAGGCCCGCGTGTTTTCGGGCGACGCTCCGGATGACAATGACGTCATCGGCGGCTTGCTCGATCCCGACAGAAAGCTGTCTTCGGTCACGCAAGACGACTATCTGCAGCTCGAAGTCGTGCGCTACTTCTGACACTTCGTCATACTCCGCCGCCATGGGGAACGACAAGAAGCAACCTGCTCGCGATCCGGCGGCACAAAAGGCGATGGATCTTCTGGATTCGGCACGCTGTGTGGTGGATCGAGAAGCGCTCGAGCGGGCGCTCGATCAGCTAGCCATTCGCCTGACCTGTGATCTCATTGATGAAAATCCGCTGCTGGTCAACGTACTGAACGGCGGCGCAGCGCTTACCGGGGCTTTGCTGACGCGTCTAAAGTTTCCTTTGGAAGTTGCAGCGATACGCGTGTCGCGCTACCGCGCTGAGCGTAGCGGTGGCGTGTTGCATTGGCACGATGATGGCGATCTGGACGAGGCGCGAGTCGCCGGACGCACGATCGTACTGGTGGACGATGTCCTCGACGAAGGCCATACCCTCGCTGCGCTGGTGCGCTGGTTCGAAGGCCTGGGTGCACAGCGGGTGTTGTCCGCGGTTACCGTTCGCAAGGACGTGACACCCCAGGCCGCGCAGGCAGACTATATTGCGATTGAAGCACCGGATGAGTTTCTTATCGGTTTCGGCATGGACGTGGCCGGCTACTGGCGCAATCTCGACGCCATCTACGCGCTGCCTCCGCTTGAGGAAAAGCCGCCGGCTGCGGATATCGACAAGCTATGACGCTGGCCGTCATTGGTGGTTCCGGACTAGCGGTCCGCGCCCCGGAAGGCGAGCCCCCGGAGACGCCTTATGGCCTCGCGTCATCGGCCCTGGGGCATGCCCAGTTCGGTGCGACGCCGGCTCTCGTGCTCGCTCGCCACGGCATGCAGCACCAGTTCCCGCCGCACCGGGTTAACTATCGAGCCAACATTGCCGCACTGAAGAACGCGGGTGTGACACGAATTGTTGCCACGTATGCGGTCGGTGGCATCACGACTGACCTGGCCGTGGCTGATCTGGTTGTTCCCGATCAAATAATCGACTACACCCACAGTCGGGCACACACTTTCTTCGACGAGTTCACAGGCGAGCCGGTGCACGTCGATTTCACACAACCGTTTGATGAGCCCCTCAGGCAAAGCCTACTGAAAGCGGCTGAGCGGGCCGGGCAGGCAACCATTGCGCGCGGGGTGTACGCCTGCACCCAGGGGCCGCGACTGGAATCCGCGGCGGAGGTCAAGCGGCTTGAGCGCGACGGTGCGACGATCGTTGGGATGACGGCCATGCCCGAAGCAGCATTGGCGCGCGAAGCGGGCATCGCGTACGCCGGCATTGCTGTCGTCGTCAATCCGGCGGCTGGCGCCGACGGCGGCGATCACATCGATGAGTCAGCGTTGTGGCAATCGATCGCAGATGCGAGCCGTCGGTTCTCGGAAGTGCTCAGTTGCCTTGACGGGTAACCGCGGTAAGTTGAGCTAGACGGCCATAATCGCTGGTTACTGCCTCGTTGGCTTGCCGCGTCCGTTATCGGGAACGCTCTCGCCAGGCAGCCTCCAGGGACTCGGGAAAGCTGATTTCCTGAATTCGTAACAGAACCCCAAAGCGCGGGTGATCCAGGTAGTGCAGTTCTTCGCTGCGAACCCGGCGGCTCTCGGACATTCGCATCACGCCACTCACTTGCTGCATGCGAGGTTGCTCAGCGTCTGTAGAGTCTAGCTCCGTCGAGCTAGCCTCCGCGGTGCTTGCCCTGTTCGCATGCGTAGGACCGAAACCCTCGTCAATCACAGCAAGTCCGGTCACGGGAAAATTCAGGTCCGCGCTAACGTGCAGGTAACGGTTGACGGTCACCGAGACGATTCCGAACAGCGCTACGCCAGCATCAGGCAGCATGATCGGATAGGGCTCCTCGCGGCCCGGCACATCCTGCCGCCAGGCGCCGTGAAAGAGTATCGACGCGCCCAGTCTTCGCTCGATATCCCGGCGGTGGCTGGTCATCGTCAATTCGGTCGGCTCGAGCCAGACCGGCCCCTGTTCAGCGAGCTCGGCTTCGAAATTGCTGAGTTGCGAACGCCAGTCCCCTTCACCGCTTGCCGCCATTTGTGCGGTATCGGGTTCTTCGGGCTGGGCATCGCTAGCCCTTAGCTGCAAGTTGTCTCGTTCTCGATAGGCGGAGCCGTCCAGCGTTGCTCCCTCGGGTGAGGCACGCCGAATCAGATGCATGTCCTCTTGCCATTGCCAGTCGACCTCGCTCAGCAGAGGTTCGCCGCCATGCAGCAGGCCAACTCGCGGGCGTTCGAAAACAATCACCTCGGTAACAAACCACCGCCCGCTCATTTCGTCGTGTAGATCAGCGGTGCTTGCTGGCGCGCTCCACAGCAGAGCGATGCTCACGATGAGTTGGGCAGTCAGTGCGACTCCGCGCGCTGGTTGAATCATGCCTGAGCTCTCCGAATACCCGTTTTGGGTCTAGGCTTGGATTGGTTTTCGGACGTGGTCAATTCACTCAGTAGGGAGTCCGCCAACGCCGCTCGATCGTCAAACTCCGGAAGCGGAGCGCGCACGCGGATCGCGTTTGGCCCATCAAAACTGAAGACCTTCGGCTGCGCCTGAACGAGTGCAATGATACTGCCTGGATCGACATTGGGTGGATTGCTGAATTCGATCTTGCCACCGGTAGCTCCCAGGTCGAGTTTGCAGATGCCCAGAGCAGTAGCTCTCAACTTCAATCTGGCGGTCACGAACAGGCGCTTGGCCGGTGGCGGCAGCAAACCGAATCGATCGATCATCTCGACCTGCAGATCGTCGAGCTGGTCCCCGCTTTCGGCCGAGGCGATACGCTTGTAGAAGATGAGGCGCGTGTGCACGTCCGGTAGATAGTCGTCCGGTATCAGTGTTGCCCGGTGCAGATTCACCTCGCGTGAAGTTTCGAGCGGCTCTGCAAGTTCCGGTGACTTACCGGAGCGAAGTGCCTCAACGGCGCGATCAAGCATCCGCATGTAGAGTGAGAAACCAATGCTCTCGATCTGGCCGGATTGTTCATCGCCGAGAATCTCACCCGCGCCGCGGATCTCCAGATCATGGGTGGCGAGGGTGAATCCGACACCGAGTTCGCCGGCGGCTTCGATCGCCTCCAGCCGCTTCTCCGCGTCCCTGGTCATCGCTCCGCCATCGGGCGTGAGCAGGTAGGCGTAGGCCTGTCGCGAAGAGCGGCCCACTCGACCTCTCAGCTGGTGTAACTGGGCGAGGCCGAACTTGTCGGCTCGCTCGATGATAATAGTGTTGGCATTGGGGATGTCGATGCCGGTTTCGATAATCGTCGTGCATAGCAGGATATGAGTACGCCGATGATAGAAATCATTCATGACGGCTTCGAGCTGATGAGTTGGCATCTGGCCATGACCAACGCCGATGCTGGCGTCCGGGAACAGCTCGGCCAGTTCCAGGCGAGCGGTCTCGATGGTCTTCACCTCGTTGTAGACGTAGAAAACCTGGCCGCCGCGCATGATCTCGCGGCTGATGGCCTCGCGAATGACGGATCGCTGCCTGCTGTGTATGAAAGTCTTGATGGCTAATCGTTTGGCGGGCGGCGTTGCAATGATCGACAACTCACGCACGCCACTCATCGACATGGACAACGTACGAGGTATCGGCGTCGCGGTGAGTGTCAACACGTCGATTTCGGCGCGTAACGCCTTGAGTGATTCTTTCTGGCGCACGCCAAAACGATGCTCCTCGTCGATGATGGCCAGGCCCAGGTCGGCAAACTTCACATCCCGGGACAGCAGCATGTGGGTGCCGATCACGATGTCCACCTTGCCGGCGGCCAGACGCTCTTTGACGGACTCGACGTCCGCATTGCTACGCACCCGGCTGATGACCTCGATGTGCACGCCCCAGCTAGCGAAGCGGTCGGCGAATGTATCGCCATGCTGCTGGGCGAGCAGGGTGGTCGGCACCAGTACCGCTACCTGTTTGCCGCTGCTCACAGCGGCGAATGCTGCGCGCATCGCTACTTCCGTTTTGCCGAAACCGACATCGCCGCAAATGAGGCGATCAGTGGCCACCGGGTTCGCCAGATCACCTAAGGCGGCATCGATAGCTTCGGCCTGATCATCGGTTAGCTCGAATGGAAACTGCTCGGAGAAGCGCGCGTAGTCCACCGGGTCCGGTTTCAGCACCGCTGAACGTTGCAGCTCTCGGCGCGCATAGGTGTCGAGCAGTTCGGCGGCAACATCGTGAATCTTCTCGCGCGCTTTGCGCTTGGCCTTTTCCCATTGATCCGAGCCCAGCCGATGCAGGGGTGCGGCGTCATCGTCCATGCCGGCGTAGCGACTAATCAGGTGCAGTGCGCTAACGGGGACGTACAGGCGCGCCTCTTCGGCATATTCGAGTTCCAGAAACTCGTGTTCTTCGCCGTCAATCTCGAGCGTCATAAGGCCACGATAACGACCAATCCCGTGTTCGAGGTGCACAACCGGCGCGCCAGCCGCCAACTCTGTCAGGTTCTTGATGATCTGGTCGGGATCGATTGCACGAACGCCGCGGCTACGCTGCTCTGGCGTCCGTCTGCCGAATAGCTCAGCTTCGGTAATGACGATCGCATCACTGTGTGCGAAGCCGCGATCGACCGGTGCAACCGCCAGCGCCGACATACCCGCCGCCGGTTGCCACTGATCGAAACTATCGATCAGGGACGGGTTGATGTTTGCCCGCAGGAGAAAATCCACCAGGACCTCGCGACGGCCAGCAGTCTCGGCAATGAACAGGCAGGGCTGATCGGTCTCATCTAGGTAACGCTTCAGCTTGCCCGCGGGCTCACTGTGCCTCGGATCTGCGGAGATGTCCGGCAGGACGGTCGCGCCGAACGCGGTGGCGTGTCGGTCGTCACCCTCAAGGCGAATCCGGGCCAGCCGATTGAGTTCTCGCCCGAGTTCCTCGCGATCCAGGTAGAGCTCGCGCGGCATGCAAATCGGTCGTTCCAGGTCGTGACCCATAGCTTCGTGCCGCGCCGTGAGGTCGGCTTCGAAGTCTTCGGCCGCGCGCTCGAAGTCAGCGCCCTCGATCACCAGCGTGTTGTCGGCGAGATAGTCGAAGAGGGTGCCTAGCTGATCGAAAAACAGCGGCAGGTAATACTCGATACCCGATGGCGTGATGTGATTCGAGACGTCCTGGTAGATCGAGCACTTGCGCACGTCGACATTGAAACGATGGTGCCAGCGATCGCGAAAACCCAGGATCGCCTCGTCGGAGAATGGGAATTCCCTGGCCGGCAGCAACTTCAACGTCTGCACCGATTCGCTAGTGCGCTGAGTGTCGGGATCGAACAGGCGCAGGCTCTCAATCTCGTCATCAAACAGGTCGATGCGTACCGGCAGGTCGCTACCCATGGGAAAAACGTCCATGAGCGATCCGCGCACCGCGTATTCGCCGCGTTCGGTCACGGTGTCCACGTTCTGATAACCCGCGTTATCGAGCGCCTTGCGCTGTCGATCGATATCGAAGCGTTCCCCGACGTTCAGATCGAAGCTTTGACCTTCCACGAAACCGCGTGGTACCAGGCGTTGCAACGCGGTGCGCAGCGGGACCACCAACACGCCTCGCTTTAGCGTTGGAATCGCGAGCAATGTGGCTAGACGCTCACTGATAACGCGCTCATCCGGTGAGAACAGATCGAAGGGTAGGGTTTCCCAGTCAGGCAGTGTCAGCACGGGCAGGTCCGGTTCCGCATAGAAGCGGATCTCATCGGCGAGATCACGCGCCTCGGAGGGCCTTGCGGCGATGACGACGGTCAGTCCATCTCGGTGGGCCGCGCGGGAAATGGCGATCGCAGCGCTCGAGCCGGGGAGGCCGTTCCAGCTCGCTCGCTGGCCGGCGCCAGGTAGTTCGGGAGTCGACCAGGCAAGCATGTCGGCGGGTTTTCACTCTGCCTTGATTCGGGGGGGCGTTAGTGTACTGCAAAGCCTGGCACCACCTGCAGCAATGGCGTAAAGTTTTCGGGTTTTGTTTGTGGTCACTTACTGCGCAAGAGCCGGTGCCAGGTTGCTTCCGGCGGATCCTTGTGAAGCGGCGAAGAAGCGGCAAGGAAGCAGCGAGGAAAGATGTCCACGATGTGCGAGCCAGGCCAATCGTATTGGCACGGCTTGCAAGGTCTTAGCGAGCGCCCGAATTGGAGCGCTGCACCATTTACCCGTAGCACTGGGGAGGAGAAGTCTAGTGAGCGCAAATTCCGCGGATCGCGGTGCGACAGCCGTAGAGGTGGTAGACCCGGCACGGGGAATGCCCCCTACGGACATCCACAACCCGTCTTACTTCCACAAGGTCGTCGATTGTCAGTGGGCCTGTCCGGCCCACACGCCAGTGCCGGATTACATTCGGCTAATCGCGCAGGAGCGCTACACCGACGCGTACATGCTGAACTGGGACTCTAATGTCTTCCCAGGCATCCTCGGCCGAACCTGTGACCGCCCGTGCGAGCCGGCATGTCGACGAGTGCGTACCGAGGAAAAGCCCGTCGCGATCTGCCGGTTGAAGCGCGTTGCCGCTGACCACAAAGGCGATATCAGCGCGTACATGCCCCATGTTCCAACTGAGAAGAATGGTAAGAAGGTAGCGCTCTTAGGCGCCGGCCCCGCGTCGCTGGCCGTTGCACGCGATCTGCTCCCGTTCGGTTACGAGGTGCATCTGTTTGAGAAGGATCCTGCCGGCGGCGGCATGATGCGCACTCAGATCCCTTCGTTCCGCCTGCCTGCGGACGTTCTCGAAGAAGAGGTGGGTCAGATTCTGGACATGGGCGTTGAGACGCACTTCAACCATGAAGTGACGTCCATGAAGTCCATGCTCGACAAAGACTTCGACGCCTACTTTATAGGCACCGGTGCACCGCGGGGCCGTGACCTGGACCTGCCGGGTCGCGGCGATGTCGATAAGCACGTCTCCATTGGAATTGATTGGCTGGCATCGGTCGCCTTCGGTCACACCACGTCGATATCCGGCAAAGTGATCGTGATGGGCGGTGGCAACACGGCGATGGACTGCTGCCGTACCGCGCTGCGTCTAGGTGCGGAGTCAGTGCATGTTGTTGTGCGCTCAGCCTTCGAAGTGATGAAGGCCTCGGATTGGGAGAAGGAAGACGCCCAGAGCGAAGGCATCCCGATTATCAATAACCGCCCGCCCAAGGAGTTTCTGCACGAGAACGGCAAGCTCCGTGGCATCGTCTTCGAATGCGTCACCCCGGTTAAGGGTGACGATGGCCGCCTGCGCTACGAGCCGAGTGGCGAAGATGACGTAACGATGGACTGCGACCACGTGCTCATGGCGATCGGCCAGGAGAATCACTGCCCGTGGATCGAACGGGATATCGGTATCGAGTTCGACAAGTGGGATTGCCCGATTCTCGACGAGGTCACCTTCCAGTCGACGAACGAGAAAATCTTCTTCGGTGGCGATTCTGCGTTCGGCCCGGAGAACATCATCTGGGCGTCTGCGCACGCACACCAGGCTGCGATTTCAATGCACCTTTATATGAGTGGCATGGATCTGAAGGCGGACCGGCCGCCCGAAGGCGTCAATCTCATCAGCCAGAAGATGGGTGTGCACGAATGGAGCTATGACTCCCAGCATGACCCGGCGCAGCGCTATCTGGTGCCGCACGCGGATCAGAAGACCGCGCTGTCCAACATCAAAGTTGAGGTCGAGCTAGGCTTCGACCGGGCGCTTGGTCTGAAGGAGGCGCAGCGTTGTCTGAACTGCGATGTTCAGACTGTGTTCGAGGAGAAGCTTTGCATCGAGTGCGATGCTTGCGTTGATATTTGCCCGATGGATTGCATCACCTTCACGGCCAACGCGCCGGAGGAAGAGCTGCGCACACAACTCATGGCGCCAGCGGAAGACCTCGAGCAGGACCTGTATGTATCCAAGATATTGCCGACGAACCGGGTAATGGTTAAAGACGAGGACGTCTGTCTGCACTGCGGCCTTTGTGCCGAGCGCTGTCCCACGAATGCCTGGGACATGCAAAAATCTGTGTTGCATATACCGATGCTGGGGTCCTACGCGCAATGACTGTAAAGAGTGTAAAGAGTGCAAAGAGTGCAATGAGTACTGACACGACACAGGTACGCTACAACGACTGCGTTATTCGCTTCGCGAACGTGAACGGCTCCGGTTCGGCGAGCGCCAACGGCATGTTCGCTAAAGCGCTTTACCGCATGGGCATTCCTGTGGCGACGAGAAATATCTTCCCGTCCAATATTCAGGGATTGCCAACCTGGTTTGAGGTGCGAGTCAGCGATGCGAACTATTTGGGTCGGCGCGAAGGCGTGGATCTGATGGTGGCTATGAACGCGGAGACTTACACGGAAGACGTCGCTTCTGTGGTGCCCGGTGGTTACCTGCTGTACGACTCATCCAAGCCGCTCGCCGCTCATCTGAAGCGTGATGATATTCACGAGATTGGCGTCCCGCTCGCTCAGCTGGTGCTGCCGGAATTCAGCGATCCGAAGCAGCGCAGTCTGTTCAAGAATATCGTCTATCTGGGCGTGCTGTCGGCATTGCTCGAGATCGACTTTGACACGATCACCGGTATGGTGTCGGCGCAGTACAAGGGTAAGGATCATCTCATCGCGCCCAACATCACGGCGCTTGAGCTCGGTCGCAGCTATGCGCAGACCTACCTCGGTGGCCCACTGCCATTCCGAGTGCGCAAGAGCGATGGCGTGGGTGATCGCATCCTGGTGGATGGTAATACCGCTGCCGGCCTGGGCGCCGTTTATGGCGGCGCTTCGGTGTGCGCCTGGTATCCCATCACGCCGTCAACCTCGGTGGCAGAAGCCTATGAGAAATACGCGAACCAATTGCGTATGGACGACGGCAAGCGCAAGTTCGCCAT
>CAYGQC010000082.1:0-16885 GCA_964351875.1 uncultured Pseudomonadales bacterium
GCCATTGTCGATACTCGGGCTGTTTCAATACGTGGCGCCGACCATCGCAGCTCTGCTTGCAGTCTTTGTCTACGGCGAACCCTTTCGCGATACCCAGGCGGTGACGTTTGCTTTCGTGCTGGCGGGGCTCGCGATTTTCTCGGTCGAAGGCCTGATGCAGCGGCGCCGGGCGTTGCAGATTTCAGGCGCGAATCGGCCCCATTGACGATCTAGTCGATCGGCGCGATGGTCTCGCCGGCGCGCATGGCTTGTTGAAGTGATCCCAGCGAGCGAATCCATGGGTCGATGTTCAGAGCGTCGGGGACCGTAGCGCTGGCGCGCTCCGCATTCTCCCTGGTCTCGTAGACGCCGAGCAAAAGCACGTAAAACAACTGGCTGTTTCGCGCGATCCTTGCCGCCGACATGCCTCGTAGCTCGTGCCGGGCAGCATATTCGCTTAACTGTTCGGGGCTGCCGAACGCGGCGAGTTGCACAGCCCAGAACTCGCCGGGCAGATCGATCAGGCGTTGAGCCTGGCCGGGCCGATAGGCGAGGGCGACGTGTAGCGGAACATCCTCATTCACAGGTGCACTCGCGGGCGCGACAGGCGGCTCATCACGCTCGCCGGCGGGAGCGTCGTATGGTTGTGAGGCCGCGGGACGCGCGGGTCTTTCGGGTTGGGGCCCAAGCGCTTGATGCGGTAGGCGCGCCGGATTCGGCGACCGAGCGGCCTCGATGCTGCGAATGCACTGCCAGTCGGCCTCGTTCTCGGCCAGCTCACAGAACCAGGGCTCTGCGTCGCCAGGTTGCTCGTCGGACACAGCTCGTTCGCTGTTCGCGCAAGCGCTCAGCAGGCCGGTCAGAGTTATGGCCAGAATCGTGTGTGCAGTCGATGCTCTCATGCGGATGAGAGTGCCTGCTCCGTGAGTCCTGGTCAAAGCACGTCGGTAGGGGAGGTCGCGACCGCATTGCTGCGGCTACGAAAACTGGTCATTATCGATCCAGTGACAGGCACGAATCATGCTGCTTGCTATTCGATTGTCATGAACAGGTCGTATGCAAGTGAGTTACTGTCGCAGTGGCTTGCACCGCGCACACGCGGCTAAGAAATGCGAGCGCTATTCAGCGAACCGAACCGTAACGAGTGGTGATAGGCACATGCTGGCAACATTGGATGAATTTCAGCGATTGCCGAGAATCCTGCGATTGAATATCGCCGGACAGCCCGTGGAGTGGGTTAGCTGGCAGGAAGCGGTATCGCTTTACGTACGCGAGCTTGTCGTGTGGACGGTGGGTGACGCGATCCTGCGTCTGCGCGGCGGTCACAGCCGCGAAGACGGCTCGCGCAGCGAGGTGAGCATTCACAGCATTATCGCGTGCCAAGGGCGTCTCAGCGCGCCGCCGAGACTGTCTCCGCCGCTAACCAATCAGGCCCTGTTTGCTCGAGATCAGAGCACCTGTCTGTATTGCGGCAACCCGTTTTCGGACGCGCACTTAACCCGAGATCATGTGGTGCCTGTATCCCGCGGTGGCCATGACGCCTGGGACAACGTGGTGGCCGCCTGCAAACGGTGTAACCATCGCAAGGGCAATCATCTGCTGGAAGAGACATCCATAGAACTGTTGGCATTGCCCTACATGCCTAACTACTCCGAGTATCTGGCGCTGTCTAACAGCGGTCGTATCCTTGGCGATCAGATGGAATTCCTGCGTAAGAGTTTCTCGCGGCAGTCGCGTCTCTTATTGGGATAGCTTCCGAAGCCTCTGTCGCTTCAGAACCCGCGTCAGACCGCTAGCGGCAATAGCTGCTCCGACGCTCAGCTTTCCAATCCGCGCTTTGGTCCTCAAAGACGTTGTCGAACGCTTCGCAGCGCTGGCTTTCGCTGACCTCAGCCGAATCCAGGCGAGCTAGTATGTCTTCGAGGCTGACGATCTCGGAACTCATGCGAATGCCGCCGTCGCTCGAGGTGTCCAGCAGTAGCGTGCGCGTGCCAGCTTCTGCATTGCTCCAGGCCTGCCAACGCGGCAGCTCGCCGCGAGAGCCTTTGCCCGGATCGCCGGTGCGAGCGAAGTTCGCCCAATAGCTCATCATGTTTTGGCTGAGCTCGAGGCGTCCCGCTTCATTGTCTTCGTGAAACAGCAGCGGAGTTTGCGGGCCGAGGTCCCACCAACTGAACACAAAGGGGATCTCTAACCCATGGGCTGCGCCGATCATCTCGCTGACATCAATCATCCCCAGAGCCGTACCTTCTTCGTCCCAATCCCAACGGTAGGCGAACACACGGCCGCCATGACCGGTGATCGCCTGCGCTGGCAAATCGACGCCGCGGCGCTTCCACGCGAGCGCGCCCAGATCGGCGTTTAAGTTGTAAGCGTGGGCGTCCTTCGGCCACAGTGGCAGTCCGAACAGGCGGCGTGTCTGATTCTCATCGAAGACCATAAATATCTTTGGCTCGTCGCGATTGGTGCCGGCAAGCAATGGCACTGAGTTGTAGCTCGCCGGGTCACGCAATACCTCAAGCGGTGAGCCCTCGCTAATCACTAGCCCATCGCTGATGACCCTGGGGTTCTGTGGCCCCAGCAAGCCGGGTTCTTCCATGTAGGTGTTAAAGACTTCCCAGGTGTCTTTGTTGCGTAGATAGGACGCGATGTCACCAGGAGTCATGTCATTGAGGCGCAGCTTGGCAGAGTCCCTGTCTTCTGCCAGACCGTCGTTAATCAGAAACTTCAGTAACATTTCATTTGAGCTGAAGGCGGAGCCTGGATTGGCGTCGTCGGTGAAGTTCTGCGCGTTTGCAACACTCGTCTCTCGCAGGCCGCCGCTTTGGCTGATGGCGCGGTGAAACAGCCCTTTGGCTGGTGGCGAGAGCATCAGTGAATAGACGTTTCTCGCGCCGGCAGACTCACCGAAGATGGTGACATTGCGCGCATCTCCGCCGAAGGCGTCGATGTTTTCTGCGATCCATTGAAGTGCGGCTATAAGATCCAGAGTTCCATAGTTACCCGAGCCGTCCAAGCCGTTGTCGCCGTCCCCCATCGCCGGGTGACTGAACCAGCCGAACGGGCCCATCCGATAGTGCGTCGTGACGACGACCACGTCTTCGGTCGCGGCTAGCACGCTACCATCATAGAAATCGGCCTGGCCTATCGTGTTGCCTCCGCCGTGAATCCACAACATGACTGGCTTGGGCGTACTGTCTTTGCCGGCCGGCGAGTAGACGTTGAGATAGAGGCAGTCTTCGCTGCCCATGGGCTTGCCATAGTATTCCTCCGGCGCGCCGCCCAGAGGCGAGCCATATTGTGGACAGGGGCTTGCGAAGTCTGTTGCCTGGAGCTGACCCTCCCAGGGTTTCGGTGCGCGCGGAGCTCGCCAGCGCAGTTCCTCTACCGGTGGTTGAGCGAACGGAATGCCGAGGTAACCGTACGCACCCGAAGCTGCCTCGTAACCGATCAGTTCGCCCTGAGAGGTGTTCCGAAGCGTCTTAGCCGAAGCCTCGCGGAGCATCTCTGGCGCGGGTTCGGAGCACGCGGTCAGTACGGTGAAGAACGCCGCCAAGACGAGGGATCCAGCCAGTTTTTCTGTTGTGTGCGCGTTGGTCATTGTCGATCTCGTTCTCAATGTGAGCGTTGGCTGGTGTTGCTGTAGATCAGTGATATCGCTCAGCGTTCCCGCTTCCAGCGAGTGCCTTCGCGCGTGTCTTCCAACACGATTCCCGCCTCCAGAAGCTCAGCTCGAATCGAGTCGGCGCCAGTGAAATCGCGGTTTGCTTTCGCATCAGTGCGCGCCTGAATCAGCTTTTTGATCTGGTCATCGCTCAGACCGTCGCTGTCTTCGCTGCTGGCAAAATAGGCTTCGACGTCGTGATTCAAGAGTCCGAGTAGCCAACCGCCGGCGAGGAGCTGGCGAGCGAGGGCGAGTTTTTCCTCGGCGTCCACGCTTCGATTGATCTGTCCGGCCAGTTCGTGCAGCGCCGAGAGGGCGATGGGAGAGTTTAGATCGTCGCACAACGCATCGGTGACTGAGGTTGGGAAGTCGGCGAAAGCACTGTCCGCGAAATCCGCTGCGGTGATCCCGGTAGGACCGGCGTTACGCAATGCCTGGTAGAGCCGTTCGAGAGATGTTTCCGCCTGTTGCAGAAGGTCGGTGCTCCATGCCAGGGGCGAGCGATACTGTCCGGACAGAAGAGCGTAACGGAGCACTTCGCCATCGTGCTGCGCGCGTAGTTCGTGAATGGTCACAACGTTGCCGACGCTCTTGGACATCTTCTCGTGACCCAGGGTCAGCATGCCGTTGTGCACCCAGTAGTTGACGTAGTCGCGCGAGTCGTTTGCGCACGCGGACTGCGCCAGTTCGTTCTCGTGGTGCGGGAACACGAGATCTGAGCCGCCGCCGTGAATGTCAATGTGTTCACCCAGATGCTTCTTGATCATCGCGGAGCACTCGATATGCCACCCAGGTCGCCCGTAGCCCCATGGGCTGTCCCAGCCTGGGAGATCGTCGGGCGAGGGTTTCCACAGCACGAAGTCCTTCGCGTCCCGCTTGTACGGTGCGACGTCGACGCGAGCGCCTTCGAGCAGCTCTTCGATGGTTCGTCTCGACAGAGCACCGTAGTGTTCGTCGCTCGGCACGCTGAACAGGACATGCCCGTCGGCCGCGTAGGCGTGTCCGCGCTCAATGAGTGTGCTGATCATGGCGATGATCTCATTGATGTGGTGCGTGGCTCGCGGGACCACCGTTGCATCGAGCACGCCGAGGCTCTCGATGTCAGCGTTGTAAGCGTCGGTGAATCGGTCGGCAAGCGCCGCGATTGGCTCGCCGTTGGCTTTGGCGGCGGCGTTGATTTTATCGTCAATATCCGTGACGTTGCGCGCGTACAGAACCTGCTCGTATTCGCTGCGCAGCAGCCTAAACAGGACGTCGAACACAACGGCAGGACGACCGTTGCCGATGTGAACGAAGTTGTAAACGGTTGGCCCGCAGACATACATCGTCACCCGCTCGGGATCGATGGGCTTGAACGTTTCCTTGCGCCGATTGGCCGTATTGTAAAGAGACAGTTTCATGCTGGATCTGATGGTTCCTGTAGCCCTGAGACTTCCGTCTCGGTCGGCCCGATAGCAAGATAAAAGCAGTGTCGGCGCAGGGTATGGCAGGCGGGCCCTGACTGATCGACCTTGAGCAGCAACGTGTCGCCGTCGCAATCCGCGTGCATGCTGACAAGGCGTTGAACGTTGCCGCTTTCTTCGCCCTTGCGCCAGAACTTGCGCCGGGAGCGCGACCAATAGCAGACAGCGCCCGTACGCAGCGTCTCCTTAATTGACTCGCGATTCATCCAGGCCAGCATCAGGACCTCGCCTGTGCTGCTGTCCTGGGCGATCGCGGGGATCAGCCCGTCGCTGTTGTAGCCCAGACGAGCGAGCAATGTCTCAGTCGCCACGACACGACCGGCTTCCGCGGACTCGAGTTCGCTGAGTAAGTTAGTCGGCAAAACGCGACTCCAGATAAGCAAACACCGCGCGCATGCCCATGGCTTCACCGCCTTCCGGGCGTCCCGGTCTTGCGCGGTTGTTGAAAGCCATGACATCGAAGTGCACCCAGTCGTGCTCGCCAACGAAGTCCTGGAGAAACAGGGCAGCAGTGATTGCGCCGCCGAAGCCGGGGCCCGAGTTGACGATGTCAGCGATGTTGCTGTCGATCATCGCTCGATAGGGCTTGTGCAGAGGCATAGGCCAGACCAGATCGTCGATTGTGTCGCCGGCGTCCTGAATGCCGCGTGCAAGGTCGTTGTTGTTGGCGAACATCGCGGGTAGTTCGGTACCGAGCGCTACGCGGGCCGCACCGGTCAGCGTCGCGTAGTCGATGACCAACTCAGGGTTGTCTTCCGCTGCCAGAACCAGTGCGTCGCTGAGCACGAGACGACCCTCGGCGTCGGTGTTGTCGATCTCGATGGTTTTGCCATTGCGGCCGATCAGGATGTCGCCGGGACGATAGGCGTTTCCGGCGATGGCATTTTCCACCGCTGGAATAAGCACACGCAAGCGTACGGGCAAGCGGAGTTGCATGATCAGCCGAGCGAGCCCCAGTACATGGGCGGCGCCGCCCATGTCCTTCTTCATCCAGCGCATGCTCGCGCCAGGCTTGATGTTCAAGCCGCCGGAATCGAAGCAGACGCCTTTACCGACAAGGGTTATCGATGGAGCGGACTTTGAGCCCCAGTTCAATTCAATCAACCGTGGCTCGTCCGTACTGGCACGTCCGACGGCATGTATGACGGGAAAATTCTGCTCCAGCAGGTCATCGCCGACAATCTCACGGAAGGTTGCGTCGAACTCGTCGGCGAGCTGTTCCGCGGCGTGCGCCAGGTGCGAAGGCAGCATGTCCCCGGCGGGGTCGTTGACGAGCGCTCGCACGAGATTCGTTGATTGCTCCAACGCGCGCAGTCGGTTGCTGTTTGCAGTCTGTGGCACGGTGAGTATCGCGCTAGCGCGGTCGGCTTCTTTGAAGCGTGTGTAACGATAGCTGCCAAGCGCCCAGCCAAGCAGGGCAAGTTCGAGGTTGTCGGCGTCCCACGGGTGATCTCGCAGCGCGTAACTGCCTTCGGGAAGACTCATTGGCAGCCCGCCTAGCGAGCTAATGTCGGCATCTTCTGAGACGCCTACGACCACTGCCTCGATAGAGCCGTCGCTGGCCGGGCAGACGAGATAGCTGCCGGGCTTGGCGTCGAATGCGTGGCTGCGTAGCCAGTGTTGCAGCGCTGCGTTAGCGCCGCTGGAGTAACGATTGAAGGCGTCACTGGTGACAGCGTCAATCGCAACCGATGCGCTCGAATTGGCGTCGTTTTCCTGGTCGTATCTGAGGCTCATAGCGTTCCAATGGGTGTCGGGGGCGCGGCGGTGGATGGTCTATGATGAGCCGGCGCGAGGCAAGTGAACGAGGGTGTATTTGCGCCTGGGTGAAAGCGCTTCGGACGTTCTAACGCCGGTGATTGTGCCGGCGAAGCTCCTGTTTGTGAGGAAAAGTACATGCCTAGCTCAGACGTGCGTCAGGACTTGCGGCGCAGGAACACACCGTTCCAATCACCTCAGGTTGCGTCAAAGCGCCGCACTTGCGCGTTTCTCGGTATCGCGATCGCGTCGTTATTGATGAGTGAGGTCGCGGTAGCGGCGACAGCAAAACCTATGTTGCATGGTCGACACTATGTTGCGATCACCGGTAAACCCCTTGCGGTCACTGCGGGTGTGAAGATGTTCGAGCGAGGAGGCAACGCGGTCGATGCCGCGTGCGCGATGTTGGGTGCGACAGCAACGATGTGGGACGTGCTTGGCTGGGGCGGCGAAACGCAGGCGCTGATCTACCACCCGGAGCTGGGGAAAGTCATCGGCATTAACGCGCTCGGCGCGGCGCCCACTGGGGCGACTCCGGAGTACTTCAACGAGCGCGGCATGGCCGTGCCCCCTGAGTTTGGGCCCCTGGCAGCCGTTACGCCCGGAACGCCTGGGGGCCTCCTGACGATGCTCGCGGAGTACGGCGAGCTATCTCTGGCTGAGGTATTGGCGCCGGCGATCACGATGGCGCAGGGCTACCCGATTGAAGCTCAGGCGGCGAACTCGATCGAGCGCTTTCGCGAGCAAATTGAGCAATGGCCGTACTCGAGGGCGGTCTTTCTTCCTAACGATCCGTCAGCTAACAACGGCCGGACAGCACCGAACCCGGGGCAGCTTTTTATCCAGAACGACCTCGCCGAAACGCTGGGCAAACTGGTGCAGGCCGAAGCCCAAGCGCTGACTAACGGCGCGAGTCGCAAGGAGGCGATCTACGCAGCCTATGAGCGTTTCTACCGCGGTGACATCGGCGCAGAGTTTGTCCGAGCTTCCCAGGAACAGGGTGGCCTCCATACGCTGGAAGACCTCGCTAACTGGGCGGTCAAGATCGAAGAGCCGGTGGCGACTTCCTACAAAGGCATTGACGTCTACAAGCTGACAACCTGGGTGCAAGGGCCGGTCATGCTGCAGGCGCTAAACATGCTTGAAGGGTTTGACCTTAAAGAGCTGGGCTACAACAGCGCTCGCTACATACACCTGCTTTATCAGGTGATGAATCTGTCGTTTGCGGATCGTGACTTCTACTACGGTGATCCGGCTTTCCCGCCGGAAGAACCCATCAAAGGCCTGTTGTCCAAAGCCTACGCTGCCGAGCGGGCGAAATTGGTCGGGTGGGAGGCGAACGATGAGCTGGCGAAGCCTGGCGATCCGTACCGGCATCAGCGCGGCAAAAACCCCTTTCTCGATGTTCTGTCGCGATGGACCAATAGCGAGGACAGCGACCGCGGTATCATGCCGCCCTGGCAACAGGCGAGCGTCGAGCACGAACACGATCGTCAGTTCCTGGCGGGCACTACGTCTATCCAGGCTGCCGACGCCGATGGCTGGGTCGTCTCTGTTACACCCAGTGGCGGCTGGATACCCGCGGTTATTGCTGGCAAGACAGGTATGGGTATGAGCCAGCGAATGCAGAGTTTTAATCTTGATCCACAGCAGAATCCCTACAACGTTGTAGAGCCCGGCAAGCGACCGCGTGCAACCTTGACGCCGAGCATGGCGCTTAAAGACGGCAAGCCGTATCTGTCCTTCGCCGTTCAGGGTGGTGATATTCAAGACCAGGTGCAGTTGCAGTTCTTTCTCAACATGGTCGAGTTCGGCATGAACGTGCAGGAAGCGGTGGAAGCTGCGCATATCTGGAGTTACCAGATGCGAAACTCCTTTGGCGATCACAAAGCGCAGCCCGGCCGATTGCTGGTAAACAGTGCAACCTCACCCTGGGTGAAAGACGCGCTCGGCAAACTGGGCTACGACGTGGAGACGCGGGACAAGACCTCCGGGCCTATTACCGCGATCCATTTCGACCAGGAGCAGGGCACCTTTATGGGCGGCGCCAGCAATTTCGGAGAAGACTACGGTATTGCCTGGTAGCTACTGACTCATTGGCGTTTTTCAGCCTTGCTTTGATGATCGTTCAGCGGTGCTGATCGAACAGAATCCGATTGCCGTCCGGGTCCGTCACCATAAAGCTCCCCGGGCCCGCGTCTGACTCGACTTGCGTCTCGGGCGTCACCCCCCAATCCGTCAATGCCCGCTGCAGATCACGAACATCCGTGAATGAATCGATTGGCTGACCGGCCTGGTTCCAGCCAGGATTGAAGGTCATCAGGTTGCCTTCAAACATCCCCTGGAACAGACCAATGACGTGCTCGCCATTGCGCAGCATCAGGTAGTTTGACGCCTGCTCGCCGGCGAATATCTCGAATCCCAGTGCCTGGTAAAACGCCAGCGAAGCTGGCAGATCACGAACCGAAAGGCTGACGGAAAATGCACCCAATTCCGAATTGGATTCATGGCTCATAGCGTTCTCCAAGTGTTGCTGATCACCCCGCGCAGGAGTAGGTTCAGGGTAATCGCAATTCAGGGGTGAGGAAATGAGCGAAGCTATCGATGTCAATGGAATCGCAGATCCATACGATCTGCCGCTGGACCGGATTGACGTGTCGAACCCGTCCCTTTATCAGCATGATGCGCATTGGGCGTATTTCGAGCGCTTACGTAACGAGTCGCCTGTGCACTACCAGGCAGACAGCGCCTTCGGACCGTTCTGGTCGGTTACGCGCTTCGAAGACATCATGGCGGTCGACACCAACCACGCGCAGTTTTCCTCCTATCCGGCGATTGTCATCGGCGAACAGGACCCAAACTTTATCGTCAAACAGTTCATTGCCGCTGACCCGCCTATTCACGATCACCAGCGGCGTGCGGTAACGCCCGCCGTTGCGCCCAATCAGTTGGCGAAGCTTGAGCCCCTTATTCGTGAGCGAATCGGCAGGATCATGGACGGGCTGCCCGTTGGTGAGGCGTTCGATTGGGTGGATCGAGTGTCGATCGAGCTGACGACTCAGATGCTGGCTACGCTGTTCGACTTCCCGTTTGAAGATCGCCGCAAGCTGACGTTCTGGTCGGATATGGCGACCGCCAGCCCTGAGATTGCGGGTGACGACAGCGTGACCTCCGAGGAGCGGCAGATCGCGCTGACTGAGTGTCTTGAGGTCTTTACCAAGTTATGGATGGAACGCACGGACCGCTCTCCGGAGGAGCACGCGGACTTCATCACATTGATGTCTCACTCACAGCACTTCCGCGACATCGATCCTATGGAATATCTGGGCAACCTGATTCTGTTGATCGTTGGCGGCAATGACACCACGCGCAACTCGATGTCCGGTGGCGTGCTGATGCTGAATGAGAATCCGGCTGAGTACGACAAGCTGCGCGCCGACCCTGGGCTGATCCCGAATATGGTGTCGGAGATCATTCGCTATCAGACGCCGCTCATGCACATGCGCCGATTGGCTAACGAAGACGTCGAGCTCGGCGGCAAGACGATTCGCGCCGGTGACAAGGTGGTGATGTGGTACGTCTCCGGCAATCGGGATGCCAGCAAGATAGACCGGCCAGATGAGTTTCTGATCGACCGTCCAAACGCTCGTAACCACTTGTCCTTTGGCTTTGGCGTGCATCGTTGCCTGGGCAACCGGCTTGCGGAGATGCAGTTGCGACTGGTCTGGGAAGAAATTGTAAAGCGCTTTTCCCGCGTTGAGGTTGTTGGTCCCGCCGAGCGACTGAAATCCAACTTCGTGCGTGGTATCACGCATATGCCCGTAATCTGCCACCGGCGCTGATCAATCGATCTGCGATCCAAGCTGGAGGCAGGCAGGCTGGCCGCCATAGCGGTGAATTCATAAAACAGAAGGCTGCGAAGAGTTTAGATCGCATGCTCTCCCCAAAATACAGGGCTATTCAGGAGGTTTAATCTCGCTGTTCAGATTAGCCTTTAGGTCTTCCATGCCTACTCCCATCGTCTGAAGCCAGGCCCCGCCTGTTGCAGCCTGATGTTTTTGGTGGGAGTACCCTTTAATCTGTGCGTCTTCAAGTCCGGGCAGATCTCCGTTGATCGCGATCATCGAATCGAACTCGATCTTAAGTGCCCAAAAACCTGGCGTGAACCAAGACCAAAACCGTTGGATGCTAGCGTTAAGTGTGTAGTCAGCATCTGCTTCGCTGGTCACTCGGTAACCTTTTTCCGCCAAACTGGACGAGATTGTCTCCCGCACGACATCCATGACGGTCTGTCCTTCAGGCAACAGGATGTCGCCCAATGCCATGCCGTAGGTATTGCGCTTGCGTGCAATAGCGCGTGAGGTGATTGTGCGATCGTCGATCTCGCCACCCTTCAGCGAAGGCGTAGAGGGGGAGGAGGGCTTAATTTCAAAGATCCGTTGGTCAACGATGTCTGTGATTCGCACAGTGGGCGCGGCTGCAGAGACTTCGATGAGGTCGCTGTTCTCTGTCGTAGTGCTGAGGTCGACGATGCCTCTATTGGTTGCGCAACCAGTCAGTAGGGCAAGGCACGCTGCCAGTAGTAGCAGTTTCAACTTCATTGCGTTTTCTCCCGTTTCGCTTCTTCTCTTTTCGCGGCAATGTTGCCGTCTACAGCACTCACCGCAGAAACTTCGACTTTTGGTGGTGTCGCCGACATCGGCGAACAGCCTGCCGCGAGTATCGGGTTATTTCAACCGATAGGCGTTCAGGCTCGGCATGAACTCCATGTGCGAGGTATAGCGCTCAGGCCGCTCGCCGGTAAACAGCTTGCTGAACAGGCGCTGCAACTTGCGATTTTTCCTGGGCGCCGTACCGCTGAAGTAACCATGGTCGTCACCAACACCAGTGGCTCTGGTGAGATCGAGGTAGACCGCATTTGGTGAGTTCAGCTTGCGCAGGTAGTGCCCGAGCCGCTCCTGCTGCTCGTCACCGGGTTTTCGCCTGGACCATTGCAGGGCGTAGTCGTTTTCGTTGATCACGACATACACACCGCCGCGGGCTTCGATGCGGCTCACCCAACTGGCGTGATCGTGATTATTTACGTCTGCTGCGACGAGACAGACATTGTCGAAAACCAGGCTTCTCATGTGTGAGCCGCTCGGCAGCGTTGCGTACTTCAGCACATAGTTGCCCATGGAATGGCAGAGCAGGTTGATCGTAACCTTGCAGGCCCTGGCCTGGGCTTCCACGAACGCGATACGCGCGGCTTCGGGATTCTGGTCAAACTTGGTATCGCTCATCACGTGCCGCCAGAGGGATTCGCTTCGGCTTTCCGTAATGAGCAAGTGTAGTTTTCGGGTGTGCTCGATGACCCGATCGAGTGCGCCGGACGACGCTCGCGCGTCACGTTTGTCATTCAGATAGTTTGGGGTTCCCGATAGCACGCCGCCGCCTTTTGCCGGCCAGGTAAATGGCACGACGAGCACGTCGGGATACTGTTTCTCCAGTTCGTGCACGCTATCGATGATGCTCTCGACGTCGTTGTTGTAGCCATGCACATAAAACAGCAGGTGTTTTTCGAGTCGACAGGCTTCCGCGAAGAGTACGCAGGCCATCTCGAGGCTGCGGTAGTGCACCTCGCTCTCGTCGATGCTTAGATCAAAGGTCTTCTTGAGTGCTTTGACCCGGGTCTTGCTGACGACATCGGGAAGCGCCTTTGCGCGTGCTCTTTTTCCCCTGCCGGTGACTTCCACGATGCGCAGTTCGTTTGCGCCTTTGCTGTTCGGCATGCTGCCGAATATTTCCAACCCGCCGGACTCAGCCAACAGTGCTCGATTCGTGATCAGATACATGTCACAACGTCCTTGTGTAGTGGCTTGACGACGGAGAGCTTGCACGTTGCCGCGGTGCGCTGCTGCCAACGGTTTACCATTTCCGAGGGCACAATTGCCATTGCTATGATTCGCGGATAGTGGGGAGTAATCGGCGCACGTCATGCCTGAGCGAGTACACATTATCGGCAACAGTTGCGCTGGCAAGAGCACCCTCGCCGCGGCGCTCGGGGAAAAGCTTGACGTGCCAGTCGTTGAGCTTGACGCGTTGAACTGGCTGCCAGGGTGGGTAGGCCTCAACGAGCATGACCCTGAGCGACTCGATCGACGAATCCTGAAGGCCACACAGGGAGAAGCGTGGATTCTTGCCGGCTCCTATGAGAGTTTTTGCCGCAGGCTCTGCTGGCATCGTCTCGATACGATTATCTGGCTCGATCGACCGTTAGCGTTGCTGCTGGCGAGATTTGTCCGCCGCTCCTGGCGTCGCTGGCGATCTCAGGAGTTGTTATGGGGAACGAACCGGGAGAAGTTCTGGCCCCAGTTCGCGATCTGGCGCAAGCAGGAGTCGCTATTGTGGTGGATCGTCACCCAGCACAAACCAAAGCGCATGAGTATGTTGGCACTGATGGCAGACCCCGAGTGGTCTCATATCGACGTCGTGCGTTTGAGCACTGACCGCGAAATTGCCGATTATCTGTCACACGCTCAGCGGGACTGGGCTCAACGTTGAACCTATGATGCGTAGGGGGTTCAAAGTATCGGTTTGCCATACCACTGCTGGTGGTGACCGTCGGAGTAGACTGCGAGCAAACCTGGTCAGCGGGCCGTAACAACTCAGGAAGACGATCTGATGAAGCGTTTGAGCCTGGCTATCGCCAGGTTGTTTTCAACCGGGCTGCTGTTTGCTGCAGCCTCTGCCGTCTATGCCGAATCTCCCAACGTGCATGATTGGCGAGTTTGCGCCCCTGACGGAGTCGCGCTTGCGGGCTTTGATGTGGTGTCCTACTGGCAGAGCGACGTACCGTTGTCTGGTGCCGAAGCCTTTGAGGTCCGAATTGACGAATTGACCTATCGGTTTGCGAATGAGGCAAATCAGCACGCGTTTGTCGCCGATCCGGAGCGCTACCTGCCGACGTACCAGGGTTGGTGCTCCACCAATCTGTCCATGGGCAGTCTTGCATGTCCCGACTATACGAATTTTAAGATTGAGGATGGCCGCCTGTTGTTGTTTGAGCAGATTGGCTTTAGCAACGGCCGGGATGTATGGAATGCCGATCCGTTGCTGCACCGGGGCCAGGCCGACAGGAATTTTCAGGCGTTGCTCTCTCAGTGAGAAGCGCTTGCTCGTTGCTTGTTGTCCTCGCAGCGCTTGCGCTTTTCCTCAGCCTGAACGCTTGCTCCAGGTCCACGTCGCTCACCCTCGGCTCTAGCCCGACAGAGCCCGCTTCGCTCGTGGCGTCTCGTATCGAATCGATTGCCGGGCGCAGCGGCCTGCGTTTGCGGCTGGTCAGCTATGGCTCAGAAGATGAGGTCACCGTCGCCCTGGCTGCAGGCGAACTTGATCTCGCCGTCTTAGAGCAACCACCGGGCCCCGTCCCGGGTATCGGGATCATCTCGTCTCTGTATCCAAGCGTATTGCATGTGCTGACGCGCAACGAAGATGCTTGCGACGAGGGTTCGCTGCAAGCTGCGTTGTTCGGTCGCTCGGTGTTCGCAGGCAATTCTGGCAGCGCTGGTGCTCGGCTGTTAACAGAATTGTCGGCTATTGGCATCGCGCCTCCGCTGAGTGAAATGCGAGTACTGCCGTCGGCGTTTGGTGAAGAGCCGGATACGTTTCTGATTTTCGGCGGATTGCTCTCAAACGATGCCCTCAGTCGGTTAAACGGTTACTGCCTGTTGTCACTAGCGGAGGCCGAACGCTCGCTCGCCAAAGGCGCCGCATTCAGATTTCCTCACCTTGAACCCTTTGTCCTGCCGGATGGGGTGTACCCGGAGCTGGCGAGCCGGGACGTTACGTCTCTGGCGGTTCGCACTCTGCTCATGGGGCGGCTGGGTTTGTCGGATGAAGTCGTATTCGACCTCGCCGGTGCGATAGCCGACAACAGTGCAGAGATAGGGCAGGCCTACCCGCTGGCTCGGGCAGGGGTGTATTCCGCGCTCGATCCCGCGCGTCTCAGCCTGCCGGTTTTGGCGGGTGCACGGCGATTCCAGGATAAAGATTCTCCTGGAATATTAGAGCGTTATGCTGAAATATTAGCGTTGGTTGTAACTATCGGCATTGCGATTTCCAGCGGGATAGTTGCACTGATGCGGGCGAGGCGTCAGGCCCGAAAGGATCGCCTGGATGGCTACTTCGCGAAGCTGCTGGAGCTGCGCGCCGAGCTTGGTCGTGGCGCTGAGCCAGTTCAGGTCGCAGAGGAGGTTCGCAGGCTCCAGGTTACTGTTACTCAGCTTTTGATCGATGAACGCGTGGACGCTGATGCATCGTTTGTCGCCTTCGTAACGTTATCGACAGAGGTTCTACGCGAATCCGAATAGTGCGGCGAGAGCAGCTTGCCGAAACATTGCCCGGATTGCGGCGCAGCAGTGGCCTCACAGCGTGGCTTATGGATAATCGCTGGCCCGCACGAATGCGATCACTTCTGGATACCCACCGGCAATGTTTCGAAACCTCCGACTGTACCGACTACGTAGCCCCTGGCCGGATTCTGAAGAAGCGCTGTCTCACCAACTCCTTGATGCGCAGTTAAAGCCCTGTGGTCCGTCAACGGAGGTCAGTGCCGGGTTTGAGCCGCCGGCGACGGGCGTGGATCTGCTCAGTCGTCGAGTGGCCGGTGCCGATCTGCTGCGGCTGCGAAGCCAGTCTCGTGTTTTGCCCGCCGCGGCAGTGAACGAAGCACTGGACGTTCGCGTTGAGGAATACACCGCGCGTACCGGTGAGCCTCCGCGGCGAAAGGACAGGCGTGAGCTCAAGGATGAAGTTCGAATGCAGCTTATGAGCCAGTCGCTGGTCAAGTCAGACCGCGTTTGGGGAATGTGCTTACCCAAAGACGAGCTGCTCGTGGTCGGCACGGCATCGGAAAAGCAGGCTGAGGCATTTCTCGATGCGCTGCGCGCCGCACTCGGTACGTTGCAGGTGACGCCGCTGGTTTTTAACAAGTCGATGGCGGGATTCATGCAGAGCGTCTTCCTGAGTGGTAGCTCCGGACCGTTCACCACCGGCGCCGAATGCAAAATGGAAGATCCTGGCAACGCGCGCGCAACCGTCACCTGGATGGACATGGACATCGATTCCAAAGACGTCCAGCGTCATGTTCAGGACGGTTTGAAATTAACCCGCCTGGCCGTTGAGTTTGATGGCACGTTGTCCTGCGTGCTGGCGGAAGACGCGGTGCTGCGCAAGTTCAAGTTGCACGGCCTTGACGCGATGGATGAGCTGCCGGAAGAAGATCCTATAGCGAAACTCGATTCGGAGTTTGTTGTCTACGCAGGCGCGGTGAGCCGGGTAGTGAAGGCTCTGTCGAGCGCGCTGGACGGCATGGTTTAAGGCAAGGCTGCGCCCCAGGCGAGGAGGTAATGTTGAACACTCGAAGAATCAGTTTCGTACTAGCGACGCTGGCGATAGCGGTCGCGCTCGGATTGCTGATAGAGCGCGGCGGGCTGATTGCATGGACCGCTTTCTTTGTTGGCCTGGCTTTACTCGCGAAGTTTCTCCTCAAGCCGTCGCAGCTCGATCTCGGGTTGAGTGTAGGGTTTGTTGTCGTTTTTTCTCTCGCGTGGGCAGGCACCTGGTATCACGTCATTTCCACATGGGAGTCAGGCGAGGTTGTCGAGCTGATCATCGATACGAGCGAAGGTGAGAGAGTGGCGAGGGTTTGGGTGATGGATATCGGCTCAACTCCAACGGTCTATTACGACGCTGAACCTGAGATGGCTATGTCGCTATTGGCAGGCAAGCCACTGCAGTACTCGCGAGCCGGCAAAGTGAGCACCCGTGTTCCTGATGCCATTCGGGTCGATGACCTGCCGGAGCAAGAATCCGATCAGATCCTGCAAGCGATGCAGAAAAAGTATGGGGACCGAAACGGAGCCGCCGTTCTCTACTATGCGCTGTTGGGCACGCCACGCGATCGGATTCCCCTGGTTGTGCGCCTTATCGAGTAATGGGGACAGGTCCAAGTGCCAGGTCCAAGAGCCAGTTCCACGTG
>CAYGQC010000083.1:0-16698 GCA_964351875.1 uncultured Pseudomonadales bacterium
TATCCGGACGCTTAATCCGGTCGCCTGCGACAAACTCCTTGTTACCCGGGTGCACGACACCCCGTCGCCCGCCAGCGCCATGCTGGAACTGGGGCTCACTGAGATCGTCAGCAGGAATCGAAATTTCCTCACCACGCTCCATGTCCCGGATGCTGCGACGATCGATCGCCTCACGCACGGCCTTTTGCACATGCTTGCTGTGGCGATCGAGAAAGCGCTTACGATTCACCGAACTCTTGTTCTTCGAGTTAAGCCGGCGATCAATGACGTAGCTCATGAGACTCGCCTTGAGTTACTGGCTTTTCCGAACACGTAGATACCATTCCGCCAGGAGTCGAACCTGCTTCTCGGTGTAGTTTCGCTCCACCATGCGCGCGACGAAGTCGTCATGCTTGCGTTGGTCGTCGCTCGACGACTTGGCGTTGAACGAGATCACCGGCAACAGGTCCTCGGTGTTGGAGAACATTTTCTTCTCGATGACCGAGCGCAGCTTCTCGTAGCTCTGCCAGGTTGGATTGTCGCCGCCGTTGTTCGCTCGAGCTCGGAGCACAAAATTGACGATCTCATTGCGGAAATCTTTCGGATTGGAGATTCCGGCCGGTTTTTCTATCTTCTCCAGCTCCTCGTTCAGAGTGCTGCGGTTGAGAATATCGCCGGTCTCCGGATCGCGATACTCCTGATCCTGAATCCAGAAGTCCGCATACGTGACATAGCGATCAAATATGTTCTGCCCGTACTCGGAGTAGGACTCGAGATAGGCCGTCTGAATCTCCTTACCGATAAACTCGACGTACTTCGGCGCCAGATATTCCTTGATGATGCGCACGTGACGCTGTCGCACATCATCGGGAAACTGTTCCTGCTCGAGCTGTTGTTCGAGCACATACATGAGGTGCACCGGGTTTGCCGCCACTTCCACCGGGTCAAAATTGAACACCCGGGAGAGAATCTTGAAGGCAAAGCGGGTGGATAGCCCGCTCATGCCTTCTTCCACGCCGGCGGCATCTCGATACTCGTGTAGTGTCTTCGCCTTGGGATCTGTGTCCTTCAGGTTCTCGCCGTCATAGATTCGCATCTTGCTGAACAGGTTCGAATTTTCGGGTTCGCTCAGCCGGGACAGCACGGAGAATTGTGCGAGCATGCGCAGCGTGTCCGGCGCGCACGGAGCGTGTGAGAGCGAGCTGTTCTCGAGGAGCTTCTCGTAGATGCGGATCTCATCGGAAACCCGCAGGCAATACGGCACCTTGACGATAGACACCCGGTCGATAAACGCCTCATTGTTCTTGTTGTTCTTGAATGACTGCCACTCACTCTCGTTCGAGTGCGCCAATACAATGCCGTCATAGGGCATGGCGCCAATCGCCTCGGTGCCATTGAAGTTGGCTTCCTGGGTCGCGGTCAGCAGAGGGTGCAGCACCTTGATTGGCGCTTTAAACATCTCGACAAACTCCATCAACCCCTGGTTGGCGCGGCACAGAGATCCCGAGTAGCTGTAGGCATCCGGATCGTTCTGCTCAAAGTCTTCGAGTTTGCGGATATCAACCTTGCCGACCAGTGCCGAGATGTCCTGATTGTTCTCATCGCCGGGTTCAGTCTTGGCGATTGCCAGTTGATCCAGAATAGATGGATACAACTTCACTACTCGGAACTGGGAGATGTCGCCGCCGTACTCGTGTAGACGCTTCGCCGCCCAAGGGCTCATCACGGAGCGCAGATAGCGGCTGGGAATTCCATAGTCTTCCTCGAGAATGTGAGCGTCTTCAGAGGGTTCAAACAGCCCAAGCGGCGATTCGTTTACCGGCGAGCCTTTGATGGCGTAGAACGGCATGCGCTGCATCAGAGACTTCAGCTTCTCTGCCAGCGATGACTTGCCGCCACCCACCGGGCCAAGCAGATAGAGAATCTGTTTGCGCTCTTCGAGACCCTGCGCCGCGTGACGAAAGAACGAGACGATTTGCTCGATTGCCTCTTCCATACCGTAGAAATCGGAAAAGGCCGGGTAGCGCTTGATTACCTTGTTGGAGAAGATTCGCGACAGCCGGGCGTCTTTCCCGGTATCGACGAACTCCGGCTCACCAATGGCAAGCAGCAGCCGCTCGGGAGCGCTGGCGTAGGCCGTGGGATCCGACTTACACAGCTCGAGGTACTCTCGCAGCGAGAACTCTTCCTGCGCAGTAGCTTCGAATCGCGACTGGAAACTCTCAAACACACCCATGCCTGCCTCCTGATTGCGTTGGGCCTCACTGCTGTCGAGTGATTCAACAGACAGAGACTGCAAGCCGAGCGATTGACGGGGTCTATATTGAAATTAGCCCAGTTCTGGCGATGCGCCAGTAACGCGACTCCTGTGCGTGTTTCTACCGCTCAGAAGTTTGGAGTCAGCAAACTGCGAAACATTCCATCGCTTGTCGATCTGCGGACAGTCCGACGATCGCTAGCCGCGATCTATCGAGCACGCGCGAGGGCGGCCGAGCATTCACAGTCGCAATATTTGGTTCAAGCCATCGCCTGAACCGAGGTTCGTTCAAGGGTGTCCAGATTCAGCGCCGTAAGCTCCTGCCCCCAGACACAGCCTGTATCGAGCGCGTGTACACCGTCCGCATCACACTCGCCCGAAATGGCCGCCCAATGACCAAATGCGAGCTGACGGTTCAAAGGCTCGTCCCGAGGCACGGAAAACCAGGGCAGATAGCCGTCCGGCGCATCATCAATTCCGCCCTTGGACGCAAACTCAAGTTGCCCATTGAGGGTGATGAAGCGCATTCGCGTGAGGTAATTGGTTACGCATCGCAACCGATCCATATCCGCCAGGTCGTCACGCCATCGATTGGGTTTGCCCCCGTACATTTGCCGAAAGAACGCCTGCCGTTCGCCCTTGGGACCCTTGATGACGTCACTGACCTCAGCCGCTAACTCGCGCGCCTTGCCGAGGCTCCACAGCGGCGGCACTCCGGCATGGGAGAACACAAAATCACCGGTGTCGATGAGCAGCGGCTGCTCGCGCAGCCACTCCGCCAGCTTTGTACTGTCTGCAGCAGCGGACAACTCCGCCAATGTGTCTTTGCGTTTTGCGCGATGGTCGCCAAAACACATCGCCAGCCAATGCAGATCGTGATTACCAAGAACGACTCTCGCCTCGATCGACTCTGCGTGACGCAACGCTTCGAGCGAGCCCGGTCCTCGGTTAATGATATCGCCAAGAAGAAACAACTCATCCCTGGACGGCGAGTACCCCAGCTCTGCAAGAAGACGCGAAAACTCCCGGGCGCAACCCTGAATGTCACCGATGGCGTAGCGAGCCACTAGCGTCGATCGCCAGCGCGCGAGCATTCGAACGTTGGCTGATCCACCCTAGTGAACCGAGTTCGGGATACGCAACGAGAACGGTGCAATCGGCGCTTTGAACATCTCGCCAGATGGAAGCCGAAAATCGTAGTGACCCTCCATCGCACCGACCTGCGTATCGAGGATGGCACCACTCGTGTATTCGTATTCACCGCCCGGTGCAATGGTTGGCTGCTCACCGACGACTCCAGCACCGCGAACTTCCTCGACATCGCCATCGGCATCCGTGATTCGCCAATACCGGCTAATGAGCTGCGCAGACTCCGCACCATCGTTGCGCAGTCGAATCGTGTACGCGAAAACGTGCCGCCCGGCCTCGGATTGCTCAGGCAGGTAGCGGCTCAGCACATCAATGTGAATTCGAGACATCGGCAGACTTCGAGAAGGACGACGCGATGCAGTGTGCGAGGCCCCACCGGGCTTAGCAAGCCAATCCGCCCGCCTGGAGCCGGGTGACACGGACAAACAGCTATGCGGGGTTCTCAACGCACCAGTTTGCCAACTCGACAAATTGCGCGAGCGTTGTGCTGTCGGGGCGTTGAGCTTCACTCGCGTCGACTGCGGAAAAGTCAATCGAGTAGCCCTTCAAGCCGTTGCGCAAAGTCTTGCGCTTCGCGTTGAACGCTGACGTCAGCAGTCGGTTGAATAGCGCGTAATCCGCGACGACAACATCCGGTGCGCGCGGACGCAGTCGAACAACAGCAGAGGTGACTTTAGGAGACGGATCGAAAGCCTCCGGTGGCACTTCGAACAACCAGTCGACATTGAAGGCGTAGCGAATCTGTACGCCCAGCCTGCCCCAGGCTTTCGTGCCTGGCTCGGCCACGAGCCGCAACGCCATCTCACGCTGCAGCATGAATGTCGCGTCTCTGAGCAACGGAGCGACCGGGAGAAGCTTGAGCAGCGCTGGCGATGAAATGTTATACGGCAGGTTACCCACAAGCCGAATCTCTCCCTGACCGAATAGCTCAGCAAAATCGAGCTGCAAAACATCAGCGGAAATAACGTCCAGCTCGGCAAACCGCGCTCGCAGGAAGGGAATCAGATCCCTGTCGAGCTCGACCGCCGTGAACGCCGGCACCTCGCCCGCAATCAGTGCGGTCAACGCGCCGTGGCCGGGACCAATCTCTATAACACGATCCTGTGGCTGCAGAGAGAGCGAGTCGACAATGCGCTGGCTTACCGACTCATCGATCAGAAAATTCTGGCCGAAGCGTTTACGCGCTCGCATGGGCAGCCACCCGCAGCAGGCGCCGAGCCAGCTGAATAGAGGTGAGGAAGCTGCCGCTGTCTGCGCGCCCAGAGCCAGCGATGTCCGTCGCCGTGCCGTGGTCGACGGATGTGCGCACGTACGGAAGACCGAGGGTGACATTGACCGCGCTACCGAAACCTGCGTGTTTCAGCACCGGCAAACCCTGATCGTGGTACATCGCGAAGACGGCATCCACATCACGCAGGTTGCGCTCCACAAACACGGTATCTGCAGGCAACGGGTCGCTGACGTGAATGCCTTGTGCACGCAGCGCTCGGCAGGCGGGCTCGATCACGTCGATTTCTTCTCTGCCGAGATGTCCGGACTCGCCGGCATGGGGGTTCAGGCCGCACACCGCGATGCTGGGCTCCGCAATCCCAAATTGCTGGGTCAGCGCGGTATCGAGAATGCGCAGGCGACGCTCCAGCAGCTCTTTGGTGATCGCATCCGCGACGTCCCGCAGTGGCAGATGGGTCGTCGCCAGCGCGACTCGTAGCGTGTCCGTCGCAAGCAGCATGACAACGTCAACAGCGCCAGCGTGATCCCGCAGATATTCGGTATGACCACTAAAGGCGATGCCGCCTTCGCTGATGGTCGCTTTGTGAATGGGCGCTGTGACCAGCGCGTTGCCAGAAGACGCAAGGCAAGCATCCGCTGCGCAGGTCAGGCAGTCGATCACGTAGCGCGCATTAGCAGGGTCCAGAACTCCCGGGGACACGGGCGACGGCGCAGGATGATGCCAGACAGCCAGACGGCCATCGTCTGTCGGACGCTGGGATTCGACCAACGGCACATCCAGACCCAGCAGCTTGCCACGCTGAACAAGGACATCGATATCTGCAACGACCACGCAATCCGCCGCCAGCACTGGCGCGTTGGCCAGTATGACGTCGGGTCCTATGCCAGCGGGCTCACCGGCGCTGATCAACAGCATGTGGGATCCCGCATCAGCCCTGCGGGCCGCTAGATTCGAACGTCGACATAGGCCTCGTCGCGCAGCTCTTCCAGCCACTCCTGAAGCTCTTCTTCGAACCGCCGATTCACCAATAGCCGCAGGGCCATGTCCCGGCGAGTCTCTTCGGAAAGGTCAGCCACCCGGCGACCATCGACTTTGAGTATGTGCCAGCCAAACTGGCTCTCGAAGGGTCGCGAGATCTCACCAACCGCTGTGGCGTCCATGTTGGCGCCGAACTCGGGAACGAAGTTCTTCGCAGTCGACCACCCAAGACTGCCGCCATTGAGAGCGCTGCCCGGATCCTCGGAATGCTCAATCGCGAGCGCCTCAAAATCTGCGCCAGCCACCAACTCCTCGTAAATAGACTCGCTCAGCGCCTGGGTCTCAGCGGGCGTCTGAATCTCACTGGGAGATACCAGAATGTGACGCACCTCCGTCTGCTCCTCCGACTGCGTACCCGCGCCGCGCTGCTCAAGTAGCTGAACGATATGCACGCTGCCACCGGAGCGAATCGGATCGGCGGTCTCGCCAGCCGTGAGATTCAACACGGGTTCGGCAAACAAGCTTGGCAGTTCTCCGCCTTTGCGCCAGCCAAGATCGCCACATTCCAATGCTCGTGAGCTTGCCGATTTGGCGACGGACATCTCGCAGAAATCCGCTCCCTCCCGAAGCTCACCGACGATACTGCGCGCCTCGGCCAACATGCGATCGATTGTGTCGCTGTCCGCACCCGTCTCAGCAGTCAGCAGGATGTGTCCTACTCGATACTCGTCTGACAGCAGGTCTTTACCCCAGGGCGAATTGAGAATGGCGTCTACGTCCTGATCACTTACCCGAATACGTCGATTCACCAAATTCCGTTGCAGCCGCGTGATCGTCATCTCCAGACGGATCTGCTCACGAAACTCACGGTAACTCGTGCCTTGCGTTTCGAGCGCCGCGCGAAACTGCGGCAGCGTCATCTGGTTTTGCTGCGCAAAAGCAGCAACCGCCTGGGTTAGCGACTCATCATCAATCTGAACGCCGCGCCGGTCGGCTTCCTGGAGCTGCAGGCGCTCGAGGATAAGCCGCTCGAGCAGTTGCGAGACAATCTGCTCTTCCGGAACGTTCTCCGGAATCTGCTCGCGCACCATATCCAGACGCGCGTTCAACTCGCTTGAGAGCACCACGTCATCATCGACAACCGCGATGATTGTCTCGAGCTCCTGGCTGGCGATAGCCTGCTGGCCGAGGACGCAGGCCAGGACGAGTCCTGCGGTGCGGGCAAAGCGGTTACAAAAAGCCATTGTGTTCCTCCGGGCGATAGCCGGGTATGCCCCGCTGCATCGCAGAATCGATGGTGTCGCCAAAGCCGGCCAGGCCCTTGAAGACAAACTGTATGAAAATTCCTTCGTCGGTTTCGGCAGTTTCCACAACCCTTACCGCGTCGTTCTCAAGCGAACGCCGATAGAAAAGGCGAACCTGCCAGCAGCAATCGTTGTATTCAAGACCCGCAAAGGCCTCGATGGTTCGATTGAAAACCGTGTCGTAGTTAAAACGGGCAATCGCGCTGTAGCGCTTGAGCAACGGCCAATAGGCCGACGCTTCGAGCTGCTCGATCTGCGCTCGCGTGTTCTTGCGATAGCCGATATTCAGTATCCGTCGTGCATCACGCTTGTAAAACACCCGTATCCGGCTCTCGTCGACGGCGTTGTCGTAGGGATCCCAGACCAGATCACCCGCGATGCGGATCTTACCGAACGTGGCGGACATCGTACTGGCAATTGCCGAGCTGTTGTGGAAATCGTCCTGGGACGGATTGCCGGACAATGTCACCTCGCGATCTTCAAAATAGAAGATCTCGCCAATGCTGAAACGAAAGTACTCGCGGCCGCTTGCGGCATCGAGAAATCGGGTAGTAACGCCCGCCGCCGCTTGATTGGCATCACCGATGCGGTCAATGCCAGAGAATCGGTTGTCTCGGAAGAGCTGATCGTAGCCAAACGTCAGTTGAGTGGCATCGAAGCTCGGCAGCTCGGACTGATCATCGAATTCCTGATAGAGGTAGTAGGCGCGCGGCTCCAGGGTCTGGATGAGAGCAGTATCAAACACGTTCAGATCACGCTCGAAAAACAGTCCGCCGTCCACGCTACCGAGCGCAACGCCGCGATCCGGCGCATCGTCCACGCCAACGGCCGTATCCCGCAGGTCATACTCGGTATGACGATAGCCAGCAGTCGTCGTCAGGAAGCCGAACGGCCAGGACAACGGGACACGCAGACGAGGCTCCAGGTGCAAACGCTCGCCGACGATGGCGTTCACTCCGCTTAAGGCATCGTTGTCGCGATCGAACGACACCCATTCCGCGCCGAGGGAAAACTCGAGTGGTCCGGCGATTCGACGGTCATACGTCAGTTCAAATTCCGGCAGCCGTTGGTAGGCTTCTACGGAAATCTCGTCCAGGCGTTGGAATCGCTGGGCCCATAGCCGCATGAACAGGCCGCCTACCGAGTACTGAATCTCCCCGCGCCGCTCTAGCTCGTTGGTGGAGGTCTGGCCCAAATCCGAACCAAGATCGCGAAAGTAGTCTCGATCGCTAACGGCGGTGTAATCGATCAGAGTGCGGAGATTGCCAACTTCACCATCATGGTTCAGCGCGTATAACCAGCGATCCGCAGCCTGGAAGTCACCGGTCGTGGAGTCAAAATCGTTTCTGTCGATAACGCCGTTGTAGAGGTCGTCCGATGCCAGGAAAGCACCTCCAGCCGTCGATTCCGACCACCGGTTAAGGTAGCGGCCCTCGGCTTCAACGGCAGGGCCGCGTTCACTGATCACTCGGGGAGTGATCGTCGCATCCGCATTCGGTGCGATGTTCCAGTAAAACGGTATGGAGAAATCAACACCGTCATCGGCGGAGTAACCCATATTCGGAAAGAGCCAACCGGTCAGTCGCTCGTCGGTGACCGGAAAACGCAGATAAGGCGTGTAGAAGATCGGTACGTCTTTAACCTTGAGCGCTGCTCCCCGCGCCACGCCGAAAATGGCGCCGTCTTCAATAACCAGGGAACGAGCATGCACGCTCCAGACGTTAGACTCGGGCTCACAGCGTGTGAAAGACACGCCGTTGATAGCAAGGTTAGCGCCTTCATCCTGGGCGATCGCGGCGGCTTCACCGCGCAGGTGCGCTGTCAACATGACAAATTCTACGTCGCGAAACTCACCGGCTTTGGTGTTGAGGTTCAGATCAGCCTCACCGGCTTCGAGCACAAGGCCCGGCTCACTGATTTCCACCCCGCCACGCAACGCGACGTCGCGGCTCGCCTCGTTGACGCGGGCCTGGGCCGTGGTCAAAAGCCGATTGCCCTGGGTGAGCGTAACCCCACCGTCAAACACGCCGTCTCGGCCACGCTCGAAGGACAGTTGATCGGCGAGCACCTCGGTCGGCTCCGCTGAAGAATCAGCGGTGAGCGGTAGCGGGTACTCACGCTCCACATACGCGCCGCTACAGAATTCCGGGATGCGAAGTTGCTTCGCGGCAGATAACTCACTTCGATCCCGCCACTGACGCTGGGCCAAAGTACCGCTGCGTAGGGCCGCTGGCGCAGGCTTCGCCAGTAGGTCAGCGCTAGTTGCATCGGTTGAAGAACTCTGGTCTTCCGTCGCTGCCACGCTATCGATCGCTCCAGCGCGTTCCAGGTCGGGCTGCGGGTCGGGTTCTGGGTCGGGTTGTACGTCGGTTTGAGAGTCAGACCTGGGTGTGGCACTGGGTTCTGGTCTGGCAATAGATCTGGTGGCAGTAAGCACCGAAGCATCAGCCGCAGGGACACAGTCCCAGCTAATGCCATCGACCGCTGGCACGCAAACAATCTCATCAGCACTCGCGGCCAACGCTCCCGCTGCTGGCAGAAGTGCGGACACAATGGCGATGGCAAATGAGGCGACCGGTATGAAACGACCAGCAGTGGCCCCCGACAGCGACGCACGCCCAGCCGAGCCGAGCCGATCGACGAGCCTGGCGGCCCCGTGCGCCGGATTTGTTTGTCCTCGAACCACGAAAAGTCCCCTTACGAAGGCGCGCGATTATACTACCGACGTGGATTCAACACTTCGCCAATGGCTCAGCCAGAAAACTCTAACCATAACCGGGGATATCCGGAGCCTTGAGGCCTTGCCCGCCGAGGCCAGCCATCGCCAATTCAGCCGGATCGAATCGACGAAGGGCTCATTCGTTGCCATGTCGTCACCGCCCCACCTTGAGAACAACGAGCAATTCGAACGCCTGTCTAAGTGCTTTCGCTCAGCCGGCGTCAATGTCCCCGAGATTCTCGCTTGCGACCGAGCGGACGGTTTTTACCTGATGACCGACGTCGGTCTTAGCCATATTGCGGATGCCTACGAACACAACGCGGACGCAGCGCTCGGTCTCGCGTTGCAAGCACTCGCAACGCTCGCAGCGGTTACCGACCCCGCTATTCCGCCCTACACGCGGGAGCGGTTCGACGACGAGTTGGATCTGTTCGACGTCTGGTTTGTCCAGCGCTGGCTTGAGCAGCCACCCGCCGAGGACTGCCGCGGCGCATTCACAACGTGCGTCACCGCCCTCGCGGAACAGCCCGTTGTCTGCGTGCACCGTGACTATCACAGCCGCAACCTGCTCCTCGGTCCGGATGGCGAGTTGGGTATCGTCGACTTTCAGGACGCCCTCATGGGGCCGGTGGCCTATGACCCGGCCTCACTGCTACGGGATTGCTACCATCGCTTCGCCGAGCAGGAAATCGACTACTGGCGCGACGCCTACCTGGCCAGTATCGATTTGCGGGTGGACAGCCGGACATTCGAGCGATGGCTGGATCTGACCGCAGTCCAGCGCCAGCTAAAGGCCCTGGGCATCTTTGTTCGGCTGGATCTGCGCGACGGCAAACGATCTCACCTCACACACGTGATGCCCGTGGTTGAGCACCTGCGCTTCCTGGCCCGCAAGCATCCCGAGCTCAGCGTCATCGGCGATCTGCTCTATCGGCTAACGCCAGCGATCCGCCGCAGACTGAGCCGGTAGGCGCGTGTCCCAGGACCGGCAGCCAAAGCCTCGCCACGCGATGATTCTCGCCGCCGGTCGCGGCACGCGCCTGGCGCCGCTGACGAATGCAACACCCAAACCGATGCTGAGCGTGGGTGGTGAGCCGCTGTTGTTTCGACACCTGAGATCACTCCGTTCTGCCGGCGTAACGGATGTGGTCATTAACGTGCACCATCTCGCCGATCAGATCAGCGCGGCAGTGGGCGATGGCAGCCAGTTCGGCCTCAGGATTCAGCTCAGCTGCGAAACAGAGCTACTCGAGACCGGTGGCGGAATTATGATGGCCCTGCCAGCGCTTGGCGATGCGCCGTTTGTGCTTCTGCTCGGCGACATCCTGTGTGATTTCGCACTGAGCGATCTGCAGACAACACTGGAACCGGGACTGGATATGCATATGGTGCTCACCCCCACCCCCGCATTTCGAGCAGGCGGCGATTTCGAGGCCAGCGACACTCGAGTGCTGCGCCGAGGCGACAGCTACGTTTATACCGGCATCGCACTGGTTCACCCGAGGATGTTCGCCGGCGAGACGATTCGGCCTTTCTCTTTTCGCGAGCTGTTCTTCCCGGCGGTCGATGAAGGCCGGGTCAGCTGCCAGCATTTCGAGGGTTACTGGACGGATATCGGCACACCCGATCAGCTACTCGAGGCCCAGCAGCGCGCACTCGTCTAGCCCACTCTCTCAGAATCGACAGCCCTGAGCCGAAGACAGCACTGAGCCGGCGACAGCAGCCTCGCGCTGGGCTTCTACACTTGCACAATGGTGCGCCCAAATTCGCAACGCTCGAACACCCGAGAACCCCGCGATCGAGCGCTTGCTGCCTCCATTGGCGCGGTCATCGGGTTTATTGCAGCGCCTTCTCAACTGGGCGCGATTGCCATCTATTGCCTGTCGGGGATCGCCGCTGCCTGGCTATGCCAGAGCGCGATTCGCCGGTTGCTGCGCGCCGGGTTAGTCAAGCGTTTGTGCCGTCGCCTTCGCCGGCGCGGCCAGCCCCACCCTCATATGCGCTTTGCCTTCACCGCGCTGGGCCGGCTCGCGAAGTGCGAAGGCGTCGTGTTGCCTGCGCACATTGACTACGTGGACCACCTGATCAAACGCCTGGGTTTCAGTAGCCACGACCGCAGCCAGGCTATTGCCTGGTTTCGCGAAGGCAAAACACCGGGCGCTAGTTTTGCGGCTCTGGGGCAATCCTGCCAGAGCATTGTCGAGGACAGGCAACTCCTGGATGACATGGTGCTCGAATCACTGTGCGCGCTCTGCCTGATTGCACCCTCACGAAACACGCGGCCTACCCTGCTGGAACTCACCCGAGATCTAGGCTTCGGGGAGGCAGTGGTAGATGCAACGTTTGTTCGCTTGAATCACAAACAGCAAACCGGGCAGCGCTCGCCGATCGCAGACGCGAGGGCCTGCCTCGGCGTGGACAGCTCCGCTGACGAGGACGCGATCAAGCTCGCGTATCGGCGCCAGGTTGCACAATGGCACCCGGATCGAATGCCCGAGGCCACCACTGCCGAAGTGAAAGCGGCAGAAGCCAGGCTCAACGAGCTGCGCGATGCATTCGAGTTACTCAGCGCGAGCGACTAGGCTCTTCGACACCGCTCCCAGCTCGATTCCCACACCGGCGGCTAGCCGCCAAACCCAACTACTTCGCCGCGTAGTTCCGGCGCAGATAACCCGAGACCCGGCGGGCCAGCCGAACTTCCGAACGCGCGGGAAGCAGATGCATCTCCACCCGCGGGCCGAGCCGGTGTTCCGGCCGCCAGCGCTTCGGTGCGTGCTGAAGAATCAACGCCGGTATCGCGAGTTCCGCGAGCGAGTCACGCAGCGCTTGTTGTCCGGGACCATCGACCGCAAGGTCCACGAGCACCAGCGCATCTGCGCCAAGGTCAGCTCCAGTAACGGCCAGCGACTCAGCTGCGGTTCCAGAGGCCATGACAACAACAACCTGACCCTGCGCTCTATTCCTCGCATCCGATACCGCATCACGAAGCCGCGTTCGAACCTCACCCTGGTGTTCGCTCAGTAGACGGGCATTCAGCTCAGTCAGCGCATCTCGATCATAGGTCACCGGCTCTGCGCGCTCTTGTTTGCCCAGCGAGACCTCTTGCTCTGAATCGCCACTGCTCTGATCAGCGGCGTCCGACTCGGCTAAATCCGTGCCCTCCTCGATCGATTCGCCACCACCCCGGACGGGCCTGTCACGCTCAGGAAGTCGCGGCAGCGGCCCGGCCGGCAACGCGAGGGTGAGCGTGCTCCAGCCCGAACGCGGTAGCCGAGTGCGGACCGTGTGTACGGACACTGCATCCGGCGGTTGGCTCGCGGGCGCTGCAAGCACAACAACGCCACGAGGAGCGCTGGCGGCGGTTCGATAGACCCGCCAGTGCTGATCGTCGCCGCCGCCGATCACCGCAACCTCATCGTCATACAAGCTTTCACCAAGCGCTTGAGCCCGATCCGCTTCCCGATCGAAGGTTGAGTACCGGGTCACCGGAGTGGGATCCGGCTCGGGCGCTAGCTCCTCGGTCTCGGCACTGACTACTAGCGAGCTGCTCAATAGCGCTATCGTCAGCAGCACTGGAAGGCAGCGTCCTACAACGCGGCTTGTCGACTGTGATTTCGCCTGATTCATGGTTGGAGTGTAGAAGACGCTCATCGTCGCGATGGCTTTGGCGGGTTCGACGCGTAGAATGCGCCGCCATGAACAACTGGATAGCACCTTCAATTCTCGCCGCCGACTTCGCCTACCTCGGCGATGAGGTCCGCTGCGTCCTCGATGCGGGCGCCGACATCATTCACTTCGATGTGATGGACAACCATTACGTGCCGAACCTGTCGATCGGGCCGCTGGTGCTCGAGTCGCTGCGCAAGCACATCGACGCGATCTGGGACGTTCACCTGATGGTGAAGCCGGTAGACCGGTTGATCGGTGACTTTCTCGATGCCGGCGCGAGCTACATCAGCGTGCATCCCGAAAGCACGGAACACCTGCACCGAACGCTGGCCATGATCAAAGAAGGCGGCGCAAAACCCGGGCTGGTCTTTAACCCGGCAACGCCTCTGACGGTGCTACCCGAAGTGCTCGACATGGTCGATCTCGTTCTGATCATGTCTGTCAATCCAGGCTTCGGCGGCCAGTCTTTTATCCCGTCGAGCCTCGCCAAGCTCACCGACGCCCGACGCCTTATCGACGCTAGCGGCCGGGATATCCGCCTGCAGATCGACGGCGGCATCAAAACCGACAATATCGCGGACGCAGCCAAGGCTGGCGCAGACACGTTCGTCGCCGGTTCAGCCATCTTCGGCAGCGACGACTACGAGGCGACTATCAAAGGGATGCGTGCGGCCCTGGCATCATGAGCGCCGAAAACGCGTCTATCGCCAGCTATCCGGCGTATCTGTTCGATCTGGACGGCACGCTGATCGACAGTGCACCGGACATTCACCGCGCGCTGAACGTCACGCTGCGCCAGTTCGGCATGGCGGAGGTGGATGAGGCCTCGACGCGTCTTTGGGTGGGCCACGGTTCGCGCCGTTTGCTGCAGACGGCTATCGACAAAGAGCCGGACTGTGCTTTCACGGAGCCGAGCCAGGACATGCTCGATTGCTTCATGAGTTACTACCACGCGCACATTGCTGACCACAGCCAACCCTACGAGGGCGTGCGAGAGGCTCTGTCGGCATTGAACGCACGCGGTGCGAAACTGGCGGTCGTAACGAACAAGTACCTGAACCTCAGCGAGAGCGTGCTGCAACAACTCGATCTCATCAGCCAGTTCGCAACCGTGGTGGGCCATGAGAGCAGCGGCGCGCCAAAGCCAGCGCCCGACCCGGCCCTACTCGCTTGCGAGCGTCTGGGCATCAGCCCGTCCGAAGCGCTCTTCGTTGGCGATGCGCCACCCGATGTCGGTTGCGCCCGTGCCGCTGGCTGCGACGTTGTCGTGGTGAGCTACGGCTACAACATGGGCGTCGATCCCCGCGAGCTCGGCGGTGACGCGGTGATTGATTCGCTCCGCCAGCTTCTTTAACTTTCGCGCTCTATTATTCTCTGGCCCATATCCGCTCCATATCCGCGGCATACCCGCCACCCAGCGGAGTGGCGCTGAACGGAGAGGGTGAAACATAAGCTTAGGATCCGCAGGGCGGACAACAGCACGCACGGCGCGACGCGTCAGACAGGAACAGCGACACCGCCGACATGAAACGCCTGATCGCCGAAGAAGACTTCAACCGCTACGCCAGCGAAGGATTCAACCGAATCCCCGTGTGCGTCGAGGTGCTCGCCGATCTGGACACGCCTCTATCGGTCTATCTGAAGCTCGCTCAGGGGCCCTACTCCTATCTGCTTGAATCCGCCCAGGGCGGCGAGAAGTGGGGGCGATACTCAATCATCGGTCTGCCCGCACGAACGATCGTCAAAGCGGTTGGCCACGTCGTCACTGTTGAGGTTGATGGCGAGGTTGTCGAGAGCGTGGAGACAGATGACCCCACCGCATTCGTCGAGATATTCAAAGCTCGCTACCGGGTTCCGGAACTGAGCGAGCTGCCCCGCTTCCACGGCGGCCTCGTTGGCTACTTTGGCTATGACACCGTGCGCTACGTCGAGCGCCGTCTGCGCGACAGCACGCCAAAGGACACAATGGGCACCCCGGACATCGTGCTCATGCTCAGCGAAGACGTGGTGGTGTTCGACAATCTGCGCGGCCGAATGCAGCTAATAAGCTGCATCGATCCGGAGCTGCCGGACGCCTTCGAGATTGCCAATCAGCGATTGCAGACGCTCTCCGAAGCTCTGGTGAACGCGGTACCCTCCCTGCCAGCAACCGGCGCAAATGCTGCTGTGCTCGAAACCGATTTCACCAGCGAATTCGGTGAGCAGGCTTTCAAGGACTCCGTGGAGCGCATTCGCGAATACACCCGCGCCGGTGACGTCATGCAGGTTGTCCTCGCACAGCGAATGCACACCGCCTTTTCCGCGCCGCCGATCAACCTGTACCGGGCACTGCGCTCACTGAACCCGTCGCCGTACATGTACTTCATGGACCTGGCGGATTTTCAAATCGTGAGTTCGTCGCCGGAGATTCTGGCGCGAGTCGAAGACGGCGAGATCACCAACCGGCCCCTCGCCGGTACGCGACGGCGTGGCCATACCGACGAGGAAGATCTCGCGCTGGAAGCCGAACTACTCGCAGACCCGAAAGAGATCGCCGAACATTTGATGCTTATCGACTTGGGTCGCAACGATGTCGGCCGGGTGGCACAGATCGGATCGGTAGAAGTGACCGATCAGTTCACGATCGAGCGCTATTCCCACGTCATGCACATCTCGTCCAATGTGGTCGGCAAACTGAGCGAAGGTCTGTCCGCCCTTGACGTCCTGCGTGCAACCCTGCCGGTCGGCACGTTGTCCGGCGCCCCGAAGATTCGCGCGATGGAGATCATCGACGAGCTCGAACCCGTAAAGCGCGGCATATACGGCGGCGCGGTCGGCTACCTCGCCTGGGCCGGCAACATGGACATGGCGATTGCCATACGCACGGCCGTGATCAAAGACGGCAAGCTCTACATCCAGGCCGGCGGCGGAGTGGTTACCGATTCAGTGCCACGCCTGGAATGGAAAGAAAGCATGAACAAAGGCCGCGCGATCTTCCGCGCTGCCGCGATGGCTGAGAGCGGTCTCATCAATCTCGAGCCGGATGCCTGACGCGCTATGGACTGGGCTAAACGCATCGTCGACGCTAGCTGGTTCGGGCATGGCATAACGGCCGTTATCATCATCAATGCCATCGTCATCGGACTCGACACGTCCGACTATCTGCACGATCAATACTTTGCTCTCTTCGAGGGCCTCAACTTTCTGTTCCTGGCGATCTTCATCCTCGAAGCGCTATTAAAGATGGCTGCGCACGCGCCGTCGGTGCACAACTACTTCAAGAACGGCTGGAACATCTTCGACTTCAGCATCATCGTGATCAGCCTGCTGCCTGCCACCGGCCAGCTCGCCACGATCGCGCGGCTGGCGCGACTGCTGCGCGTATTGCGCCTGGTGTCGACGCTGCCGGGGCTCCGGCTCATCGTCTCCACGC
>CAYGQC010000084.1:0-16667 GCA_964351875.1 uncultured Pseudomonadales bacterium
GTCGTACAACGGACAGGCTACGTGTCGCCGTTCATGAGCAATCCACAGCCACTGCCGAACGGACACGTTCTGATCAACCGAGGCGTTGGCATTGGCAGCCAGGGCGGTGCAACGGTTGTGGAACTAGACGCAGATGGCAACGAGATCTGGAAGTTCGTAAACCCGGTCATCTCTTACAACGGTGGCGGAGAGCCTGTGCACGAAAACCGAACGCCGAACGAATGCCTTGCCGCGGATGCAGACATACCGGCAAATCTGGGCTCGTTTGCTCCTGGCTCGCCTACCAACTGGATGTTCCGCTTCACGCGCTACTCGCCGATTTTCCTGGGTTTTCTAGGGAAGGACATGACTCCCGGTGAACTGCTCACAGATCTCACTGGCAACGAATGCTCACTGCCTGGATCGTAGCGAGGGCGGGTAACTCATCGCGTTTGTCAGTGCTGGCTCTCTGCAGCAGCACTGACTTCATCGCGTCAACTCGGAGCAAGGCGCAACCAGCGCCTTTGCTCTTTTCTATTCTGTATTTCCTATTCTCATAGCAGACTGCCCTATGACCGCGTAGCCTGAGCACTCAGGCACACCTCAACAAGGCCGGTCACATCACGTCACGAAACATTCCACCGATGGACACACGCAGCTGGTTTCAGCTCGCTGGCTTCATCCTCGTCTGCCAATGCGTTGGAATCCTCGGCGCTATGGCAGCCGAAACCGGAAACTCTCTGTGGTACCAGGCTCTCAGCAAGCCTCCGTTCAATCCGCCGTCTTGGGTATTCGCCCCGGCCTGGATCACGCTTTACACATTCATGGGTATCGCCGCCCACCGAATCTGGCGCGTCGGTCTCGACCTCGGCCCGGTGCGTGGCGCGCTCGCGCTTTTTGTTGTTCAGCTGGTTTTGAACGGCGCGTGGACACCCGTCTTCTTTGGTGCGAAGCAACTACTGCTTGCGCTATTCGTCATCCTGGCGCTCGTGGCAGTGCTTACCCTCACGGTGCGTGCTTTCTGGCAGCTCGACCGAGTCGCCGGATGGTTGCTTGTGCCCTATTTGGCCTGGGTGTGTTTCGCCACTCTGCTGAACGCGTCCATCTGGTGGCTAAACACTTAAGCCACACGAGCGGGCAAGAAGCTGCTCGTTGTGACTCCTATAGCGACCACTTCACCTAGTCAGCAGCAGGCCAATACGGCGCCTTCAGCTTGCGCTTATTGATCTTGCCCATCGTGTTGCGGCCAAGGTCGTCCACAAAGTCCAGCGACCGGGGGCACTTGTAGTGAGACAGCCGATCACGGCACCAGTTAATCACCTCGGCGGCGTCTGGCGGCGCTGAGGCATCCGTTGGAATCACGAGCGCTTTCAGTTCCTCGCCCATCTCGGCGTGTGGAACGCCGATGCAGGCGACGTCCAACACGCCAGGATGATCAATCAGAACTTGCTCCGCTTCCGCGGGATAAATATTGACGCCGCCGGAGAGGATCATGTCGCTGAAGCGATCCGTGATGAAGACAAAGCCCTCTTCATTCATGTAAGCGATCTCACCCAACGTAAAGACCCCGGGCGCGATGTGCGCTTCTGCCGCTTTTTCCGGAGCGTTGTGATAAACAACGCCGCGACCAGTAGTATCTCGAAAATACAGACGGCCCTCGGTGTTGGGCGGCACCGGCTCGCCATCGTCGTCGAGAACCAGCGCCTCAAACGGCTCCAGCGCACGGCCTACAGAGCCTGGATTAGCCAGCCACTCCTCCGAATCGATCGCGCAGGTCGTACCAACTTCGCTCGCGCCGTAGGCTTCGAAAAGCACCGGCCCCCACCAATCGATCATCGCTCGTTTGACGTCTACAGGGCATTTAGCGCCTGTATGCGAGATGCGCTGCAATGAGCTTACGTCGTACCGAGCCCTCACCTCATCCGGCAGAGCAAGAAGCCGCACGAAATGGGTAGGCACCATGACCGACGTGCCAATCTTGTGCTTCTCAATGGCGGCCAGCGTTTTCTCGGCATCAAAGCGCGCGAGAATGGTCGCGGGTACGCCCGCGGCCAGAATTCGCGCACCGGACAACGGCCCTGTGTGATACATCGGGCCAATCACCAGATGATTGCCAAACTCTTTCATCGGCGACTGCCCGAGATTGGCCAGATGTTCGGCGATCGTGTCGCCGCCAGCAAACATGGTTGGCGGCAGCGGAGTGCCTTTGGGACGCCCAGTGGTGCCCGAGGTATAGAGCAAGTTCGGCAGCGGCATCAGATCATCTGGCGGCTCGGCCGCGCTGTTGCTCGCCTGCCACTGGGCGAACGGAATCGCGCCGTCCACTGCCTCATCGCCCCAGCCGACCACCGTATGTACGCCACTCATAGCGGCAGCGGCGACGCCTCGCTCCCCGGTCACGCTGTCGACGAACAACACCCGCGCGGCACTGTCATCGAGGATGTACGCCACTTCTTCGGCGGTCAGGTGGAAGTTCACGGGTACGACAGACGCGCCTGCCATTAGGCCAGCTAGATTCGCGATCGCCGTTTCGCACGCGTTCTCTGCAAACACTGCAATTCGATTGTCGGGCCCGAGATCAAGCTCCAGCAACCCGTTGGCGGCCCGGCATAACGCCTCGTTCAACTCGGCCCATGAGAGCGCTTTGTCTGGATCAGACAGCGCGATTTCTTCCGGTCTCGCTGCTGCGAGCTCCACTGCAAACGATGGCATGTCGTCCCCCTTCGACGGCAAAAACCTGACGCTGAGCCTATCATTTTGGCGGCGTCGATAGCGACGCGTACGGCTGAATCTGCGCTAGCATAGACCCGCACGGGATAAGCCGACGGGGAGCAATGATGAATAGCGCAGCAAAGTGGATTGACTTAAGCGGCAAGGTCGCACACGTGACTGGTGGCGGCAAAGGCATCGGCGAGGCGATCTCAACCGCGCTGTCGATGGCTGGCGCAAAAGTCATGGTGAGCGACGTCAATCTGGACAGCGCGCAGGACGTCGCAAAGGCGATCGGCGGCGAAGCCATGGCGCTGGACGTCACCAACCGAGATGCGGTCGATGCAGCTATGCTGGAAACAGTAAGTCGACTCGGCAGCCTGGACATACTGGTAAACAACGCCGGCGTTTACCTGGGCTTTGGCGGTCCGGTTCGCGACATCACCGATGACATGTGGCGAACCCTGTGGTCGGTGAACGTCGATGGCCTGTTCTACTGCTGTCGCGCCGCCGCTGATGTCATGATCAAGGCAGAAAACGGTGGTCGCATCATTAACATCTCATCTACCCAGGCGCGCACTCCAGGCGTCGGCGTGACCTACGACGGCTCGAAGGCGGCCGTCGAGCAGATCACCAAGGCTCTGGCGCTGGAACTCGCCCAGTACAAGATCAACGTTAACGCGATCGCCCCGGGACCAACCTGGGTGAACGAAGGACCGGCGCCGCAGACGACTGGCGCGCCGCCAAACCGCACCGGTGATCCACTCGCTGATACGGTAGCGGATCGGATCGCACGCCTACCCGCGGGACACTGGGGAGACCCGATGGAACAGGGCAAGGCGGCGGTTTTCCTCGCGTCCGAAATGAGCGACTTCGTCACGGGCTGCTATCTGCCCGTCGACGGCGGCTGGTTAGTCCTCTGATCCTCGGCGAGTAAAGCCGAAGATGCGCATCACGACTGGTCTGCCGCTGGACGATCTGAACAAGGTCGCAAACGCCGCCCGAACGCTCGAAGCCCAGGGCTACCACGGCGTCGCGACCCAGGAGAATCGGCAAGATCCGTTTCTGCCGCTGGCGATCGCGGCAACGAACACCGACACCATGCAACTCGCCACGTCGATCACGATTGCGTTCGCGCGCAGCCCGATGGTGTTTGCCAACATCGCCTGGGATCTGCAACGAGCCTCAAACGGGCGTTTTGTCCTTGGCCTGGGCAGTCAGGTAAAAGGCCACATCGAGCGGCGATTCTCATCAACCTGGAGCGCCCCCGCCCCGCGTATGCGCGAGCTTGTACTCGCCCTGCGTGCGATCTTCGCGTGCTGGAAGCACGGCGTGCCGCTAAACGTTGAGGGTGAGCACTACCGCATCAACCTCATGCCACCAAATTTTGTACCCGAACCGCTGGCAGGCAGAACGCCACCGATAACCATGGCAGCGGTAGGCCCAGGCATGCTCAAGGTCGCGGCCCAGCATTGCGACGGCGTGCGTCTGCACCCGTTCACGACGCGCGCTTACCTGAAAAACGTCTCGCTCGCTCGAATCGACGAATGCCTGCCAGCCTCAATGGCGCGGTCAAACTTTGAAGTGTCCGGCGGTGGCTTTGTTGCTACTGGCGATGATGACGAACAAGTCGCAAAAGCCTTCGAGTGGATCCGCATGCGTATCGGCTTCTATGGCTCAACACGCGCGTACTGGCCAGTATTTGCAGAACACGGATTGGAGGAGCTTGGTGAAGAGCTCAACTTCCTGTCCAAGAACGACGGCTGGGACAAGATGACGACTCTGATCAGCGACGATGTCGTCCGCCTGTTTGCGGCCGTTGGCCGCTTCGACGAACTTGAATCCGCCATTCGCGACCAGTTCGGCGGACTCGTCGATACGCTCAGCATCGGCACTCCGGTCGACAAGCCGGGCGGCCTCCCCAGCGATCTACTGGCCGATCTCGCGCGTATCGAGACCCCATTCACCACGTTCCAACCAGCATGAATCACATCACACAGCCAGCAACCGGGAGAATCCAATGACCCAGACAGCCCTCATCACCGGCGCCGCGACCGGCATCGGCGCGGCAACGGCTCGACAGCTCGCACAGCGTGGCTTGCGCGTTGCGGTCTGCGACGTCAACGCAACCGCGGGACAGGCGCTCGCGGATGAGATCGGCGGGCTCTTCATCCGCTGTGATGTGACGCAGCCGGAGTCCGTCGCAGAAGCCGTAGGAAACTGTGTCAGCGAACTCGGGGTTCCTGACTTTGCACATCTGAACGCGGGCATCATGACCGTGCCAACCGATGCGCCGTATCTCGCCATCGAAGACGTCTCTATCGAGCAGTACCGGCGCATCCTGGGCGTCAACCTGGATGGTGTGTTCTACGGCGTCAAAGCGCTACTGCCAAAGATGAAAGCCGGCAGTGGTGGCGCCATCACCATCACTGCGTCCATCGCGGGCCTGGGCATACTGCCGGTGGATCCTCTCTACGCGACCACCAAGTACGGGCTCATTGGCTTCACCCGCGGAGTTGCCGGGGCAAACGAAGGCGGCAACGTCCGTATCAACGCGATTTGTCCTGGCGTGGTGGATACCGCCATCGTCCCGGACGATTTTCGTGGTCCAGGAATCCTCTCACCGGACACGCTGGCCACCGAGGTCGTGGACTTACTGACCCAGGGAGCGAACGGCGAGATCCGGGTGAAGATGAGCGAGAACCCGGCGTTCACCGTATTGCCAACAGAGCTCGAGGGCTAACGCGTCGTCGTCGATCCGCGGCTACAGCCGCGGGTCGACCAGGATCTTCACTTCGCTGGGGTGATCAGAGAGCCGATCAAAAGCGCTTTGCATGTCGGCTAACGAAACAGTGGACGTGTGCAGCGGCTCGCAGGCGATGCGCCCAGAGGCGACGAGGTGTTTCGCAATCTCAAAGTCTTCGTGCAGATAGGCGATCGAGCTGGTTAGCCGAACTTCTTTAATCAGCCATTCGCCAGGTTGAATCTCAGCCGGATGACTGGCAACACCGACCAGCGAAACCACTCCACCGCGCCGCACCAACGACACCGCCTGGTTAATCGTTGCCGGAATGCCCGCACACTCGAACACGACGTCGGCGCCACCAGCGCCAACGATGTCGCTCAGCTGCTCGGCAACATCGCTATCGAATGGGTTTATCACGTGGTCCGCGCCAAGCGACGCGGCCAACGTGCGCCGAGAAGTCTCCGGCTCAAGCAGCACCACGACACCCGCGCCTGCTGCTTTTGCACACTGAGCCGTGAGCAGGCCGATCGGCCCGCCACCGATCACAATGACGGAATCGCCGAGGCGCATGTCAGTTCGCCGTACTGCGTGCACGGCAACCGTTACCGGTTCAAGTAGCGCAGCATCTTCATCGCTTACGCTGGCCGGCACCTGGTAGAGACGTTGCGCATCGAACGCTAACGCTTGCGCGAAACCACCGTGGCTGGCCGCCATGGGGCCGACGCCAATTGCACCGGCAAACGCCAATTCGCAATGACTCGCATCGCCGCGACGACAAGTGGCGCACTGGCCGCAGGTTGAGGCGACTCCAATGGCGACGCGGTCGCCTTCTTTAACGTGGCTGACGCCTGCGCCGATCGCGCTGGCATGGCCGACCCATTCATGCCCGCAGATCGCCGGGTTGTATGGGTCGCCGGAAAGATACGCGTGTACATCGGTACCGCAAATGCCGCAGTACGAGATCTGCACAACCGCCTTGCCTGCCGCAGCAACCGGCTGATCGAACTCGACCAACTCTACCTTGCGTTTACCCGTAACAAGACCTACTTGCATGTGTACTCATCCCTAACGACAGCGAGCGAGAACTGTCATGCAGGTACGGTTCAGTTGCAAGTACCCAAACGAGCAACGGGGCCGAAGCCCCGCTGTCCCTAGGTTGATACCTAATTAGTTGTGCAAGGCTCGATCTCTAGTTCAGATCCGCATTCACTCGCATGAAGTAGTAGCCACCCTGCCAAGGCACAACCGCGGTCGAACCGTACACTCGGCCACAGCAGTAGTCGTTGCCATTGACTGCTCGGTCCGCCTCATCCGGATATTCATCAAATACGTTACGCCCGCCGACGGTCACACGAAACTGATCGTTAATCCGGTACGTGCCTTCGATGTCCACAAAGGTCGTCGAACCATACTTCTGAACGGAGCCAGCAGGCGAACTGTCGGAGTCCTCCGACTCGCCGAAGTAAAGCACTCGCCCACCGATCGTGAAGTCTCCGATGTCATGGCTGGCAGTGAACACAGCTCTCCACTCCGGGTCTCGGTTCTCGAAGTCGAACTGATCTTCCGAGTTAAGGAAAGCGCTAGCATCCGACGTCAGCTCAGAGGTGTTGTAATTAACGGAGCCCGTGAGCCTGGTAACAGAGCCATTACCCCAATCCAGTGGGTAAGTACCGACGATGTCAAAACCACTGGTATTGGAGTCAAACGCATTCGTGAAATAGAAGACACCACCAATCGATTCGGCGCCAACGACGCCAGCACCAACCAACGCGGAATAGTTCGCGAAGGCATCACCAGACGTCGGGTCCGTCGAGACGTCACGAGGGGACACCGCGTAGACACGATCATCGATATCGATATCGTAGTAGTCCACCGTCAGGTCCAACTCGCCAAAGCTCATCGTCACGCCAAACGTATAGCTACTCGAGGTCTCGGCCGTCAGGTCCGCAGCACCCAGAGCCTGCGCAACCGGGCCACTGGCCGGGAATAGGCCTGTCGCCACCGGAAATCCGTTGGGTAGCCTCGTGGAGACATTAGTCGTTCCCTGCTGGCCCGGTGTGGGTGCTCTGAAGCCGGTGCCCACGGAACCTCGAAGCGCTATGTTCTCGTTGAATCGATAGCGACCGGCCAACTTCCACACAGCTTCCGAGCCAAAGTCCGAGTAGTCCTCGTATCGGACCGCTGCCTGCATGAAGAATTGCTCTGTAAAGTCAGCGCTCACATCGACATAGATACCGTACGAGTCGCGCTCATACACATCAGAGAATTCCGGTGAGAACCCAGGAAATCCGTTCGACCCTACGCCTACCACTCGATACACCGCATCTGAAGAGTCCGCGCAGTTTAGCGTCGACCCACCAGCGATCGCGGCTGACCCTGCGGCTGTCGCCGTACGAACAGTTACATCCGTCTCATCGCTACAAAGACCCCAGGGATCCTGAGACGCGTAAGGCCCTGGAAGATAGGATGCTTCGCCGCCCTCACTGATCTCATAGGTCTCCTCCATGTAAGACAGCCCACCCGCGACTACGAGGGGGCTAAAGGCTCCGATGTCAAATTCTTGAGCCATATCGAACTGCAACTGAACCTCTTCATTGCTCAGATCTCCCGGTCTAAACGAAGTCGGTGAATCCGGGCCGAGAGATGGATTTACGGTGTTCTCGAGGACATATGAAATCTCATTAAAACCGTATCGGATGCTTGCGTCGTAGGTACCACCATCGCCGAACTCACCTCGAAGACCAGCCAAAATGGAGTAATCATCAATCTCACCATTGAACCTTGGGGTGAAGCCTCCGGCGAACTTCTCCAAAGGCGAGTAGATAGAGCCGTCCGCTTCTCTCAAGTCCTCGATCGTTCCGTTGCCTGGGTATCGATAGAAGAATCCCCCATCACCCTCGCTCTGCGAGTAGTTACCGTAAGAGTACAGTTCCATACGATCATTCAAAGGAATGCCAGCATTAAAGAACAGACGCACCGCCTCCTGGTTGGGCTGGCCCCATGGTTGAACGACGTCCCCTTCGAGAGAGGCTGATGACAATCCCGCCACAAAGTCAGGGTCGCTCAAAAATGACGCGTAGCCAGCGCCCGAGTCGAACCGCGGGTTCGACGGGTCAACACAGAACCAAGATTCGCAGTACTGCTCCGCACGCTCCGTGAAATCCGATTTCGCATACTCAGCTGAGATACTGAGAAAACCGTCCTGACCCAGAGGCAAACCGACATTGCCTTGAATTGTCGATTGAAACCCATCGCCTTCGAAAAATTCTCCGACATCGTATGAGAAGCTGATGCCCTCACTGTTGTCCTTCAGAATGAAGTTCAGCACCCCGGCAATTGCATCCGAGCCGTACTGGGAAGAAGCCCCGTCACGAAGCACTTCGATATTCTTCAACGCTGCTGCAGGGATCGTCGCGATGTCCGCTCCCTGAGTACCGGAGCCACCGATGGTTACGAGTGACGCGCGATGCCGGCGTTTGGAGTTGACCAGCACCAGTGTTTTGTCGGACGGCAGACCACGAAGAGTACCTGGCCTGATGAACGTCGACCCATCACTAATCGGCTGCCGACCGACGTTGTAGGAAGGGACTAGCGTCTGCAGTATGTTGTGAGTATCCGTGTAGGAAACCGACTCGATCTCCTCGCTACTGAACACGTCAACCGGAACAGCAGAATCAGTGGCCGATCGAGGCTGCCCCCTCGTACCCGTGACAACCACCTCTTCCTCATAAACATATGCACCATCCTGGTCATCTGCTCGCACGACGTTCGCGCTGATCAAAACCAAACACAAGGCATACAGCGTGCGAAAATCAATCGCAGCAAAGGCAACCGACTTAGGTCGCCGAATTCTATAGCTCATTTCTATACCCCGGGATAACTCCAATTCGAATTCACGGCCTGCCCAAAATTCAACCGTGCTGTAGAACGTGCCGGCCCCTATTTCCGGCACATCGTTCTGCGCGGGTTTCCGCTAATCGGAGGAACTCGCCTCCAGTATTGAGTTGAAACCGAAGTAAGCGAGACGACGCAATACCTCAACGCGCGACTTCAATTCGGGGTTTGCACAGGGCGTGCCAGAATCGAAATTGTCTCGATCGGAAATCGCACGAATTCGCCCCATTTTGGGTGCTCGCTTTTGGGGCTTGGCCAAACCAGTGAGCGAGCAGCACGCAAATGACAAACGTAGCTCCCAGGAATTTTCCTACGCAATTCAAAATCACCGAGCGCGAAAGACTGGAACCAGCGCGGTGCGTAACAATTTTTCAAACGCACTCTAATGCGGAAGAGACGTACGTAGAAGCACCAGCACGGAGCAAGTCGATGGCTAGCGAGCTCCCCTCAAGTGCACCACATTGAGGATCGGCTCAGCACCAAAATCGACTTTACGCACACAGCTGACTCAAAGATGTGGGCGATGACAGGTCTCCCTTCACGCCATTGCGAAGCACATCAACTCGGAAAACACGTCACCGGATTCATCCGATTTCCTTTGTTTTTCCTATGCATTCACGCCCCGTTGGGGAGAACCGGGTCATCACACAGACGAATCAAAGCCTCAGACAGACTATTGGCATGCCGTTTGTATGTAGATCAAGCGGACACACATGCACGGAAAGGCTCGGTCTTGCAGACCTCGCGACAGGGGCTCTGCAGTCATGGTCGGCGCCAAAGTAATAGGAAGGGGCAATCATCAGTTGGAAGCCGATGTTCAGATAGCTGCGCTGCTAGTGACGCTCTGTTCTGCAGGGGCAGTCGCTGGGATTACCTCTGGCCTCTTCGGCAACGGCGGAGGCTTCGTTGTGGTCCCCGCGCTACTGGCTGTCTTTCCGTTTTTTTCCGAGGCTAACGAAACAACAGTCTACGTGGCTATAGGTACGTCGCTGGCAACCATCGTCGTATCCTCAGCTCGATCCGTACAAGCACACCACGCCCGAGGAGCGGTTGACTTCGAGGTGCTGAAGGACTGGGCGTTGTGGTTGGTTGTCGGGGTGGGTATCGGACTGTGGATAGCCAGTCTGACCGATGGGAACAAACTCATAAAAGTCTTCGCGTCAGGCGTCTTGCTCTACTCATTGTACTTTCTGTTTCCGGAGTTCTTCTCACGCCTAAACAAGCGACTACACATGCCCACAGGAGCAGCGAAAGCCTCGCTGGCCTCATTCCTCGGTGGTTTCTCGGCCCTTCTCGGGATAGGCGGTGGGACGATCACCGTCATGACTATGGTGATCTGTAATCGCCCCGTCCATCAGGCTGTGGCTACAGCGGCCGGAGTGGGTTTCATTATCGGCTTGCCTGGTGCCATCGGTTTTCTGGTGCTGGGACTGGGCGAACAGAACCTTCCATGGGGCTCAATTGGATACGTAAACGTACCAGCACTGATCGCAATATGTACGTTGTCGATCTTCACGGCACCGCTAGGTGCGCGTCTCGCCCATAGCCTGGATGAGCTTTGGCTGAAACGTCTCTTCGGCATCTACTTGATCATCGTTTCGATTTCGATGTTCTACAAAGCCGGTCATCTATGAGTCATCCAAAGCACATCGATCCGAACTTCAACCAACGAGAACCTTCAACCCAGTGGGGACCAAGCTATGTCTAAATCCGTGAATCGACGATCTTTCTTAAGTACCAGCAGCATCGCCGGAGTGGGTGCAACTGCACTCGTTACGGGTTGTGCTACGACGACAACAAGTCCGTCCATCGCGAGCGTTGCAGCCGCATCTCTTCGCTACGGACCGGCTCCAGGGATCGCGAAGCTCAATGCCAACGAGAACCCTTTTGGCCCAAGCGAGAAGGCTCTGACCGCGATCATGGAAGCATCGAAGAAAGGCGCGTACTACGTTGGCGAATCCGTTCCGAGGCTGAAAGCCATGATTGCGGAACGTCACGGGGTTACGCCCGAGTATATTAGCTTGAGCGCTGGCTCCAGCGGCGTGCTCTCCTACTTTGCCGTCGCTAAATCGAAATCAGGCCATATTCTCGGACCGGACTTATTCTGGGATACCACAGCAAAAGCCGCTGTCCGCCAGGGTGGAGAGATCGTGTATCTACCCAAGAAGGATGATCTGGCGATCGATCTGACCAGCATGTATGAAGCCATTGCGGCCGACACGGCAATGGTTCAAGTCACAAACCCAAACAACCCTACGGGACTTGTCATCGACGGCAAGGAGCTAGAGGCGTTCTGCCGGAAAGCGTCCAAGAAAACCACAGTACTCATCGACGAAGCGTACAACGAACTGACGGAAGATCCCGAGTACACCTCTATGGTGCCGCTGGTGAAAGAGGGGCTGGACGTCGTCGTCGCACGCACATTCTCAAAAATCTATGGCCTCGCTGGGATGCGCGTGGGATACATGATTGCCTCTCCCGAAAATACGGCGCTGATCAACCAGTATGGGTTAGGCGACTATGCGATGAATCAAGCTGGCGTCGCCGCTGCGATTGCCAGTTACGATGACATCGGGTTTATCGCCATGTCGAAGAGCAAAATCATCGAGGCGAGAGAGTCCATTGTTGACGCTATCGAATCCGTTGGTCTCTCCGCGCTCCCGTCTTCGACAAACTTTGTCTTTGTCAATCTGGGTGATCTCGACGCAGAGCTATTTCGACAATCGATGGCCAATCAGAACGTCCTGATAAGAGGTATCTATCGGGACTACACTAACTGGTCTCGCGTCAGCATGGGTTACCCCCAGGATGTCCAGCGCTACGTCTCCGCCTTGCCCAGAGTAGTCGATCAGTTGTCAGCTACGACGGCATAGATGCCTCTGCGAAATGCGTTTAAGTTAGCTGGGCTCGTTGTGCTAACGGCTTTCGCACCGATTGGCGTCCACGCCCAGGACGCCAGTGCGGTTAACGAAAGCCCACGAGAACGAAGCCGTGTCTTACTAAAGCGGAATCCGATCGCATCCGAGTATCTGCCGGCAGCCGATGCGATTGGCACGGGAGTCTCTGCCGTACAGGATGCTGAAGATGTCGACTTCCGACGCTTCTTCACCCTACGCGGGCGCTCAGACACACCAGAATCAGCGTCACTGTCACTGACGACGAGCCGCCAGGATCGCGTGAGCAGTTACGCACCCGGCGGCGACTTCAACATCAGTCGCTGGATCGGCTCCGAGGGGAAATGGTTAGCACAATTTCGACTCAGCCAAACTGCAGCGACCCGACGGATAGAGCACTATCAGGCTCGCTGGGTGGAAACAGCTGTCCCGTCGCTCACAAGCGCAAGTCTTGGCTTGCTCGGGTTTCCGCGTTTCTCGGCCGACAACATCAAGACCCGGGAACAACGCGCAAAGTGGGGTTTGTTTCGGGATCTAGGGCGCTTGAGCGTGAGCTACGAAGGCCTAGCCGTTCGCTACCGTGACGACACTTACCGAAACCGCCTCGAGTACCAGGTTGCTCGAGGCGAACTCGACGCGGCGTCCACCACAACCACAGCGAGTAACACGATAGCCTCGACGTTGGTAACAGATGCTGCTCTACGCCGCTATTTCCACCAGATCGATACGGAAAGGGACAGTCACCGGCATCAATTCTCAGCAGCCTGGCAAAGCCATTCGACATTGATCGAAGCGGAAGCGTACTGGGCAGTCTGGAGAAACGATCGATTGTGGAACGGTTGGAACTTCACCGATCAGGTCGACTCAATCGGCTATGCGATCAACGACCGATATCTGCCAGATCTACTGTTGCCGAGTTCCATCGATCTGAACGAGATCGAAAACTCGGTCTTCTCGAACTATCGACAGTACAACTCGTTGACTACGGATCGAGACAAAGCTGCAAGACTCCATGTCAGCCTTCAGCTGCAGGATGGGCCAGCCGACCGATGGCTGACCGCTGGTGTGCTGGTGCGCCAGAAAGCCAGGCGCAACGATCACGAGCGGCCAGTTTTCGAGTCCGTGCCTTCATCACCACTGACGCTCGCGGAAGTGAGCAACCAAACCGGAGCGCTGACCATACTTGGAGGAGAGTTTGAGCTACCACCTGGGTTGGACCCCAAATTGGCTCAGAACTCGCTCATCGACAACTCCGCTGCGTTCGCCTTCAACGACGAACGCAGCTTCTTTGAATCCTTGCAGGAGCAATATCGTTCGAAAGAGCGAGTCACGGCCGTGTACGGCGAACTGAGTCAGGCAAGCCCTAAGTGGCGCTGGCAGCTGGGGCTGCGTTTCGAGCACACACACACGCAGACCGTGGGTACATTCATTGGCCCAGAATCCGACGTACTCGCCTCAGGCGGTACGCCCGTTAGCATGCTGGACATCGCCGGCACACTCGTCGCTGACAGCGACGGCGGTACCGCGGGCGCACGGTTGAACGGAGGAACCAACTATCAAGACTGGCTGCCTTCTCTGTCTGTGACCTGGAAACCCGCCTCGAACATGAGCTTTAGTGCCAGCGCCTACCGACAGCTGATGCGGCCCCAGTACTTTGACACGGTTAGCTATCGTCGCATTAGCCCACCGGTACGAAGCATAAGCGAGGGCAATCCCTCTCTATCCGCAACGGTTATAGACAGTCTGTCCGCTGGCTTCAGTTGGCAAGGCAGCTCTGGCAACAGCGTCGGGTTCGGCATCTACCACAAGTCCATCTCAGACTTTTTCTACGACAGTGTTCGCAACGAAGATATCGATGGCATCACCTACGACGTATCGACCGTGGACAATGGTAACAAGGGATTTATCCGCGGGGCTCAGCTGAGCGCACGGGGGGTGCTACCGGATATTGCGGGCGTCAGCATCGCGCTGTCCCTCGCCTACACGTACTCGGACGCATCCGCGAAGATCAACGACGCACTGGGCCGCGTCCGCGAGATAGACCTACCCGAGAGATCCCGGCACTTGCTGCGTGCAGGCGTGCAATTGAGTCGCGACAAGACCACTGCGAACCTGGCGCTGCGGTATCAAAATCGAACACTGGACGACGTGGGCGAGACAAACTCGCAAAACGAGTATCGCGCCTACGCCCTCGACTGGCGTCTATCTCTGCAGCAGCGTGTCAGAGAGAACTGGGTGGTGAGCTTGAGCGCGGCCAACCTGAGCAATCACCCGGAGCGCGGATACGACGATTCGAGTGCCCGCGTAACCAACACCCTGTACAGCTATCGGCTCTACAACGCGAAGCTGACTCGCAAGTTTTGACTCGCGAAAACCTAAGCGCTGCTGTGCAAGTGCAGCGCTCAGGCAGCTGTGGCTTTTTACGCAGCCGCAGCGTTAGGGCGACGGCGACGTCGCTTGGGCTTGGCATCGCCTCCAGCCGGTCGATTGCCCTGGTCACTACCAGCGCTATTACCGCCAGCCGCCTTCTGTCCGCCACCTGAACCGGATCGACGGCGGTTACCGGAGTTGCCACCACGCCCGCCGCTGGCACGTTGCCCACCACCGCCGCCACCGCGACGTTGTTCGCCTGCGCGTCGGGGCGTCTCCTGATCCGCAGGGTCGCTCTTAGGTCTTGGCGGAATCTCGATATCGAGCTTAGGCAGCGAGAAGCCGATGAGCCGCTCGACCGCTTTCAGGCGCTTGATTTCAGTGCGATCAACCAGCGACCAGGCGATACCTGATGCGCCAGCACGGCCTGTTCGACCAACGCGGTGTACATAGCTTTCCGGTTCATGCGGCAACTCAAAGTTGATCACGTGGGAAATGCCGTCGATATCAATACCGCGAGCCGCGATATCCGTCGCGACCATTACCCAGGCCTTGCCTGATTTGAATGCGGCCAGCGCCTGGTTGCGCGCATTCTGCGATTTATTGCCGTGGATGACTTCGGTGCTGATGCCATTGGCTATGAGCTGCTTGGCGAGTTTGTTAGCGCCATGTTTGGTACGGGTAAACACGATCGCGCGCGACACCTCATCCATATGCAGCATCTTTTCGAGAACCTGGCGCTTGCTTGGGGTATCGACGATGACCACGCTTTGCTTGATCTTGCGCACGCTGATTTCTTTCGGCGACACATCAACCTTTATCGGTTCATGCAAAATCTCAGCAGCGAGAGCCTCTACTTCACGTGCCATCGTGGCCGAGAACAGTAGCGATTGGCGTTTGTTTGGGGTCTTCGCAACAATTTTTCGAACGTCCCGGACAAAACCCATATCCAGTAGACGGTCCGCCTCGTCGAGCACTAGCGCGCTGACATCGGACAGATTGATATGGCCCTGATTCATGAGGTCAAGCAGACGGCCGGGTGTGGCGATGAGGACATCGACGCCCTTCGCGACGGCACGAACCTGGGGGTTCTGACCCACACCGCCGTAGATGCAGAAGAAGCGCAACGGCGTGTGCTGGGCAAGCTTGCCCAACTCATCATGAATCTGAGCGGCGAGCTCACGCGTGGGTGCGAGAATCAGCGAACGAGGGCGTTTGCTGGAGGGCTTGCCACCCTGCTCCAGCAGCCGCTGCAGCAGCGGCAGGCCGAACGCGGCCGTCTTGCCGGTGCCGGTCTGAGCGAGGCCCATGACATCGCGGCCTTCGAGCAAATGCGGGATAGACAGCGCCTGAATCGGCGTGGGTGTCGTAAAGCCACGCTCTTCGAGAGCAACAGCCAGCGGGCCACGGATACCGAGGCCGGAAAAGGTAACGTCAGTCAAAATAATCTTCCAGTGCACGCACATGACGGGCACAGACATCTGCACTCACACGGCGTGTGAAGCAGCGTCCTACGCGCACTGGGACGAAGCGTTCGAGTAATAAAAAGTGAGGGTATCGAGGGTGCGGGTGACAGACTGTCAGCCGCCGCGCGTTCGACACGCGGCCGCACCATGAGGCCGCAGGCCAGACAAGTCAAGGACATACGCCACAGCCGTCACCCTGAATTGCTCATCAGATGCTATTGCAATGTGATCCTGTCAGGACATAATCAGCCTTGTGTCGGGCCAACAAAAAGGAGGTGATTAGTGTCTATAGCCAGTTTTGAGGGCAACCTCGCGTAGGAAGCCCTACGACTAGCGAAAAGGGTCGGCTCTGCCGGCCCTTTTTTTTGGTCACTTTTTTACCAGCGCTCGCAAAGCGAGCGCTGGCAAAAAGTGACCAGACTCAATCCCTGGTAGAGCGACAGACGATTTTCTCAGGCGCGCAGCGCTAAGAAAATCTGTCGAAAGCGCCCCACCACTACACTCTCCACCACTCAAAGATGATTGCCGCAGTCACTTCGTTCCTTCGCAATGACGCCATTCTCAACGTCGATCGCTCCGCGATCGACGCCAGACTCACCCTACTCCCAC
>CAYGQC010000085.1:0-15764 GCA_964351875.1 uncultured Pseudomonadales bacterium
GTTTTCTACATACCCCCGGTGGGGGTATGTAGAAAACACGACGTTGGTGAAAAATGGAGCCCCACACAATGTGCGGCAAGAGGTAGGCCGCCTCTCGACGTTTCATTGCAGCGTCGCTCCGCAACGCCGCAATGAAACGACTGCCGGCTAGGGCGTTAGGTCCTAGTTGCTGGGCGAAAAATCATCCGCCACACGGAGTGTGGCAAGAGGTAGGCCGCCTCTCGACATTTCATCACAGCGTCGCTCCGCAACGCTGCAATGAAACGACTGCCGGCTAGGGGGTGCGGCGATAGCCTTTCTGGGTGAAAAATGGAGGCCCACACAATGTGTGGGCCTCCATTTATTCCCCCTTAGTGCATCAAATTGAACATGCGGCGGCGGTAGCTTGTCGCGAGTTCGTTGCCCTTACCGAGCAATGAGAAAATCCGAATCATGGTGAGGCGGCCAATATCATCCCGGTACTCTCGATCACGTTGCAGGATGCCCATCGCCGTCTCTAGCGCGAGCTCAAAATCACTCGAATAGGCGCTGACAATGGCAAGTGCGTAGCGAGCGTCAAGGTCATCCTCGTTGGCAGCAAGGGCCGCCTGATGTTCGGATAGAGGCCCAAGGCCTTCAGCTTCTTCCGCAATCTCCAGTCGAGTCTGCGGCCTTTCTCGCTCGGCAGTGTCCTCAGGGATGCTGGCCAACACGCTACGTGCTTCGTCAAGCCGTCCTGCGCGAACAAGTACGTCGGCAAACTCCACTCTGAAAGACTGGTTAGCAGGCTCGTCATTTACTGACTGCTGCAGCATTGCGATCGCTGTATCGAAGTCACCGGCAGCAATCACCTGATCGAGTTGCGCCTTGATCACTTCGCCGCTGGACAGCGTCAGCGTCTGCACCAACTGCTCGTACGCCTCCACTGGCTGCGGGCCTTCGAGCTGGTCGGCGATTTGCCCATCCTTGATCACGCGGACGGCTGGGAGCCCCTGCACGCGCAGATGTTGCGCGAGCGTCTGGTCAGCAGCCACGTCAACAGTGGCTAGCAGCGCTTTGCCCTGGGCGCCCATAAGCGCTTGCTCGAGGACCTGGCGGGCTTCGACTGAGGCTGGCACCTGGTCTGCCCAAAACAGAACAATGACCGGCAGCTCGTTGGATTTGTCGACGACCTCAGCCTGGAAGTTTTCCGGCGTGACGGCCACGGAGGTCGGGGCAATTTCCTGCATAAATCGCGCATCGCTAGTAGTTACGGCGGACGCGAATTCTAGCAGCAACTACGGACGCGGTCGCATCAGGGGCACTGCAGCGTGCAAATGCAGAGCGGGTCAGTCAGCCTGCAGGGCAGCCGGTTCTGACCCGAGTAGTCTCGGCAGGGAGCGGACCTGCGCTAACCTGCACTCAACGCGCTGATTCTGCGCAGAACGCGGGCTCGCAGCGAGCGCTGGCTGCTCACCGAGCTTGTCAGGTAGTTCTGATACGCGGATAGCGCTCGATCGAACTCGCCCAGATGCTCAAAACTGTAGGCCAGATTCAAATGAACCTGCCCGTCACCCGGCGACTTGCTGAGGGCCACCTGCAATAGCTGAACGGCGCCCGCATGGTTGCCAAGCTCCTGCTCCAGGACCGCCTCCTGTATCCAGATCGCCGGGACATCGGAGCCTCGCGACAACGCGCCCTCAAGATCCACCCGCGCAGCATCCAGCCGGCCGAGCCCCAGATTTGCGGTCGCACTCCAGAACCAGGGTTGCCAATCATCACGAGTCCGACTCTTGAACGGCGCAAGCCGGCGGATGGCTTGTTCATAGTCCCCATCCGATATCAGAACTCGGGCCAGGTGGTAGTGAGCTAACGCGTGCTGCGGCCAACGCTCGACAAACTCGGTAAGCTCGGCTCCCGTTGTGGGTTCGCTTCCGCTGCGCAAGCCATCGAGAATTCGCTCGAAGCTGCGCTCCATTCCGGACGCGTCTACATGGCCAGAGTCGCTTGGAACGGAAGCCGCACTCGGCCCAACCGGCGTCAACTGACGAGCGGGTTTGGAATCCGATCCTGACGCCTCATCGCTGGATTTAGCGAGCGTATCCCCGGACGGCGAGCCATCCGTCGCAAGCGCAGTCAATAGCGCCGTGAGCTGCTCCGTCGACTGCTGAGCGTCCTTCAAGGTCTTTTCCGGACCGCTATTCGAGCCGGCAAAAACGCTCGGCGCAGCGACCAGTGCAATCGCGACAATGAGTAGCGATCTCGCGGAACAGATGGGTTTGCGTCTCATGGGCGATCGCCTTGCAGGTGAGTACTTGTGGTCTGAGTGGTTGGACATGCTTGCATCACTCCAGGCTAGCGGCTGGCCGTTCGGCCATCGACGATGACCGGCGTGAGCACCATCACCAGCTCCGATTTGACCTGGGCGTCGTAGGTGCCACCAGCGAGATTCTTGAACGGACCCATCCAGTTGGTGCCCGGTAGCGAGCGCTGCGTGACGCTACTCTGAGTCTGGATTAGCCCACCGATAACAACCGTCTCCCCGCTACGCGCACGAACGAGCGAGGTCACTTGGGCGATATCCAGATTCGGGGCCGACGACTGTATGACGCCGTTGTCGTTAGTCACGGTGGAAACGCTGGAGACTCGAGTCACGACCGGCGACACATCCATCATGATCCAGCCGTTGTCGGCAATCTGCGGCGTGATTGAAAGCACGACGCCTTCGGTAACCACCTGAGGTATGTCAGTTGCGGTCGTCAGGGAGCCGGCCGACGTAGAGTCCGTGGATTGTTCGCGACGAAAGAAGGTGCGATCCGTACCGACTTTAATCAGCGATGTTTGATTATTCATGCTGCGCACATGCGGTTGGGAGACGATTTCCACATCACCCTGCTCTTTCAGCGCATCGACCAGCGCGCTGAGATTGTTGCCGGATTCCTGATCGAAATACTGCAACGTGAAAGTGCTATCAGCTCGATCAAAGCCACCTGCGGGGCTTCCGATAGTCCCGTCGATAAGAAGATCGACGGCATCGGTGGTATCAACCGCATCGGCGATCCGGCTCCAGTTCACGCCGAGCGCCGAGTTGTCGTCCAGACGCACCTCGAGGATTCGCACTCGGATATCCACCTGACGATGGATCGATCGCTGCATCTGATCCAGATAGTTCGCAACTTCGGCAACGTAGCGATGCTGATCGCTGACCACGACCGTTCCGGAAAGCCGATTCAGCACAACGCGACCATCGTCAGACAGCAATGATTCGATCTCGCCTTGCAGCTCTTGCCAGAAATCGACCTCGTCGGAATGGCCGATAACAATGCTAGACGCATCGTCACCGCCACCGCCGCCTCCGCCGCCTTCACCACCGCCCTCGGACGATCCGGAACTGACTTTCGCGGTTGCCGTACCCGAGCCCGAGCGAATCAGGCGCAGATAATCTATGGAAAACTGCCGCGTTTCCTGGGACCGAACTTTAATGATCCCGTCTTCTTTCACCCAGTAGTAGTCCATTGAACCCAGCATCAAGGACATCGCCTGATGCAACGGAAGATCGTAGAACTCTACATCGATAACACCAACGACATCTTCGGCGACTACAACGTTCAGGCCGTAGGCGCGGGAAAACAGGCGCAACGCCCGCTCGACTTCCATGTTCTTGATAACGAAGCTGTACAGCGCCTCACTCTCCCGCGACGCGAGTCCGAGATCTGGCTCAGGCAGCGAGAATCGATCGGCTAGCGCCAGCTCAACGGGGACCGCGGCCAGGCCTGGCTCAACGACCTCACTCTGATACCGAGGGAAGTGATCATTCTCGGGAGAAGACAAGGCTACGCATCCCGCCAGCCAGAACGACAGCAGAAGCAGTGAGCTACGCGAGAGTGTTTTCATGGTCATGATCTATGGCTCTAGTCGTAATGTGTCGGTGGCGGATGCCAGCGTCACGCCGGTGTTGTCGATAGCAACAACTTCCATCCCGCGCACAAGGTCGCCTTCGCGCACGAGTTCATCGTCGATAACAGCGCTGCGCGAGGACGCCGACGTAAAAAGTGCCTGCAATTCAGGGTTTCTGGACACCGGCTTACCGGACAGGCCAGCTTCGACGTGCTGCTGGCCAAAGGGGTCCCTCGGCAGGCTGCGCAGCCAGCGAATCCGGTCCTTATCAACCTGCAGCCCCTCGGGAATGTCGGCATCCCCCGAACTCGCGGTTGTCATGTCTTCAAACATGGGTACCACTTCATCTGACACACCACTCGCGTTGGCATCGTCGCCGAACATCGGCACGAGAACGGTGACCGCAAAGTAGGCAGCGGCCACCAGACCCAGCGCGCCGATAACGAGTGGGTTATTGAATAATTTCTGCATCGCCTCCGAACTCCATGCCGGTAGAACCCGCTTCACCCGCGCTCGATCGATCAGCAATCAGACTGGAGCTGACGAACTCCTCGACATCGAAGACCCAGACCCGCGCCTCCATCTCGAGCGTTCGCATGCCTTCGCCGTCACCCTTGGCGGTCGTGGAAGCGATATCCAGATGCCAATGATCCTGCAGCAGAGAGGCGATGAGCCCCATGCCGCGGCTGAAAAGCTCGCTGTCATCTTCACTCGCCACCTCCAGCTCAATGACCACTGGAACTTCCAGTACTTCATCGACGGGCGCATAACTTGCGGGCTCGACACGGTAACGAACATTCATGTTCATGCCTTCCGCACGCTCTGAAACACGCTCAATCCAGTTCGCCAGCGCCGGAAAACCTGGGAAAATACGCGTGCTCTGCTGCTGAATCTCTGACTCCATGGAATCGGTGTTCAGCGCTGACAACTGCAACGCGAGGGTCGCGTGCTTGTCTTCCAGATCCAGCTCGACCATCTCAAGCGCGACGACCTCGTCAAGTATGTCGAGACGGAAGAAGACGCTCCAGATCAACAAGGCTGCAGAGGTGCAAACCACAACGGCCGTTGTGGCCACTCCCGCAGTGTTTCTGAACATTCGCGATGACAGGTCATCCATCACCCGCTTCATCGGCGATTTTGACGCGCGCAACGCCTGATAGTCGCGGACGTCGCGAGCGACTTCTTCGACCTTCGGTAGCATGTCATCAACGTCAGCGACGTCGTCCTCGATCGGCGCTGAATCCTCAGCGGCTGACCGCACATTCTGGGGGAGGGCCCCACTGGTATCTTTGGGTAACGGAGACTCGATCGACGGCGACTCAACCTGCCGGCCTGCAGTTGACAACGCGCCCGGTACTGGTGGGCGAGAAGCGAGGGTGTCCGTTGTGGCCAGACCCGGTGTAGACAGCTCGAAGTCAACCTCGCCAGGAGCTGACGCAGCCGCGTCGACGACAGCGCTGGCAGAACTCTTGGCAGCACCAACTTCGACTGATGGCGCATCTGGAGCGTCCAGAGCGGGTGGTTCCTCGATAGACCACTCGATACTGTCGTTCAACGGAGTTTTGTCACCTGGCGCGCCGCCTGAACCGGAGAGAACAGGCTGAGGTTCATTCGACTGCAGCGAAGCTTCCAGCTCAAACGTCTTAGATGTGTCTGCTTGGGACTGCGAAGCGGCCATCCGCTCTGCACGTCGCTTCTCGAGACGAGCCATCGCCTGGCGTTGCTCGTCAGTCAGCGAGCCATCCGGTTTCGGGATATCGTCGCGCGAACTCATCGCAAAACCCCGGCCAGTTTGAATCCGACAGGCTCGCCCTCACGCAGTGACCCGCTGGTGAGCTGATCGAACCAGCTATCCTTCCAGCTTTCCGTCACGGTCATATGCCACGGAGACCCCGACAACATGTCTTCAAACGTACCGAGATGACGCGCAGTAGCTGCCAAGTCCGTCTCGATGACGCCACTGATCGCCACTTTCCAGTGCTCATCAACCTTATCCACCTCGACAGCACTGAAGGTCACGCTGGGCGGCGCAAGTCGGGACAGATGCAAGACAAACAGCGTCGGCAGGTTGAAGGTATTCGCTTTTAGCCGGGCCAGATGATCCGCTTGCTCGCGAGTATCCTCGAGCAGGGATTCAAGCTCCCCGATGTCTTCCTCGAGAATCATGTTCTGTGCGTTGACTCGGACGATAAGGTCTTTGCTGGTCGCGACAAGCCGATCAACAACCACGCCGGCGAGAACCGAAGCAATCACGAAGCTCATCGTCGCAAGCACACCCATGCGCCGAAGCGAATCCGGAGTAATGCGGCGCTGCGCCAGCGACGAGACAAAGTTTGCGTGTAGTCGTCCAGACAGGTTCGCAACCTGTTCAAGCCAGAAGTTGTCGGTGTTAGTCGCAGGGTCCACATGCACTTCAACGTCGACATCACGCGCCATGTCGAGCAGTGCCTGGGTTTCCAGGTTGCCGATCATGCGAACCTGATCGACAAGCCGGCCGGTCTGCTGCTTGGCATATCGAATGGTTCGATTAATGTCCATCGGCAGCCGGCCGATCGGGCCGTCCTCGTAGCCATACGCGAGTTCGCGAACAAACAGCGTTTCTCCACCGCCGTCCGCGACGATAATTTCCACGCGCGTCCGGAACACAGCCGCGATGATTACCGTTCCGTCGATCTCAAGGCTGGGCAGGTAAGCACTGACGACTTCCGTAAGCGGAACGTAGCGTTTGCTGGCCAAGCCTACAGCGGTAACTGCATCCAGGGTGGTACGCACAATCCGCCGCGGAAGCATGTGCAACAACACGCCTTCCTGGCCGTCAGCATGGGTAGTCTCGTGGTAACACCACGCCGCCTCTTCCTTAAACGCAGTCGACTGTTCTACCTGCCGGCCGAGATAACGCTCGAGATCGCGCCGGGACATCCGTGGCACTTCGAAGAATTCGTGACTGTGTAAATCGTGTTCATGCAGTACCGCAACCGCACCACGACCTTTGCAATTCACGTGTAATCGCGCTTCGTTCAGCGCGCGAACAAAATCCGCCTGGGTCTCGATCAACTCCGGCGCCGTGTAATCCTCGACCACGCGGCCGCGCTGGAAGCGAGCCATCCGAAACTCGCCGTAGAGCCAGCTTATGGCGTAACGGACATTCATGGCTTTTGCCAGCTCCAGATAGCGCCGTCCGTTCGGTAGTGATAGCTGAGCGGTTCTCGCACAACCACGTTGGCTAACAAGGTTCCTGCTGGGTGCGTTTCCGAGAAAAGGCGGAGCTGCGATCCGTCAACGATGTAGCGGACCACCTCACCCGGGGATCCGCTGGCCGCTGGGATCGATCCCATGCTGCCACCTTCCACCTGAAAACTGACGATGGCCCCGTTATCGTTAGTCAAAACGATCCGATGAAACAGGCTGCCCAAGTGCATTCGAACAATCTTGACGTCAGGACTTTCGATGACCGCTGCGTTCGGGTCTGCGTCCCAGATTCGATTGAAATCCCGGCGATTGCGTGGCGCTGCCGGCGCATCTGCCGTCAGGTCCGACACAATCAATACACGAGGCGAATTCGGTGCCGTCAACAACCCCAGATCCTGGGTCACGCCAGGGAATCGCTGATTGGAAGTACTCAGGAATCTGGGATCAAAATACACACCGCGCTTAAAACCTCGATCGTTGTAGATAACCTGCTCTGTGGTGTAACTGCTTTGATCGGCGATCGCCTGGCTCCAGCGATTCTCCCGCCAGGATGGAATGCGTCGCTGCTCTTTGACGTAGCTGAGCAGAGAGTCGCCCAAGGTCTCGAGACTTGTCGCCTCAGCCTCAGCGACCGCCTGGTCGATGGTCTTGAAAACTGCGGGCGCTAGAACGCCAGCGAAAATCGCCATGATGGCCATAACCGCAATCATTTCGAGTAGTGAGAAGCCGCGCATTAGCCCATCGCTCCGCTCATGAGTGAGAACATCGGCATAAAGATCGCTACCGCAACGAACCCGACAACGCCGATCAGCGTCATGGTGATCGCCGGCTCGAGAATGCCGAAAACTTTCTTTATCTTGCGTGGAATCTCGTTATCGAGCCGGTTCGACACCTGCTCAAGGCAGCTATCGAGCTTGCCTGTCTCTTCACCGATCACGAGCATTCGCATAATGATGGGGGTCATCACTTCGTGCCGACCAAACGCATCAGACATACGCTGGCCTTCCGTGACCGCCAGTTCCGCATCAGCAACCGCCCGCGCCATTACCTGGTTACCCACCACGCCCCGCACGAGCTGAAGCGCTTCGACAATCGGAACGCCGGCTTTCAGCATCAACGCCATGTTGTGGGCAAACGTGGAGAGCACGAGCATCTGAATAAGCGAGCCAAAGATAGGCAGCGAGAGCTTTAGCTGATCGAGCCGCAAGGCAAACTCATCCGAGTACTTGGGACCGAGTCGAATCGCCGCAAACAAACCGCCCACAATCAGCAGCGCGAGCCACCAATAACTGGTGGCGAGATCGCCAATAGTCACGACTAGCTGGGTAACTCCAGGCAACTCAAGATTGAGCTGCACGAAGATGTCCGCGAACTGTGGCACCACAAAGCTGAACATCAGAAAGATGAGTGCGCCAACCGCCACGACAATCATCGACGGATACATCGTCGCCTGCTTGATATCGGCCATGATGTTCTCGACCCACTCCAGGTGGTCGGCCACATCGGCGCAGGATTGAACGAGCTGACCACTGTAGGAGCCGGCACGAATCAGATTGGTTATCTGCGGGTCGAACACCTTCGGGTGGTTGTCCATCGCAGCATCGAGGGCTACCCCCGATTCCACATTCATACGCAGATCGGAGAGCACCATCTTGAGATCTTCGAGTGGCGATTCGTCGCGCATGACGGCGAGGCTTTCCGACACGTCGATTCCCGCAGCCAGCAGCGCAGCCAGGCCATTGAAAAAGTCGGCAAGCTCCTTACGCGGCACTTTCTTTGCGGCGCGCGGCCGCGCAGCGGTTTCCGTTTTGGCTTCCACCAGGAACAGACCCAACTCCTGCATCCGCCTCTCTAGACGGGATTCGCTTTCTGCAACGAGCAGGCCACTCACCGCCTTAGAGTTGGCATCGATTGCGCGGTAGGCGTACTTCGGCATACCAGTTACCTCAGCACTCGCAGGACTTCAGTAACGCTCGTCAAGCCCTCGTTCGCCTTCGCCAGGCCGTCCTCAAGCATTGTCGTCATACCCGAAGCACGCGCGAGTTCAGCCATTTCAGACTCTGAGCCGCCTGAGAGAATGGCGTCATGAAAACTGTCCTCGATCAACAGCACTTCGTAAGCAGCCATTCGGCCTCGATAGCCTGTGTTTGAGCACTCTCCGCAACCGGCGCCCTGCCAATGACTCTCCGTTCTCGGCCTTAGATAAGCGAGGGCAGGCTCATCGAAAATCGCGTCCACTCCCGGAACCTGCTCTTTGCAGCTCGGGCACAACCGGCGCAGCAACCTCTGGCCGACGATTCCAACCAGCGCCGATGGCAGCAGATATCGATCGACGCCCATATCAACGAGCCGCGGAATCACGCCCAACGCGCTGTTGGTATGCAGCGTGGAGAAGACAAGGTGTCCGGTGAGCGCTGCTCGGGTCGCCAGTTCGGCGGTTTCCTGATCGCGGATCTCGCCGACTAAAATAACGTCTGGATCCTGTCGCAGCAGGGAACGCAGACCGGCGGCAAAGTCCATGCCGACGTCAGGATTGACTTGTGTCTGGCGGACAAGAGGCAGGCTGTATTCGATCGGATCCTCCAGCGTAAAGACGCTGCGCGTTTCCCGATCGATACAACTGAGCGCGGTGTACAGCGTCGTGGTCTTACCGCTACCAGTAGGTCCGGTAACGAGAACCATGCCGAAAGCACGGTCAATCGCGGATTCGAATCGCTCCTGGTCGCGCGCGGAGAAGCCGAGATCGTCAAGGTCTTTGGAGACAGCGCCGCTGTCGAGAATCCGCATGACAACGGACTCGCCATGATTCGTCGGCAGCGTAGACACTCGCAAATCAGTGTAAGAGCTACCCATCGGTATTCGGATACGGCCGTCCTGGGGCGAGCGCTTCTCGGTGATGTCCAGGCCCGAAATCAACTTCAGGCGGGCGGTGACTGCTGACTGTACGGTCTTTGGCAGGAGCAATTCCTGACGCAGCACACCATCCACACGAGTACGCACGCGAAGGTTTTTCTCCTCCGGGTGCAGGTGGATATCGGATGCACCAGACTTGATAGCCTCCCCGAGGATCTGATCAACAAGCCGCACCATCGGCGTCTCGTCACCCTCTTCGATGGCCTTGGCAAGATCGCCTGACAGCACGGACTCAAGCGAATCGTTGATGCTGCCGTTACGCGCGTAGCTACGCTCGATCGCCTGCAGGATGTAGGCCTCTGGTGCTGTCACCACGTTGACGAGCAGTCCGGACTCGCGCTCAACGGCGTCCATTGCAACCACGTCGAAGGAATCCGCCAGTGCCACAGTCAGCATGTCGCCTTCCCGTCGCACCGGAATCAGCTTGTATCGCCTCGCCGTTTCAAAGCTGACGAGTTCCAGCAGTTGAGGCTCGAGATCCAGTTTTCTCACGTCGACAACTTCGACCTGATTTTCCTGGGCTAACAGTTCAGTGATGGCCTCTGGCGTGCAAAATCCGAGCTGCACCAGCGTCTCGCCAAGATAGCCACCGGATCGCTTCTGCTCACGCAACGCGAGGTCGAGCTGTGAGTCCGAAATCAATCCGGCATCAACCAGCCTGCCGCCGAGCGGTTTCTTGGGTGCGCTCTCAGCGCCTTTCTGGATGGCTTCAGACACGATCTACACCTTCATCAGGCAGACAACGAGACTCATGTTGCTGCCTCCGTGGTTTGTTTTTGCCCACGGCGTAGCCAACGCACCAAGCAATGCGATGCCAGTCATCACACCGGCCGTCTGTCGTAGGGCAAATCCTTGTTCCCTAGAGCATTTCAAGCTGTTTTCCTGCATGCCTGCGTTCTTTGCCTGGTGCTTATCCATGCGCACGGGATTGATCGGGTGTTAATCGTCCCGATACCGCCTTTCGTTAAGTAAAGCCCATTTCCACAAATTCGCCGCCGATTCGAGGGAGAATGAGCAATCCATCTCACTTCCCACTGCGATGGCCGTGCTCGTAGAAAGGCAGGCAGAAAAAAGCCCGGCAAGCCGGGCTTTAGGGAAATATCAGGTTCGTTTTAGACTTTGGCGAGACAGATCACGATGATACTGGCGTGGTTGCCGTTGTACTGTTTGACCCGGCCCGCCGCTTTCCACGATCCATTTCCGGTGGTGACATCACCATCCTTATCGATCATGTTCGAGATCTTCAGAGCGATCTCTGGGCTCACGCCGTCGATTCGATAGGTAATGAAGGTACCGTCGGTCGTTCCATCACCGCCCAGATCACAGGCAAATGCAGACGAGCTGGTTGTCTGCAGGTCCAGATAGCCGCCAGCCGTAATTGGGTTCGTCAGCTCCGCTTCCAGATACGGGCCGTCCCAACCCGGGATGGTCGCACCGCCACCGGCGTCGTTGACCATGAGGTTCTTGTAACGGTTGTCGGAGTGACTCGGGATGTGCCGAGGCCATCGGCCGGTATCCTTGTAGTAGCTCGCGACATTGGTTTTCAGGTCGTTGACCTGTTGTATCAGGGCCGTGACTTTCGCGTCCTGGATTGCCGCGAAGATACGGGGTGTCGCGATCGAGGCGATGATAGCGATAACCGCCATAACGCCAATCACTTCCATCAAAGTAAAACCTGAGTTTCTGCTGTGGGGTCGAGCTGTCATGTTGCGCCCTCTTTCCTCTATACGTCCTGTTTAGCCGGAATACGGCGTGAGCCGCCCAACGTCACAAGTCGAAAGGCAGGCGGTTCTCTTGAGTAAAGATGGAAAATCGGGTTTTGCCAGTCTCAGGGAGGAAGGCGTGAACGGGTTCACAAAGATCAGACCGCGCAGACCTGCGCAGGCCAGCGATAACCCAGGTCAGCCGGTCGACTGCTCACCGGCGCTGGTTGGTCCGCTCTGGCATTCCACGAACTGCCAGTCGATTCCGTAATCCTGATCAGCCTGAATGAGGCTGGCGACCGAATCGGCAAGCGATGCAAACGCCTCATCGACGAGACCAGGATCGTTGTTCTCCTGGCTGACGTGGCCAAGCACAACGGACAGTTCGGGGTGAGCTATCCGCGCCAGCAGATCTGCCGCCTGCTGGTTGTTCAGATGGCCATGATCACCACCAACCCGCTGCTTAAGGCGCTGGGGGTAACGCCCGTTCATCAGCATTGTCCAATCGTGGTTGGCCTCCATAAGCACAAGGTCGCAACCGCTGTAGCTCTCAATCACATGCGGTGTAACGCAGCCCAGATCTGACAACACGCCTATTTTTCCGGACGCGTGGCTGAGCACAAACTGCGTTGGCTCCTGGGCATCGTGGGGTACGGTGACCGGGAACACGGTTACATCGCCGATGGCAAAGGGTGTTTCCGGATCAACAATGCGTACCGGTAGTGGCAGGTCCCGAGCATTGGCGGTGCCATAGGTCGCATAGACTGGCAGCCGATATTTGTGAGCCAGCCCGGCAACGCCGCTCAGATGATCCGAGTGCTCGTGCGTAACCAGTATCCCGGTCAGATCACCGCCGGCAAGCTCCAATCGGTTGAGCCGATATTCCGCTTGCTTGAGCGTAAAGCCGCAATCTACTAGCAGGAGCTCATCTCCAAGGCGGACCAGTGTGCCGTTGCCTTTGCTGCCGCTTCCGAGCGAAGCCAGTGCTGGCCCGTCTCCTGGAGCGGCGAACAGACTCAACCCGAGAAGTCCCGCAGCAGGATCAGCACTTCTGTTGCGTAGTCCGCATCAGCCATCGCGCCGGACTCATCAAGTACGGATACTAAATACGCATCGTCCAGCGTATTTGCGCCAGCCGCCTGCGCACTCGCCGTGCCATCTGGCGAGCGGCGCGTCGTATCCGATTCCAAAGCAATGCTGATTCTCTGCTCGCCGTTCGCTTCGCAGGGCAGCAAGCGGCAATACCAGGAAGCTTCTGCACCAGTAATCGTGCTTTGCTCGATACGCGCGTCGTAGCGCCGGGTGTCACGGTCCTGGTCGAGGATTTCGACCCCGGCGTTGCCGAGCGCAGTCGCCACGGTGGCCCAGGCTCGATCAAAATCGAGGTTAAGCCGCAACGCGGGGTTGCCTGCGCCGTCACGGGTCATCACGGCTTTGGTTTGCGTGCTGATGCCTTGTGCAACCATCGACACCGATTGCTCCGCGACACGGGCAGCAACGTAAGCACCGAGTTCCGCCAGAAATTCCTGCTCAGCCGTGACGAGCATTGATGTCGTTCGCGCAGGTGAAAACCCAACGCGATCGGCTTCAGGTTGACTGGCTGCGCTCTGGTGGCGCACGTGAATCTCCGACGTGCGATCTCGCAGGCCCTGCTCGAGCTTTATACGGAATCGATCAACCCCACCAAGCGTGCTCTCAGCCAGCTTCTGGTTCTTCAGACGCTCACGTATGACGTCCCGGTAAGCGATGTCCTCGACTTCGAGCCATTGGCTGTCGAGAAAGCCGAGATAAGGCAACTCGGCGTCGATAGAGACACCGTTATCGGCCAAAAACTGTTTGACCTGGGGCCAGACGACGCTTGGGGGCTCGGGCACCACCAACCAGCTTCTATCACCGAGCCGTTGAATCCGAACATCTTCACGGGTGTCGTTGGCAAAAATTGCCGTAGGCCGAGGCGCTCTTCCGGGAAACATCTGCGGCCGGGGCTGCTGGGCGATCTCGGGCACTGGAAACGCGTCTTGTACGCGTATGCTGTCGAGGTCTTCAGGCACAACCAGGGGCGGCGGCTCCTGGACACTTATGTAGTCGTCTGTCTGGTTGACGAAAATGCCTTCGTCATCGTTGAACCAGCTACAACCGCTGACGATGCCAAGCGCCAGTAGCAGCGTCATCGAGCGCCGAAGTGTGCGCGCCACGTTCAAGTCCAAAATCACTGCACTACTCCAATATCCAGCAAGTGCCGGCCAATTTCACGAGCGCCCTGCTCAGACAAAGGAATCAACGGAAGGCGAATACCGGGTTGGATTCGCCCCATTTTGGCTAACGCCCACTTGGTCGGCATCGGGCTCGGCTCGATGAAGAGCAGCCTGTGGGTACTCTGCAGCTCATCATCAAAACGCTGTGCGCCGTCGACATCACCCTCAAGCCAGGCGCGGCAGAACTGAGCCATTTCGAGCGGTCGCACATTCGCGGTCACAGAGATCGCGCCCTGGGCACCGAGCTCGAACATACGCAGGTTTTGAGCGTCCTCGCCCGAAAGAATCACAAACTCGTCAGGTACACGGCTGCGCAGCGCCGCCACTCGCTCAGCATCCCCGCAGGCTTCCTTGATGCCGACGATGTTGTCGACCTCGGCGAGCCGGGCAACCGTATCTGGCAACAGATCGGACGCAGTCCGCGGCGGTACGTTGTAGAGAAGCAATGGCAACTCAATCGACTCCGCGATCGCCTTGTAATGACGATACATGCCTTCCTGGGGTGGGCGATTGTAGTAAGGCGTAACCGACAGGCAGGCATCGGCCCCGCAGCGCTGGGCTGCACGGCTGTACTCGATCGCCTCGCTGGTCGCATTCGCTCCGGTGCCGGCGATCACCGGAATTCGGCCAGCAACCACGTCAACGGTACGCTTGATAACGGCAAGGTGTTCATCTGGCGACAGCGTCGCGGACTCCCCCGTCGTGCCGGTGGGAACTACGGCATTGGTGCCGCATTCGATATGCCACTCGAGCAATCCATCGAGGGCTTCAAAGTCAATGTCGCCCGATTCAAGCATCGGCGTAACCAGAGCAACCATGCTACCGGCGAGGCTCAAGTGCGAGGATGAAGACATGGTCAGGACTCTCCGAAAAACGGTTGCTGAGCCTCGTGGCATCGGGCCCAACGCTGAGCGTGCGCCCCCGCGAAACAGGCGCTTCCGGCCTCTCGTTCAGGGCAAATAGCGTGTCGAGGTTCTGCTGGGCACATGCCGAGCGAACGCAATGGCTGCGCAGTCTACGCGGAAGCCCGTAACGCCACTAGTGGCTGTCAGACTGGATCGCCTCGGCATCCCCGGAACCATCATCCTCGCCGAGCTCGTCACCACTCGGCCAGGCATTCCAGATGGCCTTGATCAGCGTCGCCAGAGGGATAGCGAAGAAAACGCCCCACAGACCCCACAGCCCACCAAACGCCAGAACCGCAACGATGATGGCGATGGGGTGCAGGTTAACCGCCTCGGCGAACAGCAGCGGTACCAAGACGTTTCCGTCCAGCGCTTGAATAATCGCGTAAGCAATCATCAGCCAGGCGAAGTCGGCACTCCAGCCAAACTGAATCAATCCGACCACGGCAACCGGAATGGTAACGACAGCAGCGCCGATGAACGGCACGAGGACAGACAATCCGACCAGCAGCGCCAGCAGCGCCGCATAGTTGAGGCCGAGCCACTGGAACGCGACATAGCTCGTTGCCCCAACAATCAGGATTTCAATCGCTTTGCCACGAACATAGTTCGCAAGCTGCAAATTCATTTCGCCGCCGACGCGATCGAGCAGAGGCCGCTCCGACGGCAGCAGACCCAGGACAGCATCGAGAATCCGCTGGCGATCCAGCAGAAAGAAAAAGACGGATATCGGGACCAGAACCAGATAAATCAGCAATCCGACGAGGCCCGGCACCTGGGCGAGGATCGTTTCGATCAGCGTGCCGGAAAGATTGCCTATCTCGCCTGCGCCCGCTGCGAGCCAGGCATCGATCTGCTGCGGCGTTACATAGCTTGCGATGGACTCAGGCAGATCGATGCTCAGCCCCCTGAGTCGCTCGACCAGCCCCGGTAGCGCGGTAACG
>CAYGQC010000085.1:15774-16452 GCA_964351875.1 uncultured Pseudomonadales bacterium
GAGGGCTTGGATCTGGGGCCAAAGCAGCGGCACCAGGAACAGGAGCGTCGCGATCAGAATGCTGAGAAACACCGTAAACGCGACAAGCACGGCGGCAAAGTGCGGAACCCTCATCGCGGTCAAACGGGACACCAGACCCTGCAGCAGGAAGGCGATAACCAGCCCGGTCAGCACCGGAGCCAGCACGCCGCCAAGAGTGAACAGCGCGACGAAACACACGACCAGCATCGAAATGAGGTAGACCGCCTCTTCATTCGAAAAGTAGCGGTTTACCCAGCTTCCCATGATGTGAAGAAATTTCATGGCTGCATAGCCAGCTTTTTCCGTTTCAGCAGATAGTGGAATTCATCGCCGTGACGCTCGCTCGAAAGCAACGTGTGCCCGCTCTGACGAGCGAACACTTCAAAATCTCGCTCGGACCCGGGGTCAGTTGCGACAACACTCAACAGCTCACCCGCGGCCATGTCGTTCAGGGCCAGCTTGGCTTTCAGCAAAGGCATTGGACAGGACAGGCCACAGACATCCAGGTGCACATCACCTTGCCTGAAATTGTCGCCATGGACTGGCTTTGGGGTGTCATTCTCGCTCATGCCGACATCGTACCCTGACCTTGCTTCTCTTTCTCTTCAAGACTCTCTTCAAGACTCTCTTCAAGGCTCTCTTCAAGGCTCTCTTCAA
>CAYGQC010000086.1:0-16407 GCA_964351875.1 uncultured Pseudomonadales bacterium
GGGCTCGATAGCCCTTTGGGGCGGCGAGTATACTCAGCCACCGCAAGCGAGACAGCGTCTGAAACGCCAGGGCGCTTAGCGTAAGCCAAACCACATTGGACCGCTCGTCGTTGAAACACCTGTTGATCGTTTATCACAGCCAGTCAGGCAACACGGAAGCACTTGCGAAGGCGGCCGCCGAAGGCGCGTGTGATCCAGCCATTTCCAACATAGACGTGCGCCTTTTGCGTGCGGTCGATGCCGGCCCGGAGGATCTGCTTTGGGCCGAAGCGCTGTTGCTCGGAAGCCCGGAGAATTTCGGCTATCTGTCCGGGGGTATGAAAGACTTTCTGGACCGCACGTTCTATCCCGTGGAAGGCAAGCTGCAACCGCTGCCCTACGGCATCTTCATCAGCGCCCGCAACGACGGCACCGGCGCGATTCGCGCGTTGCATCGCATTGCGCCCGGTTATCCTTTGGTCGAAGTTCAGGAACCACAAATCGTGGTCGGCCCGCCAGAGCCGGAAGGCCTGGCGCGCTGCAGGGAACTCGGGATGACCATGGCGGCCGGCCTGGAAGTCGGCGCGTTCTAGAACACAGGCCGCGTGTCAGGCCGCAGAGACCTCCACTGGCACCCCGGTCATATGAGCTTGATTCGACAGCGGCTCAAAGCTACCCGGCCCGGTTGGCAGCAACCGGTTCGGATTCGCCCCTGGCTTGGCGTGTGCGGTTGTCATGCCTGGCGAAGCGCGATGGCCCCAGCCGTGGGTCATGGCAACAACGCCGTCGCGCAGCTCGTCCGTAATCTTGATCTGCGTTTCAAGCTCGCCGAAGACGTTACTCACGCGTACACGCTGCCCGTCCGATAACTGTCGCTCCTCGGCGTCTCGGGGCGCCATAAACAGGTAGTTGCGATCCCGGTCACGACGTTTGAGTTTGTCGAGATTGGAGTACCAGCTATTCAGCATGTAGGCATCTCGCTTGCTGATGAGCTTAAGTGTCGACGCCGGCTCATTTGACAACTCATCGAACAACAGAGCCATTCGCTCGATAGCATCGACAAAGCTATCGGGATAACAATCGACACGTGCATCGTCATGCTGAAGGAAATCGCTGTAGAAGCGCTCCGGCTCGGCAACTTCAAAAACGAGCACTCCCTCCTCTCTCAGCTCATCCATAGAGCGCCCTTTCGAGCGCAGCATCGCATCGGTGCGCGCCCAGACCTGCGGGTTGTCCGGATCGTTCATCCGCGCCAGGCCGAGCCGCTCGGCCAACTCGTCGAATATCCACCATTCCGGCTTGCGTTCGAATCCCGGCGACACAATGGCCGGTGTGAACTGAATGCTCGGCGTCACCTGAAGGCCGAGACCCGTAATATTGATGTCCTCGCGCTCATACGCACCCGCTGCAGGCAGCACGTAGTCAGCGTACTCGGCGGTCGCGTTGCGGTAGATGTCCACGACGACCAGCAGCTCAAGGCTCTCCAGCGCTTCGGCCATCACACTCTCACCGCCCATGGAGAGCATGGGGTTACCCGAGTTGACCATAAGCGCTCGAATCGGCTCATGGGCATCAGTGATGTAGTTCGCCATCAGGTTGCCGGGCAGCGAGATGCCGACTCCACCCGGCTTGCGCACCTGGCCGAAAGGCGTATCCAGGTAGCCTGCAGGCACTCGCTTGCCAGCTTGCACCGAACGGGCGTAGAAGCCCTCGCCATAGAAGTTGCCACCACGCTTGCCGAGATTGCCCGTCACAAAGACCAGCATATGCAGCAACCAGTAAGCGAGCGTGCCCTGGCGACCCATATTCACGCCGGTGGAGAGGTGAGCACAGGCACTACCGGCAGAGGCGAAGTCCCGCGCCATCTGACGAATATCATCAGCAGGCACGCCTATCACGTCGGCAACTCGCTCCGCGGGATAGTGGCTGACAAAGTCGATCAGTTCGGCAACGCCACGACCATGCAGATCAACGTCCGAAGAAAAGCCGACGCTTGAATGAATCTCTTCGAGCAGCGCTGCCAGCAAGTAGACATCCGTATCTGGCTTGACGAGCATCACCTCACCCGCATGCCGGGCAGATTCGATCCGGCGCGGATTGACGTAGACGATTCGCGCGCCGCGGGCTTGCGCCTCCTTCAGGTGCGCCATGGGGTTGGGCAATGACACGAAGGACATGTGGCTGACCGCCGGGTTCTCACCAATCAGCAGAATAAAGTCACTGTTGTCGATGTCTGGTACGGGATGGCATGTTCGCGTGCCAAACACGGCCTCGCTGCCCGCAAACTTGTTGGAGCAATCCTGAGTGCCAGAGGAGAAGTTTTTGCGGAAGCCAAATCCCCCCGCAAAGTTGCCGAAGCCTGGCCCGAACAGCGCGTTAAATGCAGTTGGGTTACCGGTATAGCTCCCTAAGGACTCGGGGCCGTGCTCATCCTTGATCGCCGCCAGACGGCGTGCAATGTCATCCAGCGCATCGGACCAGGTGACACGCTCAAACTGACCCGGACCCACCCTCTTCAACGGCCATTTCAGCCGGTCTGGATCGTTGTGCAGATCTGCGCCGTATATACCCTTGTTGCAGACAAACCCCTTGGATACCGGGTGCTCTGTGTCTGCCCGCAGCCGTATCAGCGTGTCGTCTCGCACCTCGGCGACCATCCCACAGGCAGGCTCACACACACGGCAAAAGGTCTTAACATCTCGTGTGCCCTCATTGCGGCTCTCTTGCGTCATGTCGTCTCCCAATGTGTTAGCCCGGTTCTCGAAGCGCTACGGGCTGCTGAAGCAAACCTGCCGAAACGCGCGGCTAGTGTAGCGAACTTGACAGCATTTCCGACCGGACTCAGGCTCAAGTGCATCATCTGATTACAAAGGAAGTCTGCCATGCCCATCAAGGTCGGCGTCGCGTTCGCGAACACGGGTCTGTTCGGCACTCCGGAACACTGCGAACCTTTCGTCACTCACGCTGAAGCCGTGGGCATCGAATCGCTATGGACCGTGGAGCATGTGGCGGTTCCGGCCAACTACGAGTCAGCGTACCCCTACAGCAAGGACGGCAAGATGCCAGGCAGCGAAGATGCGCCTATTCCCGACCCGCTGATCTGGCTGGCGGCCGTTGCGGGCATGACCAAAACCATCAAGTTGGGTACCGGCATTCTGATTCTTCCCCAACGCCATCCGATCTACGTCGCCAAGGAAGTGGCGACGCTGGATCAGATGTCCGGCGGACGAGCCCTGCTCGGCGTCGGTATTGGCTGGATGGAAGAAGAATTCAGCGCGCTCAACATCCCGTTCAAAAAGCGCGTCAGCCGAACAGAAGAAAGCATCAGCGCGATACGGGCGCTCTGGCAGAGGGGCCCCTGCAGCTTCGATGGTGCACACTTTCAATGGCCTGCTCTGGAGTCAAACCCGAAACCGCGTCAAGCCAACGGAGTACCCATCATCATTGGCGGCCACGTACCGGCAGCCGCTCGTCGCGCCGCACGCTTCGGTGACGGTTTCTTCCCCGCGGGCTTCAACCAGGAGCTGATCGACGCGCTCCATGACGAATGCAAAGCGCTTGGTCGGAACCCGGCTGAAGTCGAGATCACGACCAACGCGCCCAGGGGTTTTGATCGAGACGAGGTTCATCGCCTCATTGATGCTGGTGTGAGCCGGTTTGTCATTCCCCCGCCGGGATTCGACAAGGACAGTGTCCGCACGGGGCTGGACAAGGTTGGCGAAGTGCTCGCCGGCCTGAGCTGAACCGGCAAATCAATGCAATCGAGCTGACGACGAAGGGGCGTTCAGCGCCCCTGCAAACGGCCTACACGTGTTGGTCGATGCCGACCGAAAACTCAGGGGCACGCCGTCAGCGACGCGTAGAACGCCGCGATATCAGCAATGTCCGCATCGCTCAGAGTCGCCACAAACGGGGCCATGGTTGGCTCAATCCGCTTGCCGTCACGGAACGCTGTTAGCTGCTTGGCGAGGTAGGTTTCTTTCTGTCCAGCCAGATTTGGCCAAAGCTCGACAGGACTGACGCCGGCAACGCCATGACAGGCAGCGCAAACCGCGGCCTTCGTTTTGCCGGCAGCGGCATCACCGGCAAAAGCTGGCGTGGCAAAGGCCAGAACAAGGCCAGCGGCGGCAACAAGGGATCTGAAGACTGGACGTTGGGGACGGCTCATTCGAATACTCCATGAATCAAGCGGTAAGGATAGCAACGCGGGCGGCAAGGGTAGGTAAAATCCGAGTTACAACCATAGGTAATTGCCGCAGTTTCTCCGGCTTGCTGCCTGCCGGCGCTAGCGGAAGTGCTGGAGAATTGTGGGGATCGACGTACCCTGAGCCTTGAACCCAAACGAAGAACGAGGCCACCAATGAGCGACGCCGAGATTCAACATTCGTACTCCTCGACAGCCAAGATCCTGCATTGGCTGATTGCCGGTCTGATTGTCGTGCAATACGTGCTTGCGGAGCTGGCGGAGGGTGCCGATGAATCTGGTCACCTCGTCGCGCAACTCGCATTGCTGGCGAACCACAAATCCGTCGGTATGACCATTCTCGCCCTTGCGATCGTGCGGCTGAGCTGGCGTTTCGGGCACCCGCCGCCACCTCTGCCGAGCGGTATGCCCTCCTGGCAGAAGCGCATCAGCGCTCTCACCCACGGCCTCATCTATCTGGCGCTATTCGCGATCCCGATCAGCGGATGGCTCATGTCATCGGCATCCGCTTACTCAGTGAGCTGGTTCAATCTCTTTGCATTCCCGGACCTCGTCGGTCCGAGTGAAAATCTGGCAGAACGCTTCGAACAGATTCATCATCTCGCCGCAGAAGGGTTGTTCGTACTGGTTGTGCTACACGCAGCCGCGGCCCTGAAACATCATTTCTTCGACAAAGACACGGTACTCAAACGCATGACATCCATCGCCTCGCTTTCGCTCTTCGCACTGGCTATCGGCGTGTCGGCTGTCACGCTGATGCCGCAAGCAACGGGCAGTCCTGACGCGGGCGGAGCGCCCCTGTCCGATCCAGGCACAAGCGGTGAATTCCGAGACCCGATCATCGAGCCAGAGGCTGGCGAACGTCGAGAAGCAGGCGACGGCGCAGAATTGATCTCGACCCATGGGGATGCGCTGCAGACAGGTTCGGCTTCAGAACCGCTATGGGTCGTCGATTACGACAGCAGTCAGATTGTGTTCACAGGGGACCAGGCTGGTGCGCCCTTCACGGGTCGCTTCGAGGAATGGGAGGCCGTCATCCACTTCGATCTGGCAGCTCCCGAACGCGCGTCAGCCCGAGTCCGGGTCAAACTCGCATCGGTAAACAGCCGTGATTCAGACCGGGATGACACCGCGAGAGGCAGCGACTGGTTTGATGTGGCCAACACGCCTAGTGCGAGCTTCGTAACAGACGACATTCGAGCACTCTGGGGCCCCACCACTGACCCCGGCAGTTTTGCAGCGCAGGGCAAGCTGCGCATCGGCCAGGCGTCGAGCGACATCGATCTAGCATTGTCTGCAGACCAAACCGGGAACCGAGTCGTGCTGACCGGTGAGACGGTACTGCGTCGAACCGCCATGTTTAACCTCGGACGCGGCGACTGGCAGAGTACGGACTGGGTGGGCGAGGAGATCATCGTCAATTTCACTGTCGTTGCCGACGTCGCTGAATGACCACCAACGCCTCGCAGTAATCCCTGAATCAGTAGTCGATCTTGTCATCCACCGCGTGCCCTTCTTTCGGGATTAGCGCCGAGCGAACGAAGCTGATGACATTGGTGCCATCCTGTTTGCGGCCGGTCGTACGTACCGTGACGATGCCCTGGTTCGGTCGGGACTTCGATTCTCGCTTTTCGAGCACCTCAGACTCCGAATAAAGCGTGTCACCCACGAACACGGGAGCCGGCATCTTCACATCGTTCCAGCCCAGGTTGGCAATGGTCTTCTGGCTGACATCGGAGACCGACATGCCGACGACAATGGAGAGTGTCAGACAGGAATTGACGAGCACCTTGCCGAACTCGGTACCCGCGCCGTACTCGGTATCGAAATGCAAAGGATGTTGATTCATCGTCATCAGCGTGAACCACGTGTTATCACTCTCTGTGATGGTTCGCCCAGGACGATGTTCGTAAACATCACCAACTTCAAACTGCTCGAAATATCGGCCATAGGACTCGCGAAACCGGCGATCTCCAACCTCTTTCATATAGCCAACCATCATCGTCCCCTCTTGTAGGTTCGTGTTGCGCGAGCGCACGCTTTCAGCGCACCCGCTCGCGATCAAAGTACGTGGTCAATTTATCACCGATGGCCCGAAGGCGGCGATGTTCGCCTACGACGTCCGACTCTTCCTGCTTTACAGGCGCCCAAGTCTTGCGACAATGAATGGATGCTCTTCATATTCCTCACCGTTATTGTCCTGCTGGCGCTGTTTGGCCCAACGCTGTGGGTTCAATTCCAGATGCGCAGGTACAGCGCCAACATTGATGGAATGCCTGGTACAGGCGGTGAGCTGGCACAGCACCTGATCACACGGTTCGACATCAAGGATGTGAAAGTCGAACGATTGTCCGAGGGTGGCGATCACTACTCACCCCAGGACAAGGCAGTGCGGCTATCTGCCGGCAACTACGATGGCAAATCACTGACGGCCATCGCCGTTGCGGCCCACGAGGTCGGCCACGCTCTGCAATTCGCGCGTGGTGAACGCGTGTCACGGCTGCGGGAGCGCTACATACCCACTGCGATGATGCTTAAGCGGGTTGGCATCGCGACCATGGCGTTGCTACCCCTGGTGTTTATCTTCAAGGCTCCTGCAGCGCTTTGGTTGCTCGTGACCGTCGGTTTAGGTCTCCAACTACTCGGGGCGCTGGCCTACCTCATCGTGCTACCCGAGGAATGGGACGCGAGCTTCAACAAGGCTCTTCCCATTCTCACCCAGGGCGACTACATACGCCCCCAGGATGAAGGCGCTGTGCGTGGTGTTCTCCGAGCTGCCGCTCTCACCTATTTTGCCGGCGCGCTCGCCGATTTGCTCAACATCGGTCGCTGGCTGGTCATCTTGCTCAGGCGATAACGAAAGTTACGGCGCCGTCGAGACAAGCGAAGCAAGCATCTGCTGCACGCCCGCCGTCGATGGGTGCTCCGCACCGTGAACCGCGAGAAAATTGTCATAGGCGGATTGTAGTGATTCGCGCGCTTCACTCACCCTGCCGAGTTCGGATTGGCAGTATCCGATGGCCATCTGAGCATCAGGAATTGTCCAATGCCCGGGTGGATAAATCTGCCGGCGTGCATCTAGTGAGGCGTTGAGTAAGCTCAAGCCCTCCTCATGTTCGCCGGCTTTGCACATGGTGAAGCCTAACTTGGCCTCAAAGTAAGCTCGAGTTTCGTCAGTCTCGGAGAAGTTGCTTTGCACGGCCTCAAGCATAGGTTTCATCGCCGCAACGCCTTGCGCTGGCTCACCCATGTGGTTGTACATAAGCCCATAGGACGCAATGGTCCAAACCAGCCAGGGGTGCGCCTCACCAAGCTTTTCACGCATTAACGCGATGGTCCTGTCGTACTGAAACTCTGCGTCATCGAATCGCTTCAGCGCTGCCAGCAAACCCGCCTGATTAGACATCGACTGCAGGCCGTTAGCGCTGCCGAGTTCGCCGGCCGCTTCCAGGGTTGAGAGCACTTGCTCCATGTAGCCTGCCGCCGCCTCGAAATCCGCCTGAATCGACTTAATACTGGACAGCCCATTGTAGGCGCGCGCTAAGGGCACGTAATCGTCCGGAGCGTTTTCGGTCACCCAGGTTATCAAGGCTTGGATCTGCTCTTCTCCGGCCGAATATTCGCCGGCTGAAACCAAAGCTTCGCCGCGGACACCCATCAATGAGCTGATTGTGGAGCTATCGATATCATGGTCTTTGGCCAACGCGAGCGCCGCGCCCGCGGCACTCGTGGACTCCGAAAAATGCCCGACCCGAAAGAGGGTTTCAGCGTTGTATGCCAGCACCTGCACACGCACTGATACAGGAAGCTCTGAGAGCTCTCGCTCTGTCCAGGCAACCAGTTCAAGCGCGCGCTCCGGTTGTCCTCGCCCGGCGTAGATCTGGCCGAGGGCGGCGCGCAGGTAAGCAAGACGCGGCGTGTCGAATCCGGCGGCCGTATCCAAACTGCGATCAGCCGCGTCAAGCGCTTCGTCGATTGTCGTTACCGGATTCAGTGATTCCAGAGGGTTGGCGCTGGACAACGTTTCCACAAGAAAACCAACAGAAGCGTCAGCGGTGCTTGCGTTCTCCTCTGCCCGTAGCCGCTCACGCTCCGAGTTCCCAAGCGCGATCAGCGTCGATATGAGCAGCCCGACAATGACGACCGCCGAGCTCGCTCCTAACAGTGTCGCCACGCGATTGCGGCGAACGAATCGGCCGAATACATACAGAGCGTCATCACCACGCGCTGAGATCGGTCGACGCTCCAGATGCCGGTTTATATCATCAGCCAGCGCTGTCGCAGAACCGTATCGGCGCGCCGCATCCGGGTGCGTCGCAGTGGCAATGATCGTATCGAGATCCTGGCTGCCGGTAGCTGCAGGTTTCTTGCTATGCGTTTCGACTAAGTCCCTGGCTTCAAGTAAAGACAGGCCGCTGACATCATAAGCTCGCTCACCCGTCAGCACTTCGCGCAGCATGATTCCGAGCGCGTAAACATCGCTCCCAACACTTGCCGGTTCGCCCGCGAGCAATTCGGGGGCTGCGTAGTTGACGGTCATCGGCGCAGCACCAACACCGGTGAGATCGTCGCCCTCCTGCACTGCCAAGGTGAGTTTCGCGATGCCGAAGTCCAGCAGCTTGGGCTCGCCGTCCGCCGTAATCAGAACGTTGTCTGGCTTGATGTCTCGATGCAGAATCAACGCACCGTGCGCATGGCCAACGGCTGAGCATACTTTCACGAATCGGCGCAATTGGCGTCGAATGGACTGCGCGGGATCGAATCGAAACGGCACCCCGTCCACGTACTCCATCACGAGATACGGCTGTCCGTCTTCACTGCCGCCATCGAGCAGCGCTGTAATGTTCGGATGCTGAAGCCCGGCCATGATGCGGCGCTCGCTCTCGAAGCGTTGCTGAACCGATGAGCTATGCAATCGGCCACGAATGAACTTGACGGCTACGGTTCGTTCGAACGTGCCGTCGGCACGCTCAGCTTTATAGACCGCACCCATGCCGCCTTCGCCTAACTGCTCCAACAGACGATACGGCCCGACGTGGCTGACGTTAGCCACAGGGTCGTCAACGATCGAATCGAAGCCGGACTGAATCTGAGACTGAACGTGACGGGTGCTGTCGACGCCAGTCTCGTGCAGCTTGAGCAGCGCGAATACGCGGCTCTTCAAAGCGCCATCGCCGCCGCAGAGCTCATCGAGATGAGCGCTGCGATCATCACCGCGCAGATCGATCACCGCCTCCAACAGCGCAAGGGCGCGCCGTTCGCTCACCGGATCAGATGCGCTCACAATAAACCCTGCCATCTTTCAGCACGATGCCAACCTCGAGTCCCGATCACTATTTCAACGCCCAAAGACTACACCGCCACAAGCCTGAACAGGCGCAGACATACATTTTGTTCACAAGCACATGCGTAGGCTCGCTAAATCCGAAAACCCCCAGACCTCTGCCTTGGGCGAACCAGTTGGCAAAGATGAAGACATATTCAGAACTCAAACAGCCTGCGCGCCTAAGCGCGGCTCAAGCAATTCAGACTACTTTTTTGTGGCTCGCAATCGCGTTTGCTACTGGCTGCTCAAGCACAGGAGACCACATGCCTCTGCCTACCGTTGAACAGGTGGATATCGAAAAGTTCATGGGCGATTGGTACGTCATCGTCGGGATCACGACGCCATTCGAGAACGATGCCTACAACTCGATCGAGAACTACCAGCTTGCCCATGACGGCAGCATCAACACGACCTTCACTTTCCGCGAGGATGCGTTTGATGGCCCAGTAAAGGAGTACAACCCTCGAGGCTTCGTGAAACCGGAGACCGGTAACGCGATCTGGGGCATGCAATTCTTGTGGCCATTTCGCGCGGACTACCGTATCGCACATCTGAGCGACGACTATCAGTACACGATCGTTGGCCGCAACGCCCGTGACTACGTGTGGATCATGGCCCGGGAGCCCGTACCACCTGAAGAGGATATCCAGATGCTAATCGATACTGCGGTTGGTATGGGTTACAGCTCCGACAAGATCGAGCGCAAACCCCAGCAACCGCTCATTGAGCGAGGGGACTAGAGCGACAGACGGGTTTCCCCACCCCGACTGCCATTTAGCGCGCCTAACCGATCAAGCGACGGCAATCTGCCCACTGTGAGCATCGGTATAGCTGCCTTGCTCAAAAGCAATGGCGCCGTTGACCAGCACCGTATCGATACCTATCGCATCTCGTACATAGCGCAGGCCGCCTTCCGCAACGCCCGGCAAGTCGTGCGCCATTCGTTCCGGTCCGCGCGCGATGGTATCCGCATCGAAGATCACGACATCGGCAGCAAAACCCGGTATCAACTGACCGCGCTCCGGGATGCCCCAGATTCGCGCAGTATCTGACGTGATCTTGCGAACGGCTTGCTCCAGGCTCAACTCACCGGATGCGCGAACGAATTCGCTAAACAGGTAACCCGTATCACCGTAGGTAGAAAACGAGGCGATGTGCGCACCGCCATCACTTGCGCCAATGTGGACATCGTCGTCGGCCAGCAATGGGCCGACTCGGGAGGTCACATCGTGGCCGACACTCTCAGCCAGGAAATGCACTTTGAAATCGTGCTCGAGAGAAACATCAATCATCGCATCAACCGCGCTGATGTCCCGCTGACTCGCCACCTCTGCAACGCTACAACCCACCAGCGCCGAACCGGCTTGCGGCACGTGTCGAATCACAAGCTTGCCAAGCCAGGCAGCACCGCCGTCCGGGCCCGCTGCTGCGACGAGCTTGGCGCGCTGATCGACGTTGGTGAACGCGGTTACGCGCTCCGCGTAAGGCAGGCGCATGACCGTATACCAGGTCGGGTTAATCGCGAAGAAGAGCGAAGGCAGCTCAAAGCTGAAGCTGATATCGATGGGTCTCGTCTGAACCTGCGGCCAGACCCGCGCGCCACGCGCCATCTGCTCATGCACTCGCTGCATCACACGCGGCACGTTTTCCGGCGTGCTGGCGTTGTCGAATAGCGGCGAAAACGTCGTGGGGATATCGTGCTTGAGCGAGAGCTCAGCAAGCTGATCCACTCGTGCGAGCGTAATATCAGTCGCGTAAAATTCCGGCACGACCTGCAGAACTCGACCGAACTCGCCCAACACACCGGCCAGCGCATCCAGCTCTTCAAAGTGCGCCCAGCGGCTCGGTACGGGGAACATATTCTGATCCACGTCGACGTAGCTCGTGGACAAGCCAACCGCACCGGCCTGCAGGCACTCGCGCAGTAGCTCGCACATCCCCTGAATCTCCTGCGGATCGGCCGCACGCTGTTGCGCGGCGTCACCCATCACCCATAGCCTGATAACGCTATGACCGACCAGGGGCGCGACGTTGACCGACAGCCCAGTGCGTATGGCGCTGAGGTAGCCTTCAAATGACTCCCAGGTCCATTCAAAAGCACTACCGTCGAATACCTCCGGTGGCAGCTCTTCAATTTGCCGGAACATACCCGTAAGCGCGTCGCGGTGTTCCACCTTGAGTGGTGCGAGCGACAGAGAGCAGTTTCCCGGCACGACGGTCGTGATCCCGTGCTCCAGCGCAGGCTTTGCCGCACCGTCCCAAAGCAACTGAGCATCAAAGTGGGTGTGGGGGTCGATAAAACCAGGTGCAACCACTCTGCCGGAAGCATCAATTTCCCGGCTGGCAGCGCCATCGATACTACCGATGGCGGCAATGCGGCCGTCCTTAATCGCCACGTCACCGCTGAAGCCTGGGGCACCAGAGCCGTCTACGATGGTTCCACCCCGAATGATCACGTCAAACATGTCGTTCTCCTGGAGGCTTTCACTGCCTCTATCTGTTCTGTTGATATCGCTTTGTATGGACTGTCTATCTTCAGGGTCTAGCGGGCGTCTGACCCACCGCCTGCAGAAATCGTTGCCAGGGCTGGCCTTTGAGCCCATCGACGCTGTCGACTCCGCACACTGCCATCAGCGCCAGGCCCGTATCGTTCTCCATGGCCACATCCCGCACGGCGCCATTTTCAAATCGAACCTGAACAATCAATTCAGCCGAGCCGTCATGCCCGCCGGCGATGCTCGCGCCAACGATCACCGGTTCTGGCAAACGCGGAGTAGAAGCGTCAGTTGATGTGTGGGGCATTGTCCTAATCGTCGGATTTCATGCGCGCAGAGCCGCCAAAGACGGTATTGCCATCGCCTTCGATGGGCGGTTCGACGAAGACCACGTCGCTGCCTGTCAGCAGGCCTGGTGGGTTGCGCATCAGAAAGATGTGCAAATTCCAGCCCTGAAGCGCTGCCATTGCGTCTTCTACGGTCATCTCGGGCAGCTCCCTCTCGGCAATCTTTTCCAGCGTATCGCCTGGTTCCGGGGCGACGAAACGCCGCTGCCGGGACAGTTGCTCTGCTTGAGTCACGCAGCTCTCCTTTGGTTATCCGGGTCAGGAATTGCCCAGACGACAATTAATGGCTTTGAATTAGACGCCCGAGAATAGAACCGCGAGCCTAAACAGATCAAGCACAGAGTCTCGAAGTTGCGCGAGCCAACCCGACTAGGAAGCAGCCCGATCACCCATCAGCATCGCCTCAAGGGTCACCAGATGCTGGCGGCCGAAGAACAGTTCTCCGTCAATCAAGTAGGCGGGCGAATCGATTATGCCCACTTCATCCGACTCGGCGGTGACCTTCGCAAGCTCGCCAACGCCCTCGCCGTCGGCATACGCGGCAAAGCCTGCCGCCTGCGCTGGCGTAAGAACGCCGGCAAATACAGCGGTGAGTTCGTCGACGGACTCGATGTCGAGTTCAGCGCGCCAGAATCTGGGTAGCAGCTCAGCGAGAAGTGCGCGTCCCACCCCAAAACGATTGGCGTACACGAGCGCCCTGTTCGCCAGTTCTGTGTTCCAACTCCGATCCAGCGGCACGACTTCAAGACCGCGACGGCGCGCGTAGCGCAGCGCATCCATCTTTAGGTGTCGCTTACGGGCTGCTTTGTGTTGCGCGCCTCGACTCGTTGGCTCGTCGGACATACCGTCTTCGCCGACCAGCCAGAAACTGCCGCTACGACCCAGCGATACCGGTAACCAGCGAGCCTCGCTGCCAGTACGGTCGATCATCTCGCAGGTCGAACCGAAGGCGAGGTAGCCACTGATGCTGGTCACATCCAGAAAAATGGTCAGCACTAGTACGCCGCTCCCATCTGCTCATAGGCAACGTCGGGTGCAGCGCCCTCCTGGCCTTCCAGTAGCCAACGCACCATAGGCAGGTGCTCACGGCCGAAGAAGACCTCAGAGTCAGCCTCGCAAGGAGCCCCTACCACGTAGGTGGGCACGCCATAGATATCACAATTCAGAAGAGGCTCTTGCAGCGCGTCGTGTTCTCGCCGCCCTTCTCCGTTAAGAAAATCAGCAAATCCTTCCGCTGGTGCCCCGGCCTCCACGACCATCGCACCGACCACCGAAGCGTCTTCGATATCAAGCTCGCGGATCCAGAATCGCTGGTACGTAAGCTCCGTATAGCGGCGCGTAACGCTCTGGCCGAATCGTTTGCACCAAAGCAGACCAATACCGGCCAGCGAGGAATCCCATATTTTTGTAGTGCCCAGCAGCTCCAGCCCCCGCGCACGTGCGTAGCGCTTGCAATCCCGGTAGGCGTACTTGACCGACTGCCATTGTTTCGGGGAACGCTCGCTCTTGAGCACCTTACCTTTGCCGTCCGTTTTGGCAGAGCCAGCATAGCTGACAATATCGAGGGTCAGCGGACGCCAATCGGCCTCGATGCCGAGCTCGTCAAGTAGGTGGTAGGTAGGGCCAATCGCGAGGTATGCGTAGGGCGACTTGTAGTCGATGTAGACGATCAGAGGCGCATCACTGGTCAGAGCCAGCGCTCGGTCACTCACAGACTCATCCTCCCGATAACTTCTGCGGTGAACTGCGTAGTCGACAACGACCCACCGAGATCAGCCGTCCGCTCACCATCAGCGATCGCCCCAGCGATACCACCGCGAAGCTTGTCGCCCAGGAAGCGCTCGCCGATGTGATCGAGCAGCATGCCGAAGGCCAGCAGCATCGCCGCCGGGTTGCATACGTTCTTGCCGGCAATATCAGGCGCTGTGCCACCAGCGGGATCAAACATAGCCATTTCTACGTTGCCCTCCTTACCGAAGGCAAAGTTCCCGGACGCGCCCGTACCCAAACTACCGACGAGACCCGATGCCAGGTCTGAGAGGAAATCGCCGTACTCATTCAGTACGAGCACAACCTCAAAGCTCTCAGGTTGCAGTATGAGTTTGCCCAGCAAGGCATCAAACAGCTCTGTATTGAAGTCGACGTAGGGGTAATTTTCCGCCACGGTTTTCACCACTGACTCGAATAAACCGTCTGTCACCCGCTGAATCGTGTGTTTGCTACTGGACGTCACGCTCCAGCCGTTCCGCCGCGCTAGCTCAAATGCAAATTGCGCCGCATGGGTACAGGGTTCGCGCTCAACCATCCGCAAGCTAACCGCTGCATGCTCGCCGATGAGCTGGCCCGGATCTTCGTACGTGCCGCCGGTACCGACGCGCACAATATGCAGATTCACGTCTTCCTTGAAGTTGGTATGAATTCCAGGAATCGAGATAGCTGGCCGGTAGATAACGGAGAAATTACACCGGCGTCGCAGCAACGCGTTCGGACTGACGCTGCCCGTGACGGTGGGATATTTCAGCGCGAGACGGTTGCGCTTGAGAGAGGCTACACCCTCTTCAATCGCCGCCTCGCCCTCCTCTTCGCGCCGCGCAAGACTCCAATCCACTTTGTTGAAGGTCATGTCCAGCGGCAACACCTCGGCCACGCTGGCCACGGCCTGCTCCAGCTCAGGACCAATGCCGTCGCCACAGAGTTCGGTGATATTCAGAATGCTGGCCAAAACGTCTTCCTTAAGTCGGGATTGCGCGATCAAGATCGGCGCGCATTGTACTGCAAGCAATCGCCGCGGGCCGGAAACGCCTACTCGAAAACAAGCGCTGCTAACCGCTTAAAGGATGTAGCCATCGCCCGACGCGCGCACGGTGATATCGCCGATCGATACGCCCCAGGGTTGATCAATCGCGTAGACGATCTGGTCCGCGAGGAATTCGGGTGCTAACGCGAAATACTCAACGCTGTTCGGATCAGCGAGCTCAGCCGGCAGGTCACCGGTTGCAAACGCCGCCATCTGCTGACCGTAGGAGGCCGTGTTCTGGCCGAGAATGCCAACCACCGCCTCCGGGTTCACGACGGCGCCTGCCAACCCCGTGGCCGGCACACCCGTCGGCCGAACAATCGTGACCTTGATCTTGCCCTGGGTTTCCACGCGCAGCGATTCACTCAGGAAATTCACGGCCGCTTTGCTTGCCCCATACACAGCCGCACCGACAACGGGAAAGTTGCTGTAGATGGATGACAGGTTAACCACATGACCCCGACCCGCTGCGATCATCGGATCGTGCGCCGCGATGATCCCATTCATCACGCCTTTGATATTGATATCGATACAGCGGCTCCACGCATCGACCGCCTGCTCATGGTCCGAGAAAAAAGCGAGTGGCATGATGCCGGCGTTGTTGATCCAGATATCGATCTGACCAAACGCATCCAACGCCGCGGCTGCGAGCGCTTTCATTTGCGTCAGATCGCTGACATCTGTCACCTGAACACGCGCGTCACCACCAGCCGATTCGATTAGTGCTTTCGTCTGGCCAAGCGCCTCAGCATTGATATCGGCGCCCACAATCTTCGCGCCACGCGCAGAAGTCTTCTCTGCGACGAGCCGGCCGAAGCCTCCGCCGGCGCCCGTAATCACGATGACTTTTCCGTCCAGATGACTCACTCGCGTCTCCTTATCCAACCAGCTTTACTACCAATTCGTGAGCACAAGCTTACCGACAATGCTGCCGGCAAGCTGGGCATCAAGCGCTTCACGGACTTCGCTCATCGATCGCGTTACAACCGGCGCGGGCGTGAGCCGGCCATCGCCAATCAATTCGAGCAACGAGCGCAGCAGCTCAGTGTTTATCTCGGGATTCGCGCGCGCTTCGCCGCCCCAATCGACGCCAAGCACGCTACAACGTTTCAATAGCATGAGGTTCGCAGGAAAGGACGGTATCTCGCCGCTGGCAAACCCCACCACCAGGTATCGACCGCCGGGCGATAGAGAACGCAGCGCCGGCTCTGCGACCGCACCACCGACCGGATCGACCACCATATCCAGGCCAGACTTTG
>CAYGQC010000087.1:0-3354 GCA_964351875.1 uncultured Pseudomonadales bacterium
ACACTGCCCGGCCGCAAGCTAACCATTTGGGCTCCGCCGTGATTCTCGTCATCGATAACTACGACAGCTTTACCTACAACGTGGTGCAGTACCTCGGGGAGCTAGGTGCGCAGATGCAGGTCTCACGCAACGACGAGATAAGCCTTGCGGAGATCTCAAAGCTCGCGCCCGAGAAGATCGTCATTTCGCCCGGCCCGTGCACACCCAGCGAAGCCGGTATATCCGTCGCGTGTGTCGAGCGCTTCGCGGGAGAAATCCCAATCCTCGGCATCTGTCTCGGCCACCAGAGCATCGGCCAGGCATTCGGCGGCGAAGTGCTGCGAGCCACCGACATCATGCACGGTAAAACTTCCCCAATTCATCATCATGGCCGTGGCGTATTTCGCGATCTGCCGAGCCCATTCCAGGCGACTCGCTATCATTCGCTGATCGTTGGCGCAGACAATCTGCCTGACTGTTTCGAGGTTACCGCCTGGACGGAAAAAAACGGCGAGCGCGACGAAATCATGGGTATGCGGCACAGGACTCTCGATGTTGAGGGCGTGCAGTTTCACCCGGAGTCGCTGTTCACCGAAGTCGGCAAGCAGCTTCTGGGTAACTTCCTCAACCGGCCGGAGGAGCGCGCGGCATGAACGTCACCGACACATTGGAACGACTATCTGCTGGCAGCGACTTAAGCCTTGGCGAGTCGGAAGCAATCTTCACCCAGCTTATGGGCGGCGAGCTGGAAGAGGCGCAAATTGGCGGCTTGCTGATGGCACTGCGAGTGAAAGGCGAGACGCCAGAGGAAATTGCCGGCGCGGCGAAGGCTATGCGCGCAGCATCTACCAAAGTGGAAGTGGATCTGCCGAACCTCGTCGACACCTGCGGAACCGGCGGCTCCGGCGGCGCAAAACTGTTCAACGTGTCGACAGCGGCTGCGTTTGTCACCGCCGCCACCGGCGCGCACGTCGCGAAACACGGCAATCGAGCGATCTCGAGCAAGTCGGGAAGCGCCGACGTGCTGGAAGCGGCCGGGGTTTCCCTCGCGTTGACACCCCAGCAGGTTGGTCGTTGTATCGCCGACGTGGGTGTCGGTTTTCTGTTTGCCCAGGCCCACCACAGCGCCATGCGTTTCGCCGGCCCCGTGCGCAAGGCACTCGGCGTCCGCACGCTATTCAACATTCTCGGTCCGATGACCAATCCGGCTGGGGCGAAACGCCAGGTCATCGGCATCTTCAGCGCTGAACTGCAAAGGACAATGGCCGAGGTACTCGCGCTTTTGGAGGCCGAGCACGTGCTGATCGTGCACAGCAACGGTCTCGACGAGCTGTCGCTGGCCGGGCCCAGCCGGATCGTCGAGCTGCGCAATGGCTCGATCGACGCCTACGAGATAACACCCGAAGACGTTGGCCTGCAGACGCGTTCAATGGATGAGTTGCACGCGCCCACCATCGAGGACTCTCTCCGCCTGGTTAAGCAATCCCTTACCGAACCCGACAGCGCTGCGGCCGAACTGGTTTCGTTCAATGCGGGCGCCGCTGTGTACGCAGCCGGTATTGCGCCCAGCCTCAAACACGGCGTCGCCATGGCGAGCGATGCGATTTCCGCGGGCCTGGCTAACGAGCGCCTGATGGAGCTGGCTCGAATCTCGTCGCTGATGGCTGAAACGTCATGACTATTCTCGACGATATTCTTGCCACCAAAGCCACGGAAGTTGCGGCCAGAAAGTCAGCACGCTCACTGTCTGAGTTAAACGAGATCATCTCAGGCCTGCCACCCACTCGGGGTTTTGCCAGCGCTCTACACACGAAGATCAGCGCCCAGCAACCGGCAGTGATCGCGGAGGTAAAGAAAGCCTCACCATCAAAGGGCGTCATTCGCGAGCAGTTCACGCCCGCAGATATCGCGAGAAGCTACGAAACCGGCGGTGCAACGTGCCTGTCCGTACTCACAGACGAGCAGTATTTCCAGGGCCACGACGATTACCTCGGGCAGGCACGTAACGCCTGCTCACTGCCGGTGCTGCGCAAAGACTTCATCGTCAGCGACTATCAGATCAATGAGGCTCGGGCACTGGGCGCTGACTGCATTTTGCTCATCGTTGCCGCACTCGACATCATGCAACTGACGGTGTTTTTTGACCGAGCAAACAACCTTGGGCTGGACGTTCTTATCGAGGTGCACAATGAGGCTGAACTCGCGGCAGCGCTGTCATTGCAGCCCAGCATGATCGGCATTAACAATCGCAACCTGAAGACGTTCGAGACGAGCCTTGCGACTACCGAGGCACTACTGGCCAGGATTCCTGACGGCACGGCGGTCATCACCGAAAGCGGCATTCACACGCGCGCCGACGTAGAACGCATGCTCGCAGCCGGCGTCTACGGGTTTCTGGTCGGCGAAGCGTTCATGCGCGCCGACGATCCGGGAACGGAACTCAAGCGCCTGTTTACAGGTTAGAACCGCGCGCATACCAACCAAACAGGGGAACGACCATGCTGACACTGCACTTCGCACCTAACTCCCGAGCCGGGCGTATCGTCTGGCTGCTTGAGGAACTGGGCTTGCCATACGAGCTCAACCGCATGGACTTTCACCCGAAGGACCTGAAGTCGGACGAGCACCGTGCACGCCATCCGCTAGGCAGGGTGCCCGTGCTGAGCGATGACAACGTCACCATCTTCGAATCCGGCGCAATCGTTGAGTACGTGATCGAGCGGCACAAGAACGGCGGCTTGAAACCCGCAGTCGACTCCCCGAATTTTCCTGCCTATCTGCAATGGTTTCACTACTGCGAGGGTATGGTGATGCCGCCCGTGAACACCATCGTGGTTCAGACCATCCTGCTACCCAAGGAACGACAGAATGCCGAAGCGCTGGGCCAGGCCCAGAAGCTGCTAACCAAAGCGCTCGGGCCGGTAGAAGACGCTTTGGCAGGCAAGGACTACCTCATTGGCGACTTCTCGGCTGCCGATATCATGCTCGGCCATTCTGTCTTCATGGCTAATCGGCTCGGCTCCGTGACTCCTGAGATGACCAACATCACCGGTTACGTCGCGCGTATCGCCGCTCGACCCGCCTTCGACAAAGCCATAAATGTGGCTTGAGGCTGCTCTGGGTAGACGCAGTTTGCTAGAGCGCCCCTGAGCGTTTGATCTGCCAATACGCATTCACAACCGCGATCGGTAGCTGCTGGGGTACGCTGTCGATCTGCAGATGGGCAGCACTCGCGAGTTTCCTGCAGATGTCGGCCCGGCGCTTGAGGTAATCGTGTGTGCCGGCGACGGTGAGTGCCTGCTCGACGGTCTCGGGCATCAACTCAGCCAGTTCGTCGAGCACCCGCTCACGCAGGTTGGCCAGCAGCACCAGGTG
>CAYGQC010000087.1:3364-16382 GCA_964351875.1 uncultured Pseudomonadales bacterium
CCAGGTGGCGCTGCCGTAGCAGCGTTAGCGCCGGCACAAGATCTGAATCTTCTTCGCGCAGATTCGTCACCAGAACAACCAGCGCTCTCTTACGCTGCAACCGGAGCGCTTCCTGAGCAGCACCGATGTAGTCCGAAGCGGCTGCCGCGGTGTGCACGTCATAAAGACCACCGAGGAGCTTGCTGATGGAGCCAACGCCGCGTTGCGGCGCGATGAAGCGTGAGTCGCCGCCGAATGTGAGTACGCTGACGCTGTCGCCTTGGCGCAGCGCCACATAGCTGAGCAGCAACAGCGCGTTGAGCGAGTGATCGAAATGGGACAGGCGGCCGTCTTTTGCCCGCATGCGTCGACCGCTATCAACCAGAAACAACACGTGTTGATCCCGCTCCTCCTGGTACTCGCGAGATATCAGATCGCGGCGACGAGCGGTCGCTTTCCAGTCGATTTGCCGCATGGCATCACCCTGCCGGTACTCACGCAGTTGGTGAAACTCGAGCCCCTCACCTCGCCTGGGTACCAGCCGGAGACCCGCCCGGGACAGATGCAGATCGCTGACCATGTGCAGATAGTCGGAGATGATCGAGAAATCCGGGTAAACCTTCACTTCGGTGACGTGCTGGTTCTCGGCCTCGTCGCGATTACTATCGACGGCATTATCACCAACAAAGCGCTGACGCCGCTGCCACAGCCCCAGTGGCGACTCGATCAAGGCGGCGATGGCACCAAACTCGGCGTCACCCCGACGCTTCGGCAGCAGTGTGTAGTTGACCCGCGCACGCTCCCCACGCGCCACGTTTAAACGCAGGGGCAGGCCCGCAACGTCCGCATCCAGCGGTACTTCATCCGTCAGCTCAATCGCTACTTCGCGGTCACTATCGTGCTCCACCCACAGCTCGACCTCGGAGCCACGATTCACCGGAAGGCTACCCGGCACGTGTCGGCTCATGGTCAGCGCGCCGGTTCGATACAGCGCCAGTAGGTCAAAGACAGTCACTCCCAAGGCCAGCGCCAGCAAAAAGCGCATGACAACAAACTCACCCAGAAAGATGGCAAGCACGGCCAGCCCACCAGCGAGCCAGATCAATCGCAGCCCGGGTCTGAGGCGAACGGCGGGCACTAGCGGCGCGGCGCGGTCACGTCGGCCAACAGGCGGGAAAGCACGTCATCGGCTTTCGCGCCTTCGATCTCCAGCTCCGCGCTCAGTGCGATTCGATGCCTCAAAATAGGTAGCGCACAGGATTTCACATCGTCCGGCACAACAAAGTCACGCCCATCCAGAAGGGCGCACACACGAGCGGCGCGAGCGAGCGCTAGTCCGGCCCGCGGACCGGCGCCGTGATCGATCGATACCGCTTGCCGAGTGGCGCGACCGACATCGACCAGGTAGCGCATGACTTCATCATCAATGGATACCGTTCTCGCCAGCGCTATCAGCTCCAGCAAACGCTCCCGGCTGATGACCGGCTGCAAGCCACCGTCCGGCATGCCATCAGCAGAGGTCTGCGCAGTGACCTGGCTCACCAGCGCGATCTCGTCGTCAGCGTCGGGATAGTCGATGAGAACCTTCATCATGAAGCGATCGAGTTCCGCTTCCGGCAGTGGATAGGTGCCTTCCTGCTCAATCGGGTTCTGCGTCGCGAGCACCATGAACGGCCTGCCCACGGCCAGGGATTCGCCTTCGATCGTGACCTGCCGCTCCTGCATCACTTCGAGCAACGCTGCCTGGGTCTTAGCAGGCGCACGGTTGATCTCGTCCGCGAGCAACAGATTCGTAAACACCGGTCCCCGACGAACCTCAAACTGCTCACTCTTCATGTTGAACAATGCATGGCCGGTAACATCGCTCGGCATCAGGTCCGGCGTGAACTGAATACGGCCGTGATCCGCATCCACGAGCGCGGAGAGCGTTCGAACCAGCAGCGTCTTACCGAGGCCGGGCACGCCTTCAACGAGCGCATGACCGCCCGCGAGCAGGCAAATGAGGACTTGCCGAATGACGCCCTGCTGGCCAATGACCACCTGCGCTATCGCGGCCTCGAGCCGTTCGATATCCGCGGCCGCTGCAACGATAGCGGCATTAGCCGCCGACTCCGGTTCCGGCTGGGCCTCGATTGGCGTCAGGTCATTGTCTGAATGTTCATCGCTCATGGCTTCTCAACCTCTGTGTTCAATTCGTCGTGACTCATCGGGCGGTCATTGCTGCGTTTGCTGCAAGGCAGTTCAACGAGTCGCCCGCCGTAGCTGCTGCAGTTTTCGCACCAGACGCAGAAAATTATCCAACCGGCGGGGGACGGGCCGCGTGAGCAGCGTCTGAACCTCCTTCGTGGTCATGCCTGACTGCTCCGCAAGATCATTGATTTCCTTCTCGGTAACGGTATCGCCAGCAACGTCGCGACGCAGCGCAACCAGCAGCGACTCACCGTTTCCCTGCTGCCACGCAAAACGTGCTCGCGCCTGAATGTGGGCCGCGATCTCCCGTCTGGACAAACCGGGATCAAGACGAGGCCTGCGGCTTCGGATCACGCTCTGCCAGAGCCAGAGCAAAATCATCAAAGCCAACAACAGAACCGCGACAGAATAGTTACGCCAGATCAGCACGAGTATCGGCGGCATATCGACGTTGTATATCCAGCTAACCGCCGTTCGCTCCTGGGCAAGGTAGCGCAGCAAATGGGCGTGATCGTGACAACCGATCGCGCCATTGCTCCAAAGCTGAAGACCCGTCAGGACGATGACTCCGCCGGCATCGACATCGATACTGATTAGCTGGCTACCCACAGCGTTTTCCGCGCTGCGCGCCGGGTGCAGACCGGTATAGGTTAGATGCCGGTAGTCCGAGAGCGCCACGACAATCGGCGCGTCCTCATCCTCAAGGGCCACCGATGTCTCGCCACCGGCAAAGTCACACTGATCTGCATCTTCCTCGATCAGCGCCTCTACAATCTCGGTGGAGACCGGCAAGATCTCGCTCACGCCTTCGGCGACCGCGTGGTTCAGCCCTACGCCCAGTGTTTCAAGCAGCAGGTCATCGCTAACGCCGCTGTCTTCATCGGGAAACGACTCGGCCTGTACAATCAACAAGCCACCGCGCTCAGCCCACTCGATCAACAGATCAACCCGACGCTGGCTCATCCCCCGACGCGACCCAGCAAGAACGATCAGCTCGTCCGGTTCCGGCAGTTCCTCGAGCAAGCCATAGCCTTCCAGCGTTGCAGCGGGGATATCGAAACTGGCGAGAAAACGCTCAGCAGCCAGAAACTGGTTGCGCAGGGCTTCCACACCCGGCGGCACCGGGCGCTCTTCATCTATCCAGCGCATATTCCAAAGCGCAATGGAAAGCGCAATGGCAATCAGGGCTGCAACGACGGTCCAGATTCTGGCCGTCATGAGGCCGCGCCAAACTGGCTAGACCACAGCCGGCACAATTCCGCGAACTCGACATCGGCGGGCTGCTCATGTGCGTACGCGACCAGCTGCCATAACGATGTCAGACGGCGCAGATAGTCCGCTGTATCCGGCGCATTCGCGCGGGCCTTGCGCAGACAGTCACTCTCCGTGTCGCCATCCGCAAAGGGCACACGGAACCGATCCAGCAGAGCAATCAGCGTCGCGCGATACAGCAGGCTACTGGCGCTCCGCTGCTGGCCGTCCTGCCACATCGACAGCGCCTGCGCCGCCGGGTCATCCGGTAGCGATTCCGGCGCTACCGACATGCCCATGAGGACCGTGACCCGCTCCTCGGCTACGCGCTCGCCGCCTGTAAGATACGTCCAAACGCGGAAGCGCCAGAACAGATACGCAATCAGAGCGGCCAGAAGTGCCCACAGCAGCACCTCGATTACGGCCGCCAGGACCTGAAACAGATCCGAGATCCAGCCGAAGTCTGACGATTCCGCTGCTTCCGGCTCTTCTTCGTTGGCTTCACACAGAAAGGCCGGGCAGCGGAACGTCTCAACACCGCCAAAAACCTCGTCGCTGAGCACCTGCTCAATCGCCTGCGCGGATTCTTCTCGAGGAGACTCCGCAAAAGCGGGGGGCGGGACAATGACGAGGGCTACCAGCAAGAGGCTGGCGGCAGCCAGACGCGCGGCGAGACGTCGAAAGCCGAGTTCAATGTCCCAGCCTTCCAGCGTCACCCGCCGATTGATATAGAGCGCAAAGCCGCAGGCAACGTAGACGGGGCCGATGATCATCACAGAGAGGAAGTAGGCTGAATTGACCAATACACCGACCCAGCGTTCATCCCCGGCGTACAGCGTGAACAGATCGAATTCGATACCTTGCGGGACCAGTAAGGCGATCATGCCTAGCAAACCCAGCGTCAGAAATTGCTCAACGTGAGCGCCGATAATGGTGAGCCAGAATGATGCGGATGACGCTGAACGGGAAAGCACGAGGGAGCGCTGGGTTCGTTCAGTTCCGGACAGGCCTTCCAGCAGTAATACCGGCGCGAGAAAGGAGCGAGAAGGCGACAGGCGTCGCCACGTAAGCGCCCCGAACAACCCGGGCTTAAGCAGCGATGGCAGCTTTCTGATGCCCACACGCAGCGCGGGCATCTCACCGAACACGGCCTGGGAGATCATCCACAAAGGCAATCGCTCATACAGAGGCTTTAGCCACCAGAACACTAAAACCACCAGAAAGGGTTGCCATGAGAACAGCAGATTGGCCAGCAAAAACGCAGGCAGAGCAACCACAAGCCAGGACAGATACAGGGCTACGGGCCAGCGTCGGACCAACGCACAACCCAGGTCCAGCGCCTCGTAGTGGCTACGTATTCTGAAGCGGACGCTGCTTTGCTCAAGCTGCACGGCCACGCCCCGAAATAGTCAGATAGCCAATCACGAGTAGCCACAGGCCAGCGCCGACAATGTATTTCACCATGCTCGGCAGTAAGGTCGACGACGACCAGAATGCTTCGACAAAAGCGGCTATAAGCAACATCAACGTCGAGCCGAAAATGATCTCGATCGCGTCTCGACCGCGCCGCCGCAGAGCTTCCCGACGACTGTATTCGCCAGGCGCAATCAACGCGTGCCCGAGCATCAAGCCAGCACCGCCCGCGAGTACGATCGCGGTCAACTCGAACGAGCCGTGGCCAGACACAAAGGGCAGAAACGTCGAGGCAAAGCCGACGTGAATGAGGTGGCCGGCGACAGCGCCAATGACCAGACCGTTATAGACAATGTAGCCGATGGAGCCAATGCCAAAGGCCAGGCCCGTCGCGAAGACCTGAAAGCTGATGCCGATGTTGTTAACGATGTAGAAACCGAACATGTACAGGTCGTCGTCCGACTGCCGCTCCCGACCAAAGCGTTCATTCGCCGGGTCGTACATGGATTCCATGCTGCTGACATTGCCCGGCGACATGACGCTGTAGACGAGGTCGGGGTTAACATTAACGGCGATCGCCATCCCGAACAGCGGCAGCGCAAACATCAGGCCTGCCACTGCGACGTAGCGCGCTTCCGCACGCACGCGTCTGGCAAAGCCACCGAACACAAACGCCAGGAGGTGTGCGAGGAATCCTGCGCGCCGAACGTAGAGGACGTTGTGTCCTGCCCGCGCCAGCCGATTCAGCCGCTCGATAAGCCCGCGGCTATAGCCTCGAGCCTGGGCAACCGAGAGATCTCGGGCGACGAGTTGATAACCCTCAACAAACGCATCCGGGTCAGCATCGTCGGCTAGCTTGTAGCCGTAACGGACAGAGGTAAGCGTGGCTTCAAACGCCCGCCATCGCTCTTCACTGAGCCTTTCGAAACTCGATTGATTCACTGGCCGCTATCCGCTGCCGCATGAGTAACATCGTGTGCGCCGCGAATACCCTGGGCGTAGGCGCGCAGCTCTGACAACACGTCTGACGGAGCAATGTTCAACGCCGGCGCGAGTATCGTAGCCAACTCCTGACGACGCTCGACGGAGAAACTGGCCTCGCGTTCGAGGAACTCAACCAGCTCCAACTGCTCCTCAGAATTCAGGGGTATCGGCAGCGGCTTTGGCGCGACGTCAGTACGCGCCAGCTCGATTGGCGCAGGGTCTACATAGACAACCAACGTTCCCGCAACCAGGTCACCAACGCGGCGATCGCCGGTGATCAGCAGGCAAATAGTCCCCACGACATAGAAACCCGGCCAGATATCGATCACGAGAAGCAGATTTCGTATCAACGACGCTGGCAGGCGTATGGGTGAGCCGTCATCGTGAACGACCATGAGATTCTGGCTCTTCTTTCCGGGTGTCTGGCCACCCGCAAGCACCTCAAACAGGACGCCATAGAGCCAGTAGACAACAAAGAAAATCAGGAAGAAAACGGCGACGCCGGTCGCGCCTGCATATGCCGCCACAAAGAGAACCAGGCCGCCGATCAGAAAGCGAATGATCAGATCGATCATCAATGCCATTCCACGGGCGAAAAGACCCGCAGGGCGCAGCTCGATCTCCACGCCTTCGGGCGTTTCCATCCGGACGGCGGTATCGACTAGCGGTAGGTCTTCTGACGGTTGGCTCACTGGTGCAGTCTACTGGTGGCCTCCAGGAAAGCCAAAGCAGCACCGCTGCCGCGACCCGCGCTTACTGGATGTCAGAAACGAAGAAACGGGCGCCTGGCCCGTTTCCTGTCACACCCTGTGAAGGGCTACCGCCCCACCTGTTTCCCTGGCAGTCGCGGCAGCATTTCCTTTTGGTACGCCAGTCCGTGGCGTTTAGTAGCTGGCTGCGTCGCTGCAGCTTGCCCGACGGCGCATTTCTGAGCAGCCAAAGGCCATCCATAGCCTGAGCGTAATGGTCATTTAGCCGCCCGCAATTCAGCGGGTACCGTAGACCACCATCGTCTTGCCTTTCACTGAAACGAGGCCCTGTTCGACCAGCGTCTTCAGTACGCGGCCAACCATCTCGCGGGAACAGCCGACGATGCGGCCAATTTCCTGGCGGGTAATCTTTATCTGCATGCCGTCCGGGTGCGTCATCGCATCAGGCTGCTTGGTGAGTTCGAGAAGCGTGCGGGCTACTCGGCCTGTCACGTCGAGGAATGCGAGGTCGCTGACTTTCTGTGTCGTGCGTGTCAGGCGCTCGGCCATCTGGCGGCCAACTGCATAGAGCAGTTCGGTGTGGCGCTCGGCCAACTCGCGGAATTTGCCGTAGCTGAGTTCGGCTACTTCACATTCCGTCTTGGCTTTCACCCAGGCAGAACGCGGTGCGTCGTCGACGAACAGCGGCATGTCGCCGAAGAAGTCGCCTTTGTTTAGGTAGGACACGATGATCTCGCGGCCAGACTCGTCTTCCACCAATACGGTGACCGAGCCTTTCATGATGTAGTAGATGGAATCGCTCTTGTCACCCGCATAGATCAGGGTGCTCTTGGCGGGGTACTTCCGTCGGTGAGCCGCGGACAGAAACGCATCGAGGTGCGCATCTTCGGTGCCGTTGGCGTTCGGTTGGAAACCTTTTGCTGCCAGTGGTCGCTTGGCGCCCATGGCTGAGAACTGAGAACTTTTTGCTGCAAGCATTTTGTAACGCTCCTTCGTGACTAAGCTGCGAGTTGAATCCTGTCAGTCAATGGTGTGTGCGACGAGTCTCACTCGATGAGCGGCACCGTTTACCGGCATGAACGGTCGCAGTTCAAACTTCGATGGTGGAAAATGTCCGCCACTTACAACATCCGACGGCAAAACTGAGCGCTATGCAGGCAAAAATTGAGTGGCAGAGAGCAGTAGAGTTCAAAGCGACTACTGAAAGTGAGCACCACGTCACAATTGACGGACCACCCTCGGCTGGAGGCAGTAATGCTGGCATGCGACCGATGGAAATGATGCTGCTGGGCGTTGCCGGCTGCACCTCGTTCGATGTGGTGAGCATCCTGCAGAAGAGCCGTCAGGAACTGACGAGCTGCACGACAACTATCTCCGCCGAGCGTGCGGACACAACGCCAGCAGTATTCGAGAGCATCCACATTCACTTCGACATCGCAGGTCCGGGCCTGAATGAGAAGAAGGTTGCGAGGGCTGTGTCGCTATCAGCCGACAAATACTGCAGCGCATCGATCATGCTGCAACGCGCTGGCGTTGCCATTACGCACGACTTCACCATTCACGAACACGACAACGACGGAGCACAGGCGCAATGAAAACTGCCGGGCTGCGACATGTGGCGCTGAACGTTGTCGACCTGGAGGCTTGTTGTGAGTTTTACCAGGCCGCGTTCGGCATGGAGATCGAGTGGCAGCCAGACCCGGACAACATCTATCTAACGTCCGGTAACGACAACCTGGCACTACATCGCGGCGAGACGCCAACGCCGGACGGGCAGCGGCTGGATCACATCGGTTTTGTCATCGACGAGATGGCTGACGTGGACCGATGGCACGTTCACATAAAGGGCCTAGGCGCTCGCATCGTTAACGAGCCAAAAACCCATCGTGATGGCGCTCGATCGTTCTACTGCGAAGATCCGGCCGGTAACGTTGTGCAGGTGATTTACCACCCGCCTATCTCGAAGGGTCCACCACCCAACTGATCGAACCAGGCTCGAACGTTGTTCGAACGCCAGTCAGATTCTATAGCTGGTCTCGGTCATTACCTTCGACAGAACCGTCATCGCTTTCTGAACCGGCTCGGGAAACGGCGAGCCGCCATTGGCCAGCGCGCTGTCTCCATGCCGTTGTTCGTCTTCGATCATGTGTTCCACCACGGCGCGGCTGCGCGCATCGTCTTCGGGCAGATCGACAAGGTGTCGCTCGAGATGCTCACACACCTGACGTTCCGTGGCGTGGACAAAGCCAAGGCTTACCCGATCACCGAGCAGACCCGTTAACGCACCGATGCCGTAGGACAACGCATAGAAAGCCGGATCCAGAACGCTTGGCCGAGACTCAAGTTCGTCGAGCCGCTGGCGACACCAGGCCAGGTGTTCCTGCTCCTCTTTGCCGGCTTCTCGCAGCATGCCGCGCACGTTGTCGTCCGAGGCGGTCAGCGCCTGGCCTTCGTAGAGTGCCTGGGCACAGACCTCCCCCGTGTGGTTGACCCGCATGAGACCCGCCGCATGTGCACGCTCCTCCTCGCCAGCCACCTGTTCAGGCAGGTCTCGCGCCGGCGACGGCCGCGCAGGCACACCGGTTCCGGTGAGGGTGCGAAGGCCCGTATCCAGGCCGTTGATCAGTTGGTCAATAACAGACATATCGCTCCTCGACGTAGACCCCCAGCCGACATTGGCTGGCAGGGGCTGGCAGCGGCTCATCCGACGACTTCAGCACTGAGCAGACAGGGCTCTTGAGACCTGCGCCACAGAGCGGGCGGCCAGATTAGACCCGCTTTAGAGACTCGGTCATTCTACCGGCTCTCGGACCAAGAATGGATGACATGGCCGACACCAACGATCTCAGCCTGATGCTGGATGCACACGTACCTATCGTGTCAGTGCAATCGCCCGATGAGCGGCGTGTTTTGGAGTTGCTGACGCGTCTCGCAACAGCGCGCAATCTACCGTTGTACGAGTGGAGCGTCACACGCGGCCTACGCAAGCGCGGCTACTCGGTGGAAGCGCCACGCCAACCCTCCTTGAAAGAACCCGAAGAGCTGCTCGCCCACATCGGCCGCACCACCGGCCCCGCGATCTACGCGCTGTGCGACTTCCACCCCTATCTGAAAGACGATCCAACGGTAATCCGCTTTCTGAAAGACATCGCACTGGACTACGGCGTTCGCAAGAACACCCTGGTGTTCATTTCGCACAGCCTCTCGGTGCCTGCCGAGATCGGTCGCATGACGGCTTCGTTCACGCTACGCCTGCCAAGTGACGAAGAACTGATGGCGATGGTGCGCAGCAATGCCCAGGAATGGTCGGAACGCAACAAGGGCAAGCGCGTGAAAACCGATAGCGCAACGCTTGAGAAATTCATCGCCAACCTGCGCGGCGTGACCCACGCCGACGCCCAGGTGCTCATTCGCCACGCGGTGTTCAACGACGGGGCGATCAACGACAGCGACATACCCGAGGTCAACAAGCTGAAGTTCGATCTGCTCGATGCCGAAGGCGTGCTGCGCTTCGAGTACGACACCCAGGCCATGGCCGATGTCGCCGGTCTTAAGAACTTAAAGGACTGGCTGCACTTGAGACGCAACGCCTTTCTGGCAGACAACGAGGATCGCCCGAAGGGCATTCTGCTGCTGGGCGTCCAGGGCGGCGGCAAATCGCTGGCCGCTAAAGCCGTCGCAGGCCACTGGGGGCTGCCTCTTCTGCGTCTGGACTTCGGCACGCTGTACAACAAGTACTACGGTGAGACCGAGCGCAACCTGCGCAACTCTCTGAACCAGGCCGAATTGATGGCGCCCTGTGTGCTGTGGATCGACGAGATCGAAAAGGGTCTTTCCGTCGGCAGTTCGGACAACGCAACGTCATCGCGCGTGCTGGGCAGCCTGCTGACATGGATGGCAGAGCACAATAAAGGCGTGTTTATAGTCGCCACCGCAAACGACGTCAGCGGTCTGCCGCCGGAGATCATGCGTAAAGGCCGGATTGATGAGGTTTTCTTCGTTGACCTGCCGGACGCTGACGTACGCCGAGAGATATTCCGCATACACCTAAAGCGACGCGAACTGAATCCGGACAGTTTCGATCTGGACCAACTGGCCGCCGCCAGCGACGGTTTCACCGGTGCAGAGATTGAGCAGGCGATCGTTTCTGCCCGATACCTGTGCGCCTCCCAGGAACTCAGCATTGGCACTCACGATGTCGTGGAAGCGATCAACCGCACCTATCCCATCTCCGTGTTGCGTGGCGATGCGATTGACGCTTTGCGAGCCTGGGCACGGGACCGAACCGTGCCGGCCTAGAGGCGATCGGTGAACACCTCACCGCTTATCCCTCCTCGGCTGTTCTCTGTCAGTTTCAACGGCCCTCACTTCTGTTGGCCCGACCCCTCAAGCAGCGCGGCATCGAAACCTAACTGACGAAGAACAAAGACCGCGAGCAGGCCGCGGCCGAAGGCGCCGCCGATGACGGCGTAGGACTGATCCCGCGACAACACTCCCGCGACCCGTCGCAGACGTTCAAGCGGTAGCCAACGACCAGTCGACCCGGGTTTCTCCGCCACATCCAGCAGGACGCGGGCACCCTGGGTGGCGACCACCGTGGTACCGACCGCCTGCACCAGGCGCGCAAACCCTGATCGGTTGAGGCGCCGCAAATCGCTGGGCTGATCGGTGATCACCGTCGCATTGCGCGACATGCCCGAAATGAGCGCATCTTCGCCGAAGAAGTCTCCCGGACCGAGCTCGGCAACCCGGACGCCGTCCTGCCAGACCACCAGAGCGCCGTCAGCGACGATGTAGAACTCGTCACCCCGACTGCCCTGCTCGATCACGGTAATGCCAGCATCGAGCGTGAGCGAGGTCAACGATCGCAGCACCGATTGCCAGCCTACTGGCCCAAGGGGTTTCATCAGAATCGACTCGGTAAAGCGCTCGAGCCAACGCTCCTTACCCGCCTCAATCTCCGCCACCGGCGGCGCTAAAAGAAAGTCACAGCCGTCCAGATCGACGAACAGAACCTGCACCGAGGAGCCCGTGAGCACGGCGGCAAACTCCGGAAACAACGGCTGCCGTGCTCGTGCGTCGGACGCTCGAATGCGCGTATCTCCCGGCAGGCAGCGCACTTCACCACGCAGCAGGTACACGCTCGTCTGGCGGTTCGCCCGCCTTTTCAGCCGCCGATTAGGAGGCAGCGTAACCACCTGGGAAAAGCGCGCGATAGCCGCCTGATCTGCAGCTTTCAGTTGGCGAAAGGGTTCAAATTTGCTGACCAGATGTGCCACCGGAACAGCCTGGGGCAAACGCAGGACGGGCCGCGAGCGAGAAGGCTCACCGGGATGTCAGAACCTCGCCGGCACAGACCGACGAAAAACGCCTGGCGTGCGGCATGCAATCAGCCTCGGTTTATAAGTAGCCGCAGGCGCTTCTCAGCCGCAGGCGCTTCTCAGCCGCCGGCGCTTCTCAGCCGCAGGCGCTTCTCAACCCCGGGCGATCGCTCGGTGGCCAATGTCGCGGCGGCAGTAAACGTCTCGCCAGGAAATGGCATCCACCGCGCGATACGCGTTGGCCTGTGCGGACGCGACATCATCACCCAGCGCGACGACGCACAGGACGCGACCGCCGCTCGTGACCACGTCGCCACCCGACTCGGCCGTTCCCGCATGCAGCACGCTGGCCAGCTTGTTTGCTGACCCGAGCCCGCTGATCACATCGCCCTTGCGATAGTCGAAGGGATAACCGCCAGCAGCCAGAACAACGCCAAGCGCCGGCCGCGGGTCAAACGCAAGAGTTTTGCCAGCGAGGTCTCCGGCCAACGCCGACTGGCAGGCCGCGACAAGATCATCGTCCAGCCGAGCCAGCACTACCTGCGCCTCCGGGTCGCCAAAGCGACAGTTGAACTCGATAACGTTGGGCGTGCCGTCCGGCATGATCATGAGGCCGGCGTAGAGAAACCCCTGATACGGCATACCGTCGGCGGCCATGCCGCGCAGCGTCGGCTGGATAACCTCGTTCTCTATCCGCTCGCGAATGGCATCGGTAACCACCGGCGCAGGCGAGTAGGCCCCCATACCGCCGGTGTTTGGCCCCGTGTCTCCGTCGTCCCGGGCCTTGTGATCCTGGGAGGTCGCGAACGCGACAGCATGTTTTCCGTCGCACAGGCAGATGTAGCTCGCCTCTTCGCCCGCGAGGAACTCTTCGATCACCACGCGCTCACCGGACGCACCGAAAGCATCGCCGCTCAACATTTCGCGCACCGCAGACAGCGCCTCATCGAGCGTCTGGGCGACTACGACGCCTTTGCCCGCCGCTAGACCGTCCGCCTTGATGACAATCGGCGCACCGGTTTCTCGCAGGTAGGCCTCGGCCGCCGTTAGGTCTGTGAACGTTTCCGATGCGCCGGTTGGAATACCGTGTCGCTTGAGAAAATCCTTGGCGAACGCTTTGGAGCCTTCGAGCTGCGCCGCGCTACGGTGGGGACCGAAACAGGCTAGCCC
>CAYGQC010000088.1:0-16107 GCA_964351875.1 uncultured Pseudomonadales bacterium
TCAGGGTATGGCTCCGCCTGTTGGGCTCGAACCAACGACATGCTGATTAACAGTCAGCTGCTCTACCAACTGAGCTAAGGCGGAAGAACGGTTCCGCAGGCCATGAAGCACTGCGAGAGGGCCGCTAGTCTAGCGACGCGACTGCGGATTGCAAGACCCTGATGGCACCTTGAGCGCGGCGGATTTCACGGTTACTGAAAGCGATCGAAGACTCGTCGGTAGCGGCGGCTGTCGCCATCCACCTGATAGCTGAATTCGATGCTGAGCTGGCGCTCGTCTTCGGAGAGCTGCAACCGCTCCAGGGCGCGCGCATCGGTGCTTTCAGAGAGGATAGTCAGCACGCCGGTTTCATCCCAGCCGGCGGTGACATCCCAAATGCCTCGCTCGCGTTCACCCCAGGAGACGTCGCGATAGCTGCCTCGATCGAAATCGATGCCCATGGAGTCCCGGTTCTGTTCGATCTTGAGGCGTTGCGCCGCGAGAATGGGGAAATCCTGGATGAGAAACGCGAAGGCGAGCCTCGAAGAGCGGTCTGACATCTGAGGCTGTCCACCACCACCGCTGGGAGCAGGCCCTCGGGCGCCCTTCTCTCGCCCGGCAGGTCCGTCGCCGCCGCGCCGCGGCACAGGCGGCGGATCACTGAGCTGGGGATTGATGAGCCAAGTGCCGGAGAGGTCATAACCCTGGGGCGGCGTGCTATCCAGATTCAGTGCGGTGCAGGCGGTGAGCGCTAGCGCCATGAGTGCAGCCAGGCCGGCTTGCGAGTACTTCTTTAAGATCATGCAAAGACCATAGGACGGGTGGATATCGAACTCAACTGCCGTAAGACTTGCGTTCGGCGACTGTCGAACCAGAGTGCGCAGCGTAAATGCGGCCGAGCCTACCTCGGTAGCCGCCCGGCAGATTTCAGTGCGATGAGGCATTCGCTCAACACCTTCGCAGGACTTACCAGCTCAAGGCTCGGGCCGCTGGCGAAGCGCCGAACGGCCGACTCCGGGAACAAGGCAAAGCCTGCGTCCGCGAAGCTGTTTCCATTGCCGGCGTCGCGGGCAATGGCGACAACTGGAGCGCTCGTCGCGCAAGCAAGATGGACGGGCCCAGTGAGATTGCCGACGACGAGTTCCGCGCGCTCGGCTAACGCCAGAAGCAACGGGACATCGGTCTGATCGACGAGGTTGAGGCTGTCGGGCGTCTGGCGCGCGAATGGCTGAGTAAGCTCGTTCTCAACCCCAGTGCCAGTGAGCACAATGCGCGGCTCCTCGAAGACCTGCCGGAGCGCAGCGCCGACCTGAAGGAACCCATCCAAAGGCCAGGCATTGGGATGGCCCGCGTTGCGCCAGAAGCGCCAGCCAGGTGATGCGACTCCAGAGCAGCCAGGATGCACGAGCAGTAGCGGCCGCTCATCGGGTAACAGGCGCTCTACCCTCGCCTGCGCTTCGGCGGAGGCCACGAGCGGGTAGCCGCTGATAGAGTCGATATCGCCCTGCTCAGCCAAAGCGTGCTCACCAGCAGCGCTGAGCAACCATGCTCGCGCTTTTTCTACTAGGTATTGAGACGATTCGGCTACAGGTGTTTCTTCAGATAATCGACGAACTCGAACGCCGAGGCTGGCAAGCCTCTGGGCTAGCTGCCGGGCTGGCTCGCTGGTCTGGGCATCCTGGTCGAGGTCTAGCCAGAAGACATTGGGCTTGCCCTGGCTTATGTTCCGGAGGTCCTCATCACCAAATCCGTCGAGCACCTCGGCCACATCGGCACAGCATCGGGCAATCTCGGTCGACGCTTTCGTTGTGGCCAGACAACCAACTTCCGTGGATTGGCTGAGAGCATGAAGGGCGGGCGTGCAGAAGAGTGCGGCCGACAGCCCTGCCGGCATAAGAACGAGACTGCGGCTCACAGGCAGCAGCGAAGCGGCGCAAGCCGCGGCCTGAGATGGGTGTGGTTCAGGGTTTGGTACCGGTTATCAGGCGCTCTGCTTGCGCTCAATATTGACCAGTAAATCAAGCACTTCGAAGGCATTGATCTGACGAACTCTATCGTCCTGACGAATGACCTCAAAATAGAAATCCGAGTAACGCGCATTCGATGGCGCTTCACCGGTGTGCCTGCCTTCCCAGGCGGACCACAACTCCAAAATGATGGTGGCTTCTTTACGTGACAAAACTCACTGCTCCCTAAGACGGGTTCCAGGAGTTGGCTTACGCGCGGCATCAATGCAGCAAACTGCCGTGATACGGGCGTACTCCGCCAGCCAAACTCGATGTCCCTGTGTCCGCCGCGGCAGACCAAGCTGCGCTATCGGACGATGTGCTGACGTCGGCACCGTGCTCTTTGGCTCGGTTGCTCCGGTCATGCCCCACCCCACGTGAGGACCCTCAGCATAACAATGGTTCAGGATGGCTGTGAACCATCGATTTAGAAATCCTTGCCTACACTGAATTCATGGCAAGACTCCTGCTCAGTTTGTTGGCTCTCACGTTCGCAGCTTCAGCTCTTGCGCCGGTTGATCAAAGTCACTCGCAAACTGTTGTTTTAAAACGGTTTGACCAGCCAGGCCCAACAGCGGCCGACAAGCAGAATCTGGAACGTGAGACTCCTTCAACTGGCCAATCCTCAGTCCATGGCCACGTCTTCGCCACGGATACATCGGTAAAAACGCATACGCTGTCGAACCGGGACATTGACGCACTGATGGAGCAAGGCGAACTGCGGATCGAGCTGCCGGGCCATTCAACCCTCGCACTCACTCTCACCCAAGTGTCGCAACGCGCTGATATCCAACACCTTTCGCTACGCAGCGCGCAGGGGTTTCCAAGCACCATTAGCCGTCGTGGCGATCGCTTCTCGGCCTCGCTCGCTACGCGCACCGGGACGTTCAAGCTGCGCGGAAACACCATCCAAACTCTGCTCATCTCGAACGACGAGTTGGACTGGCGCCTCATCCCAGGCCTCGCTGACAGCAGGCGGCCGGTATGAGCTGGATATCGCTTGGCGGTTGGCTGATGAGGACACACGTTCTTCAGTTGAGGACACACGTTCTCCAATTGAGGACACACGTTCCCAGAAGCACCCTCAATCGCTGGCACGCTACGTCGACATGGCTGACAGGGACCTTGGGTCTTGTTGGGCGACGACAAAGGGTGATGACGGCAGGCGGCACAATTTCCTGCGGTAGCGACTGCGGCCGCACAGGCAAAACCCGGCTGCGTCAGTTTACGAGAATGCTCACGCTCGCCAGTGCGATTGTCTGCAGCGCATGTGGTGGTGGAGGTGGATCCGGCTCGTCTAGCCCCACTATCGCAGCCGCCCCACCGCCGGTGACATCCTCCGGCGGTGTCCCTACTCCCGCCGTCACGGAGATTCGTCTGCTCGCGGTTGCTACCGACAGCCTCGCAGCGGTTGTGGGCGACGTGGACCTGGAGCTAAACCATCTTGTGAACACCACGAACGATGTGCTGGCAAGCAATGGGCTGAACATCACCTTCGCGCTCGACCATATCGAGGTGGTGAGCTACGCAGACGGTCCGTCCACTGAGCAGGCGCTTGAGGCGATCACGCTGGGGAGTGACCCGGCATTCGCCCACATCGCGCAGCTCCGGGATGAGCTGGCCGCCGATCTGGTGGTGCTGTTCAGGCCCTACGCGAACGATGGTAGCTGCGGCTACGCCTGGATCGGCGGCTATGGGACAGACGGAGACTTCTCCAACCCGGCGGAAGCGGATTTTGGCTACTCGGTGGTGGCGGCGGATTGCTCGGACTACTCGCTGCTGCACGAGCTAGGCCACAACCTGGGCCTGGCTCACTCGCGCCTTGAAGCCCCCGAAGGCGGCAGCTTCGACTGGGGCGTGGGCCACGGTGAGACGAACGACTTCGTGACGATCATGGCGTCACCCTCGGCGTTCAATGGGGTGCGCTTGCCGCAGCTCTCAAGCCCGGCGGCTGACTGCAATGGCGAGCCCTGCGGCGTCCCGACAAGCGACGCGACGAATGGGGCTGATGCGGTGAGAGCGATTGAGGCTGTAGCGGAAGCGGTTGCGGCGTACCGCTAGTATCCCGCGCAAGATGTGGCAAGGCGGCAGTGGATCAACTCGCCTTCTTCAACTCTTCTCGGATGATTTTCCTGAGCCGCTTTTCTAGACTCTTGTCGCCTTCTTCGATGTACTGACGCAGTGCCTGGTTTATGAGCGTTTGATAGTTCCCACCGCCCTGCTCATTGACGACTCCCTTAAAGTGCGCGATCACGTCCGCATCCAAACGAATGGTAATACGCTGCTTCGAGGGGTCCGTTGCAACAACGGGGCCGCGCTTTGCGTTCGAGAAGTCATCTGCCATCGCAGCATCGTATGTACATCTGATGCACACATCAATGACATAAAGATCAACGACTCTGAGCTTCCAAATCGCCGCATCGCTTCAGGCAAGAGACTCCGCTTCCCCATCCCAGCTTGGAAATAACGGAACGGACGGATGAACCTGAAGCGCACGAGCGAGAGCCTTCGCTCGTTCAAGGCCCAGATTGATGCGATCTTTTTCTAAAGCGGAGATTGTGGCGGCGTGGGATGCAAGCCTTCTCAGCCAGCGCCCTTTCAGCTATCCGAGACGTTCTTCGGCGTTAGCGCGACGACTTCAGCCGTCAGCGTCAGGTCACCCAGCTTCTCTTCGAGATCTGATCCTTCCACTAGCGCTTCGATGAAGGTCTTAATCGCGCCGTAGTCGAAGTTGTCACAAGCCTGCTCAAGGGTGTTCAGCGACGAGCGCAGATCGCTCCAGGTGATGAACGACTCCTCGGCGCGCATGATCTTGCGATGCGCCGTGCCGGAGGCAGCAGCACCGACGAGCAGTTCCTCGTGCAGCTTCTCGCCAGCATTGAGGCCGGTGAACTTGATCTCGATGTCGCCATCCGGATTGTCATCGTCTTTGATGGTGAACCCTTTCAAACGAATCATCCGGTTGGCGAGGTCCAGGATCTTTATGGGCTTGCCCATATCGAGCAGGAAAACATCGCCTCCTTTCGCCATCGACGCGGCGGAGAGAACCAACTGCGCTGCCTCCGGGATGGTCATGAAGTAGCGCGTGACTTCCGGGTGCGTCACGGTGACGGGGCCGCCGTGTTCAATCTGCTCGAGAAACAACGGCACAACCGAGCCGCTCGAGCCGAGCACATTGCCGAAGCGAACCATCGAAAACCGGGTGCCACTCGCCTGCTGCTGCAGTGCCTGCAGAATCATCTCCGCAATGCGCTTACTCGCCCCCATCACGTTGGTGGTACGTACGGCTTTATCGGTGGAAATCAGGATGAAGTCTTTTACGCCAGCGTCGATGGCGGCTTCAGCGGCGTAGAGCGTGCCGAAGGCGTTGTTCTTAATGCCTTGAATCACGTTGTCTTCGACGAGAGAGACGTGCTTGTACGCGGCGGCGTGGTAGACGGTGGTGATGCGATGGCGGCTGAACGTGCGCTCCATGAGGCGACGGTCGAGCACGGAGCCGAGCACCGTCGATACGCGCACGTCGAGCTTCTCGACAGCAATTATCTCGCGGATCTCCCGCTGCACCTGATAGAGGTTGTACTCAGATAGATCGAGCAGCACGAGGGCTCGCGGGCCCTGACGCACGATCTGTCGGCAGAGCTCGGAGCCGATGGAGCCGCCCGCGCCTGTAACCAGAACGCTGCGATTCTTAACACTGCCGGCCAGCAAATGAGGCAGCGGCTCTACTGCGTCGCGACCGAGCAGATCTTCGATTTTCACATCACGAACGTTGGCGATGGCGTTGCGATCGGCGATGACTTCAGCCAGATCCGGAATCAGCCGAACGTGTACAGCGAAAGGCTCGAGGAACTCAATGATGCGTTTGCGCGATTCGGGATCTGAGTTCACGGCAACCAGAACCTGCTTGGCCTGGGTCTCACGCAGCAGCTTGGGCAGGGACGCGCGGGAGAATACGTAAATGCCGTTAACGATGCGTTTCTGTACGCGGACGTCGTCGTCGATGAATGCGACGGGCGCGTAGGTACCCTGCTGAAGCAACAGTCGCGAAAGCTCAACGCCTGCGCTGCCTGCACCATAAATGATCACTGGCAGACGCGGCGTGAAGCGCGAATTCAGCCATTGGAAATACGAGCGCACGGCAAACCGGGTGCCAGCGACATAGCCGACGACCAGGAGCCAGAAGATGATGGGCACCGAGCGTGGGAAGCCCGTCAGCGGAATGATGTAGGCAACGGCGAAGATGACCGTGGCAGTAATGGTCGCGCCCTTGAGCACCGCGAGCATCGCGTGGTTACCCATGTAGCGGATAACCTGGCGGTACAAACCAAGCGTGACGAAGACCGGGAGGCAGACGAGTGAGCTGACCACAAACGCCGGCCAGAAATGCGCGACATCAGGAGACCATTCACCGAGCCGCAGAGCAATGGCCAGCCAGAGCGCAACAGGTAGTGCGATGCTGTCGCAAATGAGCGCCAGCGCCTGTTTCTTGCGCCGGGAGAGCTGCTCGAAGTATTGACCGATGATAGTAACGCTTCCCTTCTCTACCAAAACTCATACAAGCCGGCTGACGGCCTGCTCGCTCAGCCGATCAAGCCAAGCGAGTGCTACGCCGTGCGCTGTAGTGTGAAGGTCGGGAGCAGCGAGGCGATATCGCCTTGCCGGACGCGACCTTGCACCGGCTCCTCGCCCAGCAGCCCCAAACGCCGGACAAGACATCTATTTGCCATTCTGGGCGGCGGATGAACCCAAGCCGACCCATTTATGACAATTTTCAAGGCCACCACCCTCCCTAGGAGCAACCTGAAAACCTGGAATGTTCAACCTCACCAGAGCGACCAAATCGGTACTTTTCGCCCGCGCTTAGCGGCGCTCCGGAAGGCCGGCTTCCATTAACTTCCACCCTATCAACAAGGGTAGACAAGCGCCAGCCAAAGCCACCGGCCACGGCGCTGCATCTGCACTCGCCAACCAGGCCAGCGGCAGCAGCCACAGCATTGAGTAAGCAGCATAACCCGCGCTCGTGACGGCATGTCCCGCGATATCCGACAGACGCTGGTAGAGATGGCTGCGATGGGCCTGCGTGAATGGCTGCCCGGTGAGTAAGCGCCTGGCCAGCGTGAGGCTGGCATCCACCCAGAAGCCAGCAGTCAGGATCAAGGGCACGAACCAGGAGACCTGCCCATCCACCACAAGCGCCAGGCTCAAGCCGCCGAGCACAAACCCAAGGAAGGCGCTACCAACATCGCCCATGAAAATGGATGCCGGCGCTGCGTTGAACCACAGAAAGCCGGCGGTCACGGCACCCAGCAACCACAGCAACTCGCCCGGATAGCCGAGCGCGCCACCCGCAAGCCATTGCAACGACAATACCGCAGTCAGACATTGCAGCGCGGCGATGCCGTCGATGCCGTCCATGAAGTTGTACAGATTCACGAACCAGGCAAGCGCAACACTCACCACAACCAGCCAGACAAAGGAGGTCTCGGGCAGTAGCGCGTGCACTAGCCAGGCGGAAAATGCGAGGTGCGCAAGCAGCCGCGGCCAGGACGGTAACTGCCAAAAGTCGTCCGCGAGTGATACGGCTGCAACCGCGGCAGCACCAACAACCAGCGCGAGTAGAAAGCCATCACCTTGTACCGCCGAACCCGCGACAAGCATCCAAAGACCATAGAGAAGCCAGGGTATGACAATGCCCAGACCGCCGAATCCCGGTGTCGGACTGCTATGAGAGCTGCGCGCGTTCACAGGCTCGAGACGTTGCCGGGACACCGCCCAGCGCCGAACCAGCAACACAAGCAGCGCGCTGCTCGCCATGCCCAGCACAAGCAGTGCAATCAACCTCAGATGCGCGGAGCCGAAGCCTGACAGCAGCTCAGAGTCCACGCGCGCCCCTTAACTCCGCTCTGCGCAACTCCACACAGCGGAGCAATTCATCCTCTATGCAATGCGGAGCGTGCCAGGCGAGCGTCTCGCGCGTTACGTCATCGGCAAGAAGAAACGGCTGGAATAAGGCGTCGGCTCGACTACCCTGGCGAGCAACCCTCAGGGCGCGATCCAACCAGCGCTCGGGTAGCGGCAGGTTCATTCCGGGCCGCGCGACCCCTCGAGACATCACGTTAACGATCTCTGTGATGGACAAATCGTCTGCGTCCTTCACATGCCAGACTCCACCCGGTCTACCCTTGATGTGGCGCAGAAAGGCGGCAAGGTTATGCACGCTCACCATCGACCTCGGCGTAGTTACGCAGCCAAGTGGCAGCGGCCAACGCTTGAGAACGGCCTTCAGCAGAAGCCCAAAGTTCGCTTGTGCATCCGGGCCGTAGACCAGCGGCGGCCGCACGATATGTAGCTGCGTTTCCGCGCGAGGTGCCTGCTGAAGAAGCACGGCCTCTGCCTTGGCTTTCGAGGCCGCGTAGGCATCCATTGGCATCACACTCGCCCGCTCACTCACGGGGCGTGGCGCAGTGGCGCCGAGCACCTTGGCGCTCGACAGCCAGACAAACTGAGCAACACCCGCCTGCTGAGCGGCGGCAAACAACGCGAGCGGTGCGGCCGTATTCACGGCGGCGAGTTCGGACGGCGCATGCCTTGAATGGGCAAGCCCAGCACAGACGTAAACGACGTCTATGCCAGCGAGGCTTTGCCGCCAACGACCAACATCGATTCGGCAGAAATCGATCTCGGCTCGATGGCTGCAGCGAACAACATCGCCGTGGCTGGCGAGCAGGTTGGTCAGTGCAGAACCGACAAATCCGCTGGCACCGACGACCAATGCGGCGCTCATTGCGAGAGCACCTGTTCGTAAATCAGAAACGTGTCCCGCACGACATCATCCACGCCGAAGACCGCTTCCGCTTTGTTACGAGCCGCCTCGCCGAAGCGCCGGCGTTGTTCCGGGTTCGAACCAAGCCGTCGCATCGCATCCTGTAGCGATGTCGCGTCACGAACCGGAACCACGAGCCCGTTTACACCGTCGCGAACAACCTCCAGACAACCCGCAACATCCGACACGATCATGGCGCGGCCAACCGACGACGCTTCCAGCAACGTCTTCGGCAATCCTTCGCGATAGCTGGGCAGGCAAACGACGTTAGCCTGGCGCAGCAAGTCTGCTACGTCGCTACGCGGGCCCAACCACTCCACCTCGCCGCTGTCGTTCCAGGCGCGCAGATCCTCCGCCGCAAGGGAGCTGGGGTTGCCGACATCGACATCACCCACCAATTGGAAGCGCCAGCCTGGGAATCGATGCTTCAGCTCACGCGCTGCTGAGACAAACTCACCAACGCCTTTGTGACGGAGCATCCGGCCGACCAGCAGAAAGACCGGATCACCCTCCGGCTCAACCGAGAACGGGAACGCATCCAGGTCGACGCCGGAGCCGCGAATGAGATGACTGATGGGTCGCGACACGATGTGCGGCCCGAGAAAAACCTCCATGTCCTCGCTGTTCTGGAAGATCACCCGCATGTTCGGATGACTAAGCGCAACCCGGTACAGCAAACTCACGACAAGCCGGCGAACGCGAGCTAGTCGGCCGCGCCGGGTAAACACAAAACCCATCCCTGGAATGGCATTGACGACGCCAGGAACGCCCGCGATTCGAGCGGCCTGGGTACCGTAGATCACCGGTTTGATGGTCACGTGGTGAACGATGTCCGGCCTCAGCTCGCGATAGAGAGCAACCAGCGCCCGGAACGAGCGAAACTCTTCGAAAGGATTGAAGCCCGAGCGCGAGAGCGCGATCGTGTGCACGCTGACGCCCAACGTGCGCAGCGAATCTCCTCCAGTATTGTCGCCACAGATGATGGTGACGCGCATGTCTCTGGCGATGGCTTCGGCGACCAAAGGCCAGCGATGGGACAGCAGGAAACTGCCCTGATTCACCACAAAGACAATATGCGGACTCAAAGCTTCGGAATCGGATTCACTCACAGCGATGGCCGGTGCAGATGTTTGTACAGTTCAGCATAGTCCGCGGCAACATCGGCGTTGCAACGGGACAGGATGCGTTCCCGGCCGCGGGACGCTCGCGTCGACACGTCGCTCGCCGACAGTTCCAGCGCTTCGATCAGGGCAACGTTGAGGGCGGCAACCGTAGCTTCCTCGGCAGCAAAGGCATCCAGCGAATCCGGCACCGCGGCGAGCAGGCCATCGCAGCCGATGATCGACGCACAGTCGCCAACGTCAGTCGCCACCACCGGCAGACCCAACGCCATCGCCTCGCGCAGAACGTTCGGTGCGCTTTCGCTGCGCGCTGGGCTGACGAACCAATTGGCTGCGGAGTAAGCGGGAAGCAGATCCTGGGTGGCGGGTAGCACATGAATACCGGGTTCTCGAGCTAGCTGACTGACCCCGTGCCCGACAAAGAGTAGCTCTAGACGGCCAGCAGCACGCAGTAGCCGCGTTGCCCGAATCAACCGGTCTTGTCCCTTGTGGTGATGAACCCGCCCGACCTGAAGAAACAACGGTTTGTCCTCGGCGATGCCAAGCTCCCGGCGCAGCGCCGCACCCTGCATCGGTTCGCGCACGCGGTAGCGATCATCAACGGCATCAGTAATGACCCGCCAGTTGCGAGCGCGCAAATCCAGGCTTCGGTGGCTCTCGAATGCTGCTTGAGAGTTGGCAACGGCTGCTGAGGCAGAAAAGCCTCGGCGCATCGCCTGCAGGCACACACGCGTCGTCAAGCTCTCGCCCAATACCGAATCGAGGTTGGGCGAAACCGTCGGGGCATGGCGCAACCCCCACACAACCGGTGCGCGATGGCCAATGCTGCTTGCGGCGACGCAACCGGCATAGAGCCAGCCGTGCACGATGTCCGCGAACACGGGACGCCGCACGATCAACGCGCCGGCGGCGCGAGCGCGGTCCACCAGCTCGCCCGAGAGTATTGGCCAGACGACCGACTCGATCCCGAGCGCCGAATGCTCTGCAACCAAGCGCACGAGCGATTGCTCCGCACCACCGGTATCAAGCGAGTTGATGACATGCAGAACCTTCACCGGGCGGGTTCCGGAACGAGTTGCCGGCCAACCACATACAGATAGACCGCTAACATCACGATGTAGCTGATCGCTGAACTGATCATCAGCCCATCCAGGCCGTAGTCACGCACGAGCAGCAGCGATCCCGCCACCTTAATGACGACCATGATGATGCTGGGCACGATCATCAGCTCGTAGCGACGCAAAGACATGACGAGTTGCAGCAGCACAATGCCGGCAAAGTACGGCGGTAGCTGCCACAGGCCCAAACGCAGAACACCAGCGACGGCTTGCGTATCTTCCGACGTAAACGCACCGCGCTCGAACAGCAACGCGACCACCGGTTCTGCAAAATAGCCGATGACCAGGGCGATCGCCAGGCCGATCGTGAACGAAATCGGCGCCCAGCGAATGGTTAGCTGCATCGCCAGGTGAGGCGCCCGCACAAAAGCCGGCAGCATTGCCCTGCCGATCGTGATCGTCGCGAGTGCCAGCAGGAACCCAAGGATGCGATAGGCGTAGCCAAACCGCGAAGCCGCGCCCTCCTCCAGGGTCAACGCAATCCCCTGATCGATCGGATAGGTAATGCCCGCGAGCAGAAAAACGACAAGCATCAACAGCGCCGCCCGCCAGAACGCCGCCCAGGGTTCCGCGGACAGAGAGAACCTGGGCCAGCGCCAGACGCCTTCTCTGACGACGAGAATAATTGCAGCAATGGCGTGCACAACAATGCCGATGAGAGACCCAACAATGAGCCCGGCGGCGCTGGGCATTACGAACAATGCGCAAATCACACAGATCGGCGGCAGCGCTTCCAACAGCGATACCGAGCGCCGCTCCACGGCCACGAGCAGCGCCGTCAGGATGCTGATGAAAACGCCGACGGCGGCTATGGGCGCGAGCCCGAGGCCAAACGCACGCGCGTACTGCACACCTATCTCGGACAGATCTGCCGACAGCGCGGTTACCGCCGCAGGGGCCAGCCAGAAGATCAGACCCGAGATCAGTATTCCCAGCAGAAGCGAAACGCCGATAAGCTCACTGATGAACGCATCCCGGGCCCGGACATTCAGAGACATCAGTTGCGGAACGACCACCGCCTGCAGGGTATTGGTCCAGAGCATCGGCGCAAACGTGACGAAGGCAAACAGGATGACGTAGGCATCCACTAGCTCGCCAACGCCGAACTGGCGCGCAATGACCACTTCGCGTAGCGCGCCAGCCATGCGGGCCGCCACCAGAAACACCGCGATCAGCAACAGATTGCTGCCGAGGTTGCGCCGGGCGAGTAGTGCTCGAAGTCGCTGCATGGCGCGAGGGGGGCCGATTGTCATGCAGGCATTCTAAGGGCTTATCGCGACGGATACAGCGCCAGGATCCGGGGGTTGCGCAATCGATCATGAGACGGATGTCACAGCCAGCGCCCGAGCAACTCGAGCGCCGACCACAACCCTGCGCGATGGCTACTTGAGGCGGATGCGCGCCTCGTTGATTTCCACCGTTCGCAGGCCGATGCCTTTGACATCCGCAAGATCAACCATCGACTTGAAGCCACCCTGCTTCTCACGATAGGCAACGATCGCCTCGGCTTTCTTGAGCCCGACACCATCGAGCACATCGGCAATGGTCTGGGCATCCGCGCGGTTAATGTTGACCGCCGTCTGGGATTCTTCGGCAAAGCCAACCAGGCCAGAAGCCATCAGGATCAGTGCAAGGGCTGTAGAGCGAGCACGATTATGAAAAGACATAGTTTTTCCTCGTTTTGAACAGAAGTGATTGAACGAGGCAAACGGTAACGCCGCGCGGGCGCACGGGATGCAGGCGGGATGCCTGCGGTTCTTAGGGAGAACGCGCTACTGCGCTGTAGGACGAACGCTCGACCAACTGTGACAGCTAGGACACTGCCAAAGGTGTGCATTACCAGCAAAGCCGCAATCCGTACAGCGATAGTCGCTGCTGCCCTCGGCCATCTGGTCCAGCACCTGTCGCACGCCTTCCAGTTCCTCGCCGGCAATGCTGCTGCGGCGGCGCAGAGCCCGAGCCAGACCTTCCGCGCCAGGCTTGCGCGTCAGATGCTCGATCAGGAAGGCAAAGGCGGAATCTTCGCCTTCTTGTCGCCTGCGCTCTTCAGCCAGTTCTTCGATCACGCCTGGCACCGCAGCGTCCGGCAAACAACGTTCGAGGTAGGCAATGTAACCACGATCATCTGCAAGTTCGATGCAGGCTTTGCGCACGCGCGCGAGCGTCTGGGACGCGAGCCAGGGCGCTTTCTGGCGCACACGTTCGAGGTGTTTAAGCGCCAGTTTCAACTGGCCGGCCTTCATCTCCGTATCCGCGAGCAGTAACTCTGCCCGTCCGCAGCTCGGATCCAGATCGAGCGCTCGCTGCAAGCAGCGTCGACTCTCACGTAAATCGTTATTCGACAGCGATACTTCCGCCAGCTCGCAACAGTAGTGGGCAAGGCGGTGACGCACGGACTTGTCGAATTTTGCCAGCCTGCGGCCAGCAGCTATCGCCTCTACCCAGTCGCGCTCACGCTCGTAAATCTGTACCAGGTGCGACAACGCGCTTTGCTGCAGCGGCCCACTCTGATCGGCAATTCGGCTGAACAGGCGCTCGGCACGATCAAGCAGGCCGGCCGAGAAATAGTCCTGACCCAGCTCCAGCTCCGCGCGGTCTTTGTGTACGCGCGACACCTCCGGTTCAGACAGAATTCGCTGGTGAACGCGTATCGCCTGATCCACCTGACCACGTCTGCGCAGCAGCGCACCGATTGCGAAGAGCGTGTCAGCCGACGAATCGACGATTGGGGTAGCGTTTAGCCAGGCATCCACATCAACGTCTTCACTGTCGTCGAGGAGACGACCTAGCCCCAGGCGATAGTCCTTGGGCGGCTGCGCTGTCTGGAGCTGGCGTCGCTCGCGGCGGCCAAGTGCAAACCCGATGCCGAGGGCCGTCAGCAGCAACAGGTAGAGCAATGCGTTGTCCATGGTTTGATTGCTGCTTAGCTGTCAGCCGAGGCTCCGCGCAACTTGGCGATCTCCTGCTCGCGCGCAGACACTTCTTTCTTCAGGCGACGCTGTTGCCATCGACCCTGAAGATAGAAGACGAAAACGAGCAGGAAGGTCGCAAGCGAGCCGAGCAAAAAAGCTGCAAGTAGCCACCAGAAGGCCGGTAGCACAGGGGTTTGCCAGGTTAGGAACTGAAGAGATATCTCAGTCTGATTGACCGCCAGAGAAGCGGTCAACACGACGATCACAACCACGATAAAAAGACAGAGTCGTTTCAGCCAGGTCACAACATTGCTCTCAGTTGGGCTTACGATTGGCAGGAATCAAGGCGTTGCGTTGAGAAATCCGGCCGCGCGGCGCGATCATAGCACTGCGTGGACATTTGCTCGACGTAGCGATCGGCATAGCGATCGGCGTAGCGCTCGGCATAGCGATCGACGTAGAGATAGTGGCAGAAGTGCGGTTGCGTCCCACATCAAGACGCTAGCGAACGGTGAACATTTTGGCCTGCTTCAGGGATGCCGACCCGCTCTCGCGCGACTCGCACTAGTGCTCGGCTACCGCCGAAACTGACCCGCGACGTTACTCGTCGCGCGACGTATCACTGGCTGCGGCCAGCTCAGCCTGCAGGCCCGAATTTACTCGATCACGCAATTCTTTGCCGGGCTTGAAATGCGGCACGTGCTTGCCGGGAAGGCCTACTGATTCGCCTGTCTTGGGGTTGCGGCCGATGCGCGGGGCACGGTAGTGCAGCGAGAAAGAACCAAAGCCTCGAATCTCGATTCGCTGTCCGGTTGCGAGTGCTGTCGACATTTCTTCGAGCAGCGCTTTCACCGCCAACTCGACGTCTTTCAACTGCAACGGGGCCTGTTTGGCCGCGATGATGTCTATTAGTTCTGATTTAGTCATGCCGTCCCCTTCGCGAGTAGCTTACACATGGAGAGACCAGAAAAAAACAGCGAAATCAGAAAGTTGCAGGGTATGGGGAGCACCAGAACAGGGCTTTTTGTCAACGCAATCTGTCGTTGCGACGCACTGGGCGCTTGACGGCTAAGCGTTCCTGAGGACTCGCCGCGATCCCTACAAACGTTCATACGGCGAAAAGGGGTTGCCGTCAAATAGTGCACGCCGAAGCAACCGGGGAATGTCGAAGAAGTAGCTCGCACGGATGCGAGCGCCACAGGAAGCAGATAGACAAAGGCCGCACAAGGATGTGCGGCCCCGCCAGCGCGCGGACCTACGTTGATTGCTTCGCAATCCACGAGCGGCAATCGATTGCGAAGCAATCGATGAGAGCGCGCTGGTCGTCTTTGAGTCTGCGGCCAGGATCGGCCGCAAGACGTAGAACAGATATCAGTCGTCCTGATCCATCTGCGCCTTGATCAGATCACCCAGCGTGGTAGCCGGACGTGCCTGCTCGTCAGAGTCGCGATGCTCACGCACAACCTCAGCCTCATCAGCCATGTCCTTGGCCTTGATGGAAACGCCGATGGTGCGGTTCTTACGATCGATGCTGATGATCTTCACTTCGATCTCATCACCAACGTTGATCTGCGAACGTGCATCTTCAACGCGATCAAGGCTGATTTCGCTCGCGCGCAGTACGCCTTCGACATCATCAGCGAGCTTCAGCACGGCGGCCTTCGGCTCAACTTCCGTCACGACGCCTTTAACGATGGAGTTGCGATCGTTGATGGCCGTGTAGTCAGAGAACGGATCCTGATCGAGTTGCTTGATACCCAGCGAGATGCGCTCGCGATCGGGATCGATGGACAGGATCGTGGTATCGATTTCCTCGCCACGGCTGTAGCGACGAACGGCCGTCTCGCCAGGCTCGTTCCAGGAGATGTCGGACAGGTGAACCAGTCCGTCGATGCCGCCGTCCAGTCCAATGAAGATACCGAAATCGGTGATCGACTTGATGCGTCCGGAAATGCGATCGCCCTTCTGATGGCCCGTGGAGAAATCTTCCCATGGGTTTGAGCGGCACTGCTTGATACCCAGAGAGATTCGGCGGCGCTCTTCGTCGATGTCGAGGATCATGACGTCGACTGTGTCGCCAGCGGAAACCACCTTCGAGGGATGGATATTCTTGTTGGTCCAGTCCATCTCCGAGACGTGCACGAGGCC
>CAYGQC010000089.1:0-16104 GCA_964351875.1 uncultured Pseudomonadales bacterium
AGACCATCGCAGAGCACCAACAGCGCATCTCCGAGCTGTGGGCTCGCTTCAGCGCGGTTGCGTCCAACAACCCGCACGCGTGGTTGCGTGATGGCGCGAAGACCGCCGAAGAGATCCGCACGCCTGGTGGCGCCAATCGCCCTGTGTCCTTCCCCTACCCCAAGTTCATGAACTCCAACTCCAATGTCGACCAGGCCGCCGCGCTGATCATGACCTCAGCCGAACATGCGAAGGCCTGCGGCATCCCCGAGGACAAGTGGGTGTATCTGTGGTCTGGAACCGATGCGCACGACACGTATTTCGTTTCGCACCGAGACAAGCTGAACGCCTCGCCAGCTATCCGAATCGCCGGTAATCGAGCGCTGGAGCTCGCCGACGTTAACGCCAGTGACCTCGATCTCGTGGATCTCTACAGCTGCTTTCCCATCGCGGTTCAGGTGGCAGCCAGAGAGCTGGGACTCGATGAGACCCGCCAGCTAACCGTCACCGGCGGCCTGACCTGGGCAGGCGGGCCGCTCAACAACTATGTGATGCACTCCATCGCACGCACCGCAGAGCTGCTGCGCGAGCAGCGCAACGCCAAGGGGCTCGTCACGGCCAACGGCGGCTTCCTGACGAAACACGCATTCGGCGTGTACAGCACGCAACCGCCGGAGAAGCCGTACCAGCATGCGAACGTCCAGGAAGAGGTAGACGCATTGCCGACTACCGAACTGGCTGAGAACTATGCCGGCGATGTCGTCATCGAGTCCTACAGCGTCATGTACGGCGCTGACGGCGTGGATACCGGCTTCCTGGCATGCAAAACACCAACGGGCCAGCGCTGCTGGGCTTCCGTCTCGGACAAAGACGTGCTGCACGCGATGACGCAAGAGGAATTCTGCGGCCGATCCGCATCGGTGGCAGACGATGGCGCGCGCATTTCATAGGGAAATAAGACTTATATTTTCAATGGTTTAGGTATTTTTTCTAAAAATACTTGCACCAAAGTAAATTGCCTTCTACTCTGGCCTCGCTTTGCCGACGCAAGGTGAACCCCACGCACATGACGCGGGGTTGTGGCCAGGATAGCCTTGCCGGTGACAACGCCTCACTTTGTGGGATGCCGTTGCACCGGCTATTTTTTAAGCGACGAATAATCAAGGCGGGAACTCACATCCCTGTGCGTTCGTTTGGGCATAGTCCGTCATGATTAACGCGCCCACGCGCCAACCGGCTACAATTCCGCGCCTCTCCGAGCAGCCCCACGACACCATGCCCACCGCCGAACTCCCGATCGCCGAACAGGCCTCACTGCTGCGCCGGATCGGTGCGCTGATCTACGACGGCCTGCTGGTTGTAGCGATCTATGCGCTGACGATCGTCACGATTGTGACCGTCACGGGTGAAGCGGCCGTTGGCCCGTTTGTGCAGAGCTTTATCTTTGCGGAGATCTTCGCGTTCTTTATCTACTTCTGGACGCGCTACGGACAGACGCTGGGCATGCGCGCATGGCACTTGAGCCTGGTGAACCTGTCGGGCACGCCAGTGAGCCTCGCCCAGGGCGTGCTGCGCTTTTTCGTGGGCCTTGCCGGTTTGCTCGCTTTCGGCATGGGCGCGCTGTGGATCATGGTAGACCCGCACCGGCGTAGCTGGAGCGATCTCATGTCCGACAGCCGCATTCGCTTTGTCGCACCTGAAGACAAAGGCAAAAGCAAAGGCAAAGCGAAGTAGCCAATTTGCAGCTCGATTGCTAGCGCACGCGCCTCACACCGATCAGCGCTACCAGCCAGCACGCGAGTATCGGCAGCGATACGGCTATCGCCGGATGCAGGTCGAACACCTGACTCATGGGCGCGAACAGATCCTGGAGGTACTTGAAACCGAGAGCGGTCAGTACGCCGACCGTCAGGCGCGTGCCCATGCTCACCTGCCGGAGCGGCCCGAGTACAAACGTGACTGCCAGAAGCGCAAGTCCGAGCACAGACAGAGGTAGCAATAACTTGCTCCACAGCGCCAACTCGTAGGTCGAGGCATCGAGGCCTTCCCGCTGCATGTAGGTGATCTGTGTTTGCAAATCGAGGACGCTGAGCTTGTTCGGTTCCACCAGGATGCGGGTGCTAAGCAGCCTTGGATCTGCCTGGGATCGCCAGAGCACGGAGTCGGTGCTCGACGTAATCGACGTCTCGTCAGCAAAGCGGGTTTCGACCACATCGAACAAGCGCCAGCTACCATCACCTTCGTAACGGCCATTCGCCGCCTGGCGCACCCACAACAACTGCTGATCCGGCCCCAACTGGTATTGACGAATGCCGACAATCCGCGCGTCGCTGTCGGTACTGGCGAGCAGTCCGGAGGTCGTCGCAGACTCAGCATCCGACGCACTGCTGCCAATCGCCTGCACGCTCATGTACAGACCGCCCTCCCGATACCAGTAGCCACCCTTGATCTGCACGTCGCCACCGCCCTGGCGCGCCTGAGCTTTGTCCGATTCCGCCTGCGCTTCGGCAAGCGGCGCAAACCACTCACCAACGCCAATCCCGACAGCGACAACGAGAAGCACCGGCATCGACACAGCAGCAAACAAGCGCCAAATGCTGACTCCCGCCGAGCGAAACACAATCAGCTCTCGATTGTTGGCCAGTACGCCCATACCAATCAGCGCGCCGAGAAAAACCACAAAAGGCATGAGCTCGTACGCCCGCCTCGGCGCCGTGTAGAGAATGTAACGTCCGGCCTCGAGGAAGCCGTAGCCAGCCTCTTCGTCACGCAGCTCCTCGAGTAGCGCAAACGCACAGACAAGAACCAGGAACAGCAGGCCAACGATCGCGATACTCGCCAGTACCGTTCGGCCGATATAGCGATCCATCGTATTGTTGATGCCGGGGATCACGTCAGACTCGCGCCGGCGCCTGGGCGCGAAGCAAAAGGAATACCGCAAACCCGGCAAACGTCAGATGCACACCCCACAGCCCAGCGACCATCGGAATCTGTTCGTCCTTCAACGCATTCAGATTCAGCATCAACAACAGGTAGTACAGAACCAGCATCAACACACCAGGCGCGATGCGCGCAAAGCGGCCCTGGCGCGGCTTCACCCTCGCCAGACCAAACGCGAGGCCTGCGCCTATGAGTGCGAACAGGGGAAGACCGATGCGCCAATGCAACTCAGCATGAAAATCCGGGTCATCGTGATCTAACAACTCCGCAGTTGCCGTCTCATCCGCTTTAACTTTGAACAGCCTCGCGGTCTCTATTTCGATTCGCTGAGCGAGCGAATCGAACTCCAGAACCCGATAATCCGATTGTCCGGCAGCCCCCTCGTAGCGGCGCCCGTCTCGCAGGGCCAGGAACCGGGAACCGGTTTCTTCGTCGACATACTGGCTGCCCCGCTCCGCCCAGATCGTGCTTGCGCGCTTCCCATCACGATCGAGTTCAGCCATGAACACTCCGGTGAGTGTACGAGCGTCAGTATCGACCTGCTCCATATAACTGACGCGCTGGCCGTTGCTGAATATCTGGAACACGCCCGGATTCAGACCGTCAAACTCGCGATTCAGCCGCTGCTCCAACACGCGTTCCGAAAACTCATGGTTCGACGCCGGCGTCAGCCATAGCGACGTCAGCGCAACCAGGCCGGTAACGGCTAGCACCACCGGCAGCGCCCAGGCGAACAGCCGCACGGGGCCAACACCGGCAGATGACAAGACGGCGGCTTCCTGTTCTGCATAGAGCCTGCCGAGCGTCAGCATCACGGCGACAAACAACGCGAACGGTAGTGCAAGCTGGGCAAACTCAGGCAACCGCAAGCCAACGAGAATCAGCAGGCTTTCGGCGCTGTACTTACCAAGCGCGGCCTGCTGGAGGTAACCGATGAACCGCCCGCCGAGCCCGACGAACAACACGAGCACAAACACCACCACCAAAACGGCGATCAATTCGCGATTGAGATATCGATGGGCAACCAGCATGTGCGGCCTAAATCCAGTAAACTTTCGCGCCGTAAAAGCAGCGATAACAAGCATCCGTTCCGAACCGGTTTTCAAGCCGGAAGCGATTCCAGGCCACAATCCGGATTGACCCTGGATTCAGCCCTGACAACGCATAAGAACAGGTACTTTGGCGCAACACTGCACCGGATCGCACCCTAACCAATGCCCGTCATCAACGCGAGCCAAAGCATGAAAATCAGCACACGAAACATCAGCGCCAATGACGCCTCCGCCGACCTGCTCGTGGTCGACACAGCAACCGCCGCGAAACTGCTGAAACCTTACAAACTGGAGGGCGCACTGGCGAACGCGTCCGACAAAGCCGGCACGGTCACAACCGTCGCGCTACCGAGCGACGCCAAGGCCAAGCAACTGTTAGCGGTTAGCGTTGGCGACCAGGGCCGCACCGAGTCTGACTTCCGCAAAGCGGCGTCCGCTGCGGCAGGTGCCATCAAAAACGCGGCCGTCGTGACAGTCGCCTGGGGTCTCGGTCAGAGCACCGTAAAAGGGCTCTCAGCGGCTGACAAGGCTCAAATCGCTGTTACCGCCCTGGCCAGCGCGCTGTACTGGTACGACGAGCACCAGGCCAGTGGCGCGAAGGCCAAATCGGCAAAGCGCGCAAGTCGCATCACACTGTTGTGCGACGAACGCAGTGCCAAGGCGTGCCGCGAAGCTGCTCGCTACGGTGAAGCGCTGTCCGCCGGAATGGACCTCGCCCGGGATCTCGGCAATGAGCCGCCTAACATCTGCAATCCCACCTACCTGGTTGCCGAGGCTCGAAAGATCGCGCGAGCCGAGAAGACAACCCTCAAAGTCCTCAGCGAAAAGCAGATGCTGGATCTCGGTATGGGCGCATTTATGTCCGTCTCTCAAGGATCAGACACGCCCGGCAAAATGATCATCATCGAGTACAAAGGCGGCAAACGCGGCGACGCGCCCGTTGCCCTGGTCGGCAAAGGCATCACCTTCGATACCGGGGGCATCTCACTGAAGCCCGGCGCTGGTATGGACGAGATGAAATTCGACATGTGCGGTGCCGCTGGCGTGCTCGGCGCAACTCGCGCCGTTATCAACGCCAAGATGCCAGTCAATCTAATCACCGTTGTTGCCGCCGCAGAGAACATGCCCAGTGGCGGCGCAAGCCGGCCCGGTGACGTGGTCAAAACCATGTCAGGGCAGACCGTCGAAATTCTGAATACCGATGCCGAGGGTCGGCTCGTTCTTTGTGATGCTCTGACCTACGTGCAGCGCTACAAGCCGAAGGCGGTAGTCGACGTAGCGACGCTGACCGGCGCCTGTGTCGTCGCGCTGGGCTCACACGCCACCGGCCTGCTCGCGAACGATGATGACCTGGCGAACGCACTGTTAGCCTGCGGCGAGCAGACTGGCGATCGCGCGTGGCGGCTGCCGATCTGGGATGAGTATCAGCCGCAACTGAAGAGCAACTTCGCAGACATGGCGAACATCGGCGGGCGGGAAGCCGGAACCATTACCGCCGCCTGCTTTCTCGCACGTTACGCTGAAGACGTGGCCTGGGCCCACCTGGATATCGCCGGCACTGCCTGGAATTCGGGCGCGCGTAAAGGCGCAACAGGCCGCCCGGTTCCACTACTCACGGCCTGGGTTGCCTCCCACGCCCGATAGCGTTTAACACCAGTTCACCCAGCACAGTCAGTAGCGCACGATGACTCACATCGATTTCTACATTCTTCCGGACGTCGAGCGGACGGCAGCGCAAAGATTCGCCTGCCGTCTGGCTGCCAAGGCTCGCCTGAAAGGCAATGAGGTGCATGTGCACACGTCCGATGAAGCTGCGGCAAAGGCGATGGATGAATTGATGTGGGCCTATCCGGCAGCCGCCTTTCTGCCCCACGGCATTCGCGATATCGGTAGCGGGGTCAGCATCGATTGGCAGGAGCCTGCCAGCACGGAACATGACGTACTGATAAATCTTGCTGATGACATTCCGGCGTTTTTCGGGCGCTTCGATCGGCTTGCTGAGATCATCGTTGGCGAACAGAAGACGATTGGGCGGGAGCGCTACAAGTTTTATCGACATCGTGGCTATCCACTGAAGCACCACGAACTCAGCGAGTGGACGGATTAAGCCAATGAGCAGTAACTCCGGAAAAAGCGACGACGATGCCAACGCCCTGCTCGGTGACCTCGAGTCGATTCGTTCGCTGCTGGACGAGAACGACGAAGCTGAGCAAGACGCTCCCTCACCTGAGAGCCAGGACACCGAAGAGACGACTACCCCTAACAACGACGCAGCGGACGATGACGTACCGGTGCTCGACGATGTCATCGACGGGGCGCTCAAACTTAACGAGGCCGCCCTCGACCGCGACAGCCAGCGATCGCTATCGACTACTGGCTCATTGGACGGCGTCATCACGGATGGCAGCCCTACCGGCGACAACAGCGGTTTAAGCGATGATTTGATGAGCGCATTGCTCGACGATGATTGGCGCGCGCGGGCAGAAAACCTCCTACAAGGGGCCCGCCAGGACATTGAGAACAATCGCGAAGATTGGCAACCGGAATACACGGATGAGCTGACTGACGCATTGCAGGTTCGCATCGATGCAACCGTACACGACTGGATCGGCCGCACCCTGTCCCGACACGTCGATGAATTGCGACATGAACTCGTCAATGCGCTGTCCGACGAACTGGGCAGACAAATCAGCTCGCGTCTTGGCGATTCTTCCCCGGGGGATGTGAGCTAGCTTCCCCAGGCAAGCGTCTGGCTGCCCGATACTGAACGATCCGCGGTGCAACGCGCCGCTTGACCAACCGATAGCTGAGACCGACGAGCATGCAGAGTAGTTACGACCCGAAGGCGGTCGAAGAAGGCCTATACAACGAGTGGGAATCCGCCGGCGATTTTGTTGCCACTGGCAATGGCGAGCCGTTTTCAATTGTCATCCCGCCACCGAACGTCACCGGCACGCTGCATATGGGTCATGCGTTTCAGCACACTCTAATGGACGCACTGACCCGCCACGCTCGAATGTCCGGCAAACGCACTCACTGGCAGGTAGGCACGGATCACGCCGGCATCGCGACCCAGATGCTCGTTGAGCGAGCGTTGGCCAGCGAAGGCAAAAACCGTCACGAGGTTGGCCGAGACAATTTTATCGAGCGCGTCTGGCAGTGGCGGGAACAGTCCGGCGGCACCATTTGCCAACAGATGCGACGGCTTGGTTCGTCCGTGGACTGGAACGAAGAACGCTTCACGATGGATGACGGCTACTCAGACGCCGTCGCGACAGTCTTCGAGCAGCTTTTCGATGAGGGACTGATCTACCGCGGCCAGCGCCTGGTCAACTGGGACCCGGTGTTAGGTACGGCCATCAGCGATCTGGAAGTCGAGAACAACGAAGAAGCCGGCCACCTCTGGCACTTCCGCTATCCCTTGGTTGATGCCCAGGACAAAGACGGCAACGACTTTTTGGTCGTTGCGACGACCCGGCCGGAAACGATGCTTGGTGATACGGCGGTCGCCGTACACCCTGATGACGAGCGCTATCAGCATTTGATCGGACAGTCGGTTCGCCTGCCGCTGACCGATCGCGTCATACCCATCATTGCCGACGACTACGTTGATCCGGAGTTCGGCACGGGCTGCGTAAAGATAACGCCCGCCCACGATTTCAATGACAACGCTATGGGCGAACGTCACGACCTCGCTTTGATCAACATCATGAACCCGGATGCGTCGATCAACGAAACCGCCCCAGAAGCGTATCGGGGACTGGATCGATTCGAGGCTCGTAAGCGCGTCGTTGCCGATCTGGACGAGCTTGGCTTGCTGGACGGCATCAAGGATCACAAGCTGATGGTGCCGCGCGGCGATCGCAGCGGCGCGGTCATCGAGCCACTGCTCACCGACCAGTGGTTCGTGAAGATCCAACCATTGGCTGACCCGGCCATCAAAGCCGTTGAAGACGGCGATATCGAGTTTGTCCCCAAGCAATACGAAAACACCTACTTCGCGTGGATGCGCAACATCCAGGACTGGTGCATCTCACGCCAGCAATGGTGGGGACATCGTATTCCCGCCTACTACGGCAGCGACGGTGGCATCTATGTCGGCGCCAGCGAGTCAGCCGTCCGCGAGAAGTACAGCCTGTCTGACGACGTTAGCCTCAGCCAGGACGACGACGTACTGGAGACCTGGTTCTCCTCGTCTCTATGGAGCTTTGCGAGCCTCGGCTGGCCGGGTGAGCTGGACAAGGTGGAACAGTTTCACCCTACGGATGTCCTCGTCACCGGCCACGACATCATCTTCTTCTGGGTCGCCCGGATGATCATGATGAGCCTCAAATTCATGGACGAGGTGCCCTTCCGCAAGGTCTACATCACCGGCCTGATCCGCGATGGTGACGGCAACAAGATGTCCAAGACCAAGGGTAATGGCCTCGACCCATTGGACATGATCGACGGCGTCAGCCTTGATGAGCTGATCAGCAAACGTACCGCTAACCTCACACAACCTAAATTGGCCAAGCGCATTGAGAAAGCCACGCGCAAAGAATTTCCGGAGGGTATCCCCAGCTACGGCACGGACGCGCTCCGCTTCACGCTGTGTGCACTGGCGACAACCGGACGCGACGTACGGCTGGAATCCAGCCGAGTGGAGGGCTATCAGTTCTTCTGCAACAAGCTCTGGAACGCAACGCGCTTCGTCTTCGGCAGTATCGGTGATGAGCCGATCACCACCGAGCGCGACGACGGCCCAACCGAAGGCTGGATACGCACCCGGGCAGCACACATGCTGGACGCGGTCGATCGGGCTGTCAGCACCTACCGTTTCGACCTGTATGCCAGTGCGGTCTACGAATTCATCTGGCACGAGTACTGCGACTGGTATGTAGAGTTTGCCAAGCCGATCCTGTGGGACGAGAGCGTTAGTGAAGCCCGAAAGAACTCTGTCCGGGCAACGCTCCTCGAAGTGCTTGAGATTGCCCTGCGCACCGCACATCCGATCATGCCTTTCATCACGGAAGCGCTCTGGCGCGAAGTCGCACCACGGCTCGGCATCGAAGGCAGGAGCATCTCGCTCCAGAGCTTCCCCGTCGCGGCCGACCTCGTCACCGAGCCGACGAGCGACGCTGCCGTAGAGTCTTTGAAATCGGTCATCGAAGCCATCCGAACGATCCGCGGTGAGAGCAACATCAAACCCGGCCAATCACTCGAGCTGCTGCTAAAAGGCGGCGCTCCGGAACTGCCTAGCCAGATGGCCGCCACGGAAACACTGCTTATGCGGCTCGCGAAGATCGACAGCGTTGCCTGGGTTAACGAGGGTGATGATGTACCCGCCCACGCCCTGCAGGTCGTGAGCGGTTTGTCAGTCATGGTGCCGCTCGCCGGCGCCATCGATATCGATGCGGAGCTTGCGCGTCTGGCCAAAGAGATCGGCAAGCTCGACATCGAAGTGAAGAAAGTCGAAGGCAAACTCGGCAACGAGAAATTTGTCGCTAAAGCGCCAGCCGAAGTTGTCGCGAAAGAGCGCGCGCGAGCTGAGGAGTATCGCGACAAGCTGGACACGCTGCGCGCTCAGCATGCGGAACTGTCCGCAGCATGACGCGAGCTCGAACAGGCTCACGCAACTCCAAAACCAGGGAAACACCATGAAAGCCATCGCCGTCGACACCGACAAACTGCTCTGGCAGGAGCACCCTGAGCCATCGCCTGGTCCAGGCGAGGTTGTGATCGACATACACGCTACCGCGATCAACAGGGCAGACCTGGTGCAGCGTTCAGGCGGCTATCCACCACCGCCGGGGGCCAGCCCGATCCTCGGTTTGGAGTGCGCAGGCATCGTCAGCGAAGTCGACTCGGCGGTGTCGTCGTTCGCGGTTGGCGACCGCGTTTGCGCGCTGCTGTCAGGTGGTGGCTACGCTGAACGCGTCGCCGTTCCGGCTGGCCAGGTGCTGCCCATTCCGAAGGGACTGGACTTCATCCAAGCGGCAGCACTACCCGAAGTTTTTGCCACCGCCTACCTGAACCTCTTTATGGAGGCCGGCCTGAAACCCGGCGAGAGCGTGCTACTGCACGCAGGCGCGAGCGGTGTGGGCACGGCTGGCATCCAGCTCTGCAAGGCATTTCACAACGCCTGCTACGTCACGGCCGGTAGCGCCGACAAGATCGCCCAGTGCGTGGAGTTGGGTGCGAGCGGCGGCGCTGATCGACACAGCGAGAGCTTCGCAGAGCTAATCCCCCAATGGACCGACGGCAAGGGCGTCGACGTGATTCTGGACCCGGTCGGTGCAAGCTATCTTGCCGACAATCTCGCGAGCCTGGCTATCGATGGGCGCTTGGTGATCATCGGTCTGATGGGCGGCGCCGTCAGCGAGATCAACATCGGCCTCATGATGATGAAGCGCCTGCGAGTGATTGGCTCTACCCTGCGCGCACGACCGATCGCCGGTAAAGCCAAGGTGATGGATGCGCTGCGTCAGCGCGTCTGGCCCAAAATCGAAAATGGCGAGATCAAACCGATCATCGAGAAAGTCTTCGCCATCGCTGATGTGGAAGCCGCCTACCAGCTCGTTGCGAGCAACAACACCGTGGGCAAAGTCGTACTGACGATTCGCTAGCTGGCCCGCTACCAGTGCATGCGCACATGTACGCCCGAATCGTGCAGCGATTTCTTCAGCCCGCTAACCGTGTAGTCGCCGTAGTGCACCATCGACGCGACCAGTGCCGCATCGGCTTTGCCTTCGGTCAGGACATCCACAAGATGCTGCGGCACGCCCGCACCGCCTGAAGCGATCACCGGTATGCGCACGGCTTCGCTAATCATGCGAGTCAGCTCAATGTCGTAGCCATCTCGAGTTCCATCTGCATCGATCGAGTTGACCACCAACTCGCCAGCGCCCCGGGACTCGCCTTCCAGCGCCCAGGCGAGCGCATCGATGCCCATCGGTGTGCGGCCACCGTTGATGACGATCTCAAACCCGCTCGGCTGTTCAGGGTTGCGCAAAATGTCCATCGAGAGAACCACATTCTGGTTGCCGATGGAGGCGGCGCACTCGTCTATCAGTGCCGGCCGCTGCACAGCGGCCGAGTTCACGTTGATCTTGTCCGCACCCGCCAGACGCAGATCGGTCGCATCGCTCACACTGCGTACACCGCCGCCGACGGAGAAGGGGATGAACACCTGAGCTGCCACCGTCTCCACCACATCCAGCATAATGTTGCGCTTGTCGCTCGAGGCTGTGATGTCGTAGAAAACGAGCTCGTCCAGACCGTCCAGATAGTAGGCTTGGGCCTTCTCGATCGGGTCACCAATGTCCTTGGTGTCGACAAATTTCACGCTCTTGGCAAGCTTGCCGTCGCGCACATCCAGGCAGGCGATAACGCGTTTGCTCAGCATGATCCGTCCCAGGTCTTGAAGTTCTCAAGCAGCCGCAATCCTACCCGGCCGCTCTTCTCCGGGTGAAACTGCGTCGCGAAATAGTTGCCCTGGCCTACGGCGCAGGCGAACTCGCCTTCATAGTCTGCCGTGGCGTAGACATTTTCTGACCGGCTCGGCACCGGGTAGTAACTGTGTACAAAGTAGAACGCATCCCCCGGCTCGATGCCGTTGAGCAACGGGTGCGGCTGTGTCGGCACCACGTCATTCCATCCCATGTGGGGAACTTTCAGATCCGGGTTTTCGAATTGAAATCGCTGCACATGACCATCGAGTAGCCCGAGCGTCGGAGTGTCGCCCTCCTGGGAATGGCGAAACGATATCTGCAGACCGAGGCAAATGCCGAGCGTCGGCGTACCGGCGGCGATCACTTCACGTAACGTTGCACCGAGGCCGTTAGCCTTCAGCGACGCCATCGCACCAGGTGCAGCGCCAACGCCAGGGAATATGACCCGGCGAGCAGTGGCAACCTCATCAGGCTCGCCGGTGATGTGGGCGTCGATACCGACCTGGGCACACGCGCGCTGAACACTTCGCAAATTGCCTGCGTCGTAGTCGATAATGACAGTCTCAAACTTACTCACGGCGATTGTGCGCCCCGCCTTGAAAGAGCGCGGATACTAGCGATATCAAAGAGCCCGGACAACTTGGCTGCCGAGAGCCATGACGACCAACCAAGCAGGAATTTCCAAGGGATGACCGACCCAACTCAATCCGCGGCGCTCACTGCAACTAATGACGAACTCGGCGACACCGGCATTATCATCGTCAACCTCGGCACCCCTGCGGGGACAACGGCCGAGGACGTCAGTGCCTATCTGAATGAGTTCCTGATGGACGGCTACGTCATTCGGCTGCCATGGCCGCTGCGACGCCTCCTGGTCAGCCTGATTCTGCGTTCGCGCCCGGAAGAGAGCGCCAAGGCGTACCGTAAGATCTGGCGCAATCGGAAGCCTGGTTCGCCACTGTTGCACTACGGGCAGAGGTTACGCGACGCGATGCGGGCAGAAACGGATGTCCGCGTCGAGCTGGCAATGCGATACGGCAAGCCATCGATCGAGTCAGCAATGACTCGCTTCAGGGATGCTGGCGTGACGCGGGTTGTCCTGGCGCCGCTGTATCCTCAGCACGCCGACTCGACCATCACGACAACGATAGCTGCGGCCAAACGCTGTCTTCCCGTCGGCGCATCGATGACAGTGCTGCCGCCCTTCTACGGCGAGCCCTGGTTCGTTGATCGGTTCGCGTCGATCCTTACGAAGCATTTGCCCGAACAGTGGGATCACCTTCTGTTCAGTTACCACGGGTTACCGGAAGCGCACTTGAGAATCGCCGATCCAGGCCGCCATTGCCTGCGCAGCGACAACTGTTGCGAAGTAGCTAACCCCGCACACGCTGTTTGTTATCGGCACCAGGTGCGGGTCAGCACGCGAAAGATTGCCGAAGCGATGGGTTTGGCGCCGGAGCAGTACAGCCAGAGTTTTCAGTCTCGGCTCGGCCGGGCCAAGTGGTTAGAGCCCTACACCGACGCAACGCTGGTCCTACTGGCGGAGCGTGGCGTCAAACACCTGGCCGTTGCTTGCCCCGCGTTCGTTGCTGATAACCTCGAAACGCTTGAGGAGATCGCCATGGCCGGCAAAGAGATATTCCTCAATGCCGGCGGCGAAAGCTTGACGCTGCTACCCTCTCTGAATGCCGATAAGCAATGGGCCAAGGCTCTGCTCGATGCCTGCCTGCGCTGCATCGACTAGGCTTTCAACAGCTCAAACCCGGCACTCGGGAAGTGCACCGCGACCTCGCCGGTTTCCGGCGTCGAGCGCGTTATCACAATTTGATTGTGGTCAATCGCCGCGAGCTCACCTGATACCGGGATCTTGCCGTAATCGACTGGCGCAACTGTCACTGCGTCGCCGATCGCGAAACCAGCTGGCAACGCGTTAGCGAGCAGCGGAATGACCGGTGAAGAATTCTTTGCCGCATCCAGCGCAGCCTCACCCGAACTATCAATCACGTTGCCATGACCAAACGCTGCCATCTCATTCATCCAGCGACGATCGTTGGCAAACGGCTGAAGCACGGTTGCGACAATCGCGTTCTGATCCAGAAACCAGCAACAGTGGTAAACCGAGAAGTCAGTAACGCTCGGCTCATCGCCAAAGACAAAGGCCCGAGAACCCAGATCACGATCCAGGCTGCTCAGATAGTGCTGAACGCTGCGAGTAGCAACCTCGGGCGAGAACGAGGTTATCGAGGCGCCTTCAGACAACTTCGCGCGGTCCTCGGCGAAGGCCTGCATCTCCTCCTGTTTCATCGCCTTCATCTGTTCGGCCAGTGCGGCCGGCGCGAAGTTAAGCGCTACCGCGGTTCGAAAGAGCTGGCTATCCGCCCACTCCGCGGCGCGGTCGGCCACAAAGCCGTGAGCGTATAGCGAGGTCTTGCCCGAACGCTCCGCCAGCATCCGAACGATAACATCGCTGTCGCAGTACACGTTCGCACCGACCTGAAACACGGGGGTTTTTCGATAGCCACCCGACAACGGCATGAGCCATGGCCGCGGCATGATTGGCGGAATGATGACCGAGTTCCAGGACTCATCGAGGTAGCCCAGCAGCACCCGAATCTTTTCCGAGAACAGCGACGGTGGGTAGTGGTGTAGGTAGAGATCAGACACGAAAGCCTCCGGGAGATAATTACTCAAACGCGATACTGATCATGAAGGCAAGCTCAGACCAAAGCGATATGTGCCTGCAACGAACGGTAGAAACTCTGCACTAACTGCTGGGTAAACATCGACTTTCGCGCAACAAATCGAACGGGCCGATTCATACCCAGATGATCGAGCGGTACCATCGAGGCCTCCGGAACCCCGAGCGTGCGGGCAACTCCGGCGGGGACCAGAGCGTGACCGAAACCGGCCAGTGCCATCTGTGCAACCGTAAAGAACGATTCCAGAGAGGTCGCGCGCGTAAGATTCAACCGCTTCATATCTTCCTCGATCGAGCGCCACGCGCCGGAACGAGATTCGATGGTGATGACGGACAGCGGCATGCCCGGCGTGTAGTCGAGCTCGCTGAGCCCGGACGGCAAAATCACCATTGGCTCGAGCCGAACCACCTCGCTGACCAGGTCAGTATCTGCGTTTTCCGAGCCCGTACACAGGCCCACCATGTATTCACCGGAGCGCAACCGGTCGAGCAGCACGGGTGAGCGTTGGGAGTGAAATTCCAGCTCAATCTCGGGTAGCTCCGCGCGCACCCGGGCAAACAGTCGTGGGCCCCAACTGGCGAGGATCGCCTCCGAGACGCCGAGAATAATCTTGCCCTGGCGCAACGTATTGTCTTCGAGGAAGACATGGCGCAGCTCAGAGATCAGCGGCGTTACCCGCTCGACGAGACGTTGGCCGTGTGGCGTCAGCACAACCCGCCGTCCCTGACGCTCAATGAGCTTTCGGTCGTAATAATGCTCGAGTGCAGCAATACGCTTGCTGACCGCCGACTGCGACACCTTCAACTGGGTGCCAGCCTCCAGCATCGTCCCTGTCTTGGAGAGCATGACCAGGGTTTCCAAATTCTCAATCATGATCCGCCACCGATTCCATAATGCGATGGATCATATTCCTAACTGTCGCTTTTTTCATGATTAGCACCAAGGGAGACTAACCATCCACCTGAGGGAATGGCTTTGATCATGCTCCAACTGGCAGCGCTTATACTGATATCTGTCCTGGTCACCAGCACTATTTCGGGTGTTCTGGGCATGGCGGGTGGGATGATCCTCATGGCCATCCTGGTGCTGGCGCTTAACGTGCCAACGGCAATGATGGTCCACGGCGGGGTTCAGGCCAGCTCAAATGGCTCACGGGCGTGGTTCCTCCGAGAACACATTCGCTGGTCGATCCTGCCGCCGTATGTAGCCGGTAGCTTGGTGGTTCTTGTCCTGTTCGCGCTGGTGACCTTTGTGGCGGATCCCGCGGTCATCCTCATCACGATCGGTGTATTTCCATTCCTCGCGAGAGTCGTGAACCGATTGCACGGGCTGGACATTACCCGGCCGCTGACCGCTGCCGCTTCGGGGGTTGTCGTCACCACCGCACAGCTTCTCGCTGGCGCGTCCGGGCCGCTTCTCGACGTCTTCTATTTGAATTCGCCGCTCAATCGCCACGAGATCGTCGCCTGCAAGGCCGTCACGCAGACACTCGGACACCTGCTCAAGCTGCTCTACTACGGCTGGATTGTCGAAGTGGTGATTACGGATCAAAGCGCCGATGTGTCGGTACCAACGTGGATGCTGCTGGCCGCGATCGCGACTGCCGTCGTTGGCGCCCGAATCGGAACCCGGCTACTGGCCAGGTTTTCGGACGAGCACTTCCGGCGAGTAAGCGGCACGGTGATTCTGGTGATTGGCGCGGTTTGTATCGCTACCGGCATTAGGCAGCTTTGGCTGGGGTGAGCGGTGGCCGAACCCGCGCCATTTCGAGATCGCCGCGTCACAGGACTGCTGCGCAGCCCTGCTCCTCGCGAAGACGGGGATTTTGCAGACCCCAGATGCGGGTCTGCCTCTATTGCTCTACAGGCCTGACAACGAATAGCAGATCGCCTCTGGTGATCTTGATGTCAATCAAACCCGCCACATTCCAAAGAGCAGACCCCTTCTTCGGGTCTGCTCCTAAGCATCTACCGGACGTACAACAAACAGCAGATCACCACC
>CAYGQC010000090.1:0-16036 GCA_964351875.1 uncultured Pseudomonadales bacterium
TCTCTGTCCCCGCCTCATCACCTTCCCTGCCTCGTCGGTCGGAGTATGAGCGCTTGGCAAACCCTGGATATGAACTAGCGTTTGCTTATGGCGGCGCTAGATTTGTTTTACAGCGACGAAGACCGGCACCGGGTTGTTCTTCTGGAAGAGGCGCTTGCCTCGACCGGCGTGGGTGTTGTGCTGCACACGAGCCCATTTGAACCTGCGAGCGACCCCGTTCTGGGTGTCCTCAGCGAACACGTCGAAGATTGGATGATCGAGCAAGCCCAGCGCTCTAGTGGCCGGCTGATCTGGCTCCGACTGGATCATAGCGAAATGCCCGTTGCTGCCCGGCAAGCGCTTGCTCTGCAGAACTGGCCGGGCCGCTCCGCGGATCTGGCGATAGCCGCACTTGCCCAATCTCTTCGGACGACGCAGGCCGACATCCGTGCAGCAACTGCTGTGTCGTCCCGGTCTGACCGTGTCGTGGCTGGTTCGCCAGCCGGCTCTGCTCGGCGTGACGCGACGCAGGTTGGGACGAGCAGGATAGAGAGCGGGCCACGTCCCTGGGTAGTGTTTGCCTGGATTGTCGGTTTGCTTGTGGTTTTCGCTGGCCTTCTCAATATGACACCGCAGCCCCGCGAGTCACCGGTCCGCGAGAGTGAACTCGAACTGCCAGCGGATCTGTCCGGCTCTTCAGCGCGCGCCGCTTCATCCGCCGTCGGTGAGCCGGTGACCATCGATTCACGCGCTGTGGCAGCGGGGAACTCAGGCGTCGTAGCGGTCGAGCCAACCAGTTTCCGTGATTCGGCGCGGGAACCAATCATCACAAACGCCCTAGCGCGCTCTACAGACGTGAGCGCGCTCACTCCTTTAGGTCCTCTTGATGAGATCGAGCAACGGGTTATCGATTCAGATCAACATCATGCCTCTGATGCCAGCCTGTGCCTGGTGCTGGCAGCGACGGACCGCGAGTCGGCCTTGCAGGTTTTGCTGACGCTTTCCGGGTGGGACAGGTTGCTCTGTCGGGTTGCGCTGGGGGAGGCTGACCAGCGAGCCTGGGTTGCCGACAGCCTGTCGCGATTGTGTCTCGCTCCGTCGGATACGGCGCTTGCGGACTGGCTAGCCGCGCTGCGCGCAAGGCATATGCGCAGCACGCCACCTCCTTGCCTGGTGAGTGCTTAGGCGCGCGGGACCTGCCTGACGCGCGCGTCGGTTCTTCACGTTCGACTGCTATCGCTCAGGCATAATCGTCCCTCGACGTGGAGGTAGCGTGCACATTGGAATAACCCCCTGGGACATGCGTGATTTGAGCGCTTCCTCCCTCAGCGAGCAGGCGCGACGCGCAGAACAACTTGGTTTTGAATCCTTCTTTCTCCCGGAAAATCACTTTGCAACCGGCGCATTGCCGGAGCCGCTGATGCTGCTGGCGGCGGTGGCTGCTGCGACCAGTTCCATTCGGCTCGGAACCACGTCTTACCTGTTGCCCGTTCGCCACCCCATAGCCGCGGCAGAGCAGGTCGCGGTGCTGGATCAGCTTTGCAATGGCCGTGTGATTCTGGGTCTAGGTCGAGGTTTCGCCGCCAACATGTTCACGGCGTTCAGTGTCGATAGTCGTCAGAAGCGACAAATATTCACGGACAACCTGAATCTCATGCTGCGCGCCTGGGCGGGCGAGGCGATTCAGGTTGATGCTGATAAGGCCGCTATCGAGATTCATCCGCTACCGGTACAACGACCGCACCCCGAGCTGTGGGTGGCAGCCTTTGGTCCCAAAGCGCTCGCTCAGGTTGCGGCGCTGAATCTGCCGTATCTTGCGTCGCCCATGGAGTCGTTGGCTGTGCTGGCGGAAAACTACCAGTCCATTCGTGATCTCGTGTCGGAGGCGGGCACGCTGGATGGCGAACTCACCGGGGTGCCGGTGATGCGCTCGGTATTTGCGAGTACGAATCGCAAGGACATAGAGACAGTGCGGCTAGCACTGGCGGACGCCAAGTTCCCGAGGCAGGAGGCTGCGGTTGACGTTGACGATTGGGCGATTGTCGGTGCTCCCGGGTTTGTTGCCGAGCAGGTTGCGCGCTATCGGGAAACCCTCGGCATGACTCACCTCATCGTGACTCGACCACGGGTGCAGGGGCTGCCAACCGAGCAGATCTTGCGCTCGGTCGATCTTATTGCTGACACGCTCGTGAGCGCCTGAACCGTCGAGGCCGTGGACTGGCTTATGCGGCCTTCGTCGTTTCTTCTTCGGGCATGTGCGGTATGGGCATCATGGCTTCATCCAGCTCTTCGTGATCCTTGATGCCGAGATAAATCCTCAGCCGGTGAACCAGAAAATACAGCGGACCGGTGTCCAGCAAGGCAACGATCAGTTTGAAGGCATAGCCGGACGCGATGAAGGTAAACAGTTGCGGCCATAGGTCGGCATCCGGGTTGATCGGCAGAGCCTTCGCCCAGAAATGGGTGATGAGGATCACCGCCGTCGTATCCACGATCTGACTGACCATGGTGGATGCGTTGTTACGCAGCCACAGATGTTTGCCCCGGGTGACGCGCTTCCAGAAATGGAACAGGTGAACATCGCAAAACTGGGCGGTCATGTACGCGAGCATCGAAGCCGTGACAGCGCCGAACGCCAGCGCGCGAATCTCGAAGAACACGGGCTCTCTTCCCGCTGCATCCGTGAGCAATGCTCCAGTCGCCGGGTCTACACCCTCGAAGCCGGGCAGCGCACCGCCGATCCAGAGCAGGAAAACAATCCACAGATTGAGAATGAGCCCGACCCAGACGATATCGTTGGCGCGTTTGCGCCCGTAGAGCTCACTCAGCAGATCCGTGCACAGGAAGGTGATCGGATAGGGCAGTACGCCGACCGCGACTACCATCGGAATGGACAGGCCGAAAACGTCGAAGGACATGTCCACGAAGCGGCTGATACCAAGGATGTTCAGTACGCCCAGGGTGCCTAGGAAGATTCCTGAGAGCAGCAATAGCACGCGTATGCGGCGGCGTTCAAACAGGCGCGGGTCAACGGTGGGAGTCATAGCAGGCCAACGGTGTTTTGGTTGAGACGTTGAGAGCGCAGAGCCCTGATGGAATCGCGGTTATGTCGATCAGGCCTCGACCTGGCCGAGGTTCGCGTGAATAACGGAGCCGTTCAGCACTGGCGAGGTGGCCGCGAACAGGAGCGTGCTGGCAATCTCATCCGGCTCGATCAAACGCTTGAAAGCGGAAAGGTTGGCGACGAACTCCAGGTTTTCCGGACCGACATGTTTGCGCAGCATCTCCGTGTCAGTGAAGCCCGGACAGATGCACGCGGTATGTACTCCGCGCCCGACAAGATCTTGCGTGAGTGAGCGCATCATGCCGATCTGGGCGTGTTTGGTGGTGACGTACGTGAAACTGCCCGGCACTGCCTTTTCCGCCAGCGTTGAGCCAACGAAAAGTATGCTCGATCCGGCCCGCATATAGGGAATGACCAGATAGTTGAGGCTGTTTGGCGCAACGAGGTTGACCTCGAGAACCTCTCGAAGCGTGTTGCTCGGCGTCTCCACAGACGAATCGTTGTCCAGGCGAGAGGCGTTGTGAAGCAGCACGATCTCGTCGGCTTCCTGGATCGAGGGTACGAGCTGCGCGGCGATATGGTCGGTAAATCCCGGTGCGGCGAGGTCGCAGTTGATTTGCTGTACGGCGTCTATCGGGCATCGTCGCCGGGACAGGTTGATTACCGAGTAACCGGAGTCGAGAAATTTCTCGGCGCAATGCAGGCCGATACCGGAACTGGCTCCGGTAATAATCAGTAGCTTCACTTGGCCTCCCAACTGGCTTGTGCCCACTGCCCGGGGCCACTCGATGCTCGCATGCGCAACGCGGTGACACCAGCGTTGGTGGCGTCGAACCCCTTGAGCGTTTGCTCCAGAAACCAGCGCGCAAGCTCTTCAACCGTCACGTTACGTATAGGCAGCAACAGAACGTCGCGCGGCAGAAACGGTATCTGTTCGTCGGCGAAGCCTACCCATATGTAGCCGTCGCGTTCGCTGAATGTCAGGTGCGGCGAATCCGACGCCATGAGTACCTTCTCGTCGAGTTGCTCGCAGAGCTCGGCCAGGACTTTCTTGATGTCGTTGTAGTCGAAGGCCAGGCCATCGTCGAAGATTCGTGCGTCCACTTCGCAGGCGATATAGAAATTGTGGCCGTGTAAGTCTTCCCGCTTGTCGCTACTGAAGACGGTGAAATGCGCTGCACCAAAGTGCAGGTATTCCTTCTCGATGATGATTGTCGTGAAGTTCGAGGTTCCGTCGGCCGCTGTCGCGTCGCCGGATACCGGATGCTGGGAGTCGTTCATCGAGCGATGCTAGCACAGGCATTTGAGCTTCCTGTGAAGGCGCGCTGAGCATGCTGCTCCCTCCTCACGTTCGCTTTCTCAAGACTCTTTCAGGCGATCCAGAATCAGCCCGTAGAAATGCTCGTCCACCGCTTCGAACAACCAGCCGAGGTGAGTTGTGCAGTTGCTGCAGGTGGCCAGATGCCACATGAAACCAGGGAACCAGCTGTCGGCGTGGGTAGCCTCTCCGCTGATCGCGCAACCTGGCGCGGCCTGATAGCAGCCAATGTGGAAGTCAAAGCCATGGGGGTTTGTGCAGTAGTGTTCGAAGCTGCCATTGACGATCGACGCGTAGTCCACGTGACTGATGCTGGTTTGGCAGCGGGCACAGAGCAGGTAGTCATCGGGCTTCGGGCGCGGCGTATCGATCAGCGCCTGTAGCGCAGGGTCGAGCGCTTGACCGGGGCGGGTATCTGTCCCAGTCTCGCCAGCCATACACACAGGGGCACGGGTTGCGGGCAATTTGCCGAAATCGTGCGCCAGCGCTCTGCCTGTACTCGGTGTCTTCATGTCATTACCTGCTTTCGAAACTATTGTCGAGCGAGCCGCGCGGCGCAAGGGCGGCCATGCTGCGCTCGATGCGTTGATGTCGCCACCGGCAACGGCGGCCAGTTTGAAAAAGCGTAGCGATGATCGCTATCTCGCCGAGATGGCTGCCTGCGTTTTCCGCTCGGGTTTCGTCTGGCGAATCATTGAGCATAAATGGCCAGGATTCGAGACTGCCTTTGCCGGTTTCGATGTGCGTGAGTGTGCCTACCTTTCTGACGAAGCGATGGAAGCGCTCTGCCAGGACGCCAGCATCGTGCGGCACGCCCGCAAGATTGAGTCCGTCCGCCGCAATGCCCAATTCATATTATCGATGCGGGAAGAGCATTCGAGCTTCGGTGCATTCCTCGCTGGTTGGCCTGTGCAGGACTTCGTCGGGCTTTGGACGTTGCTCAAGAAGCGAGGCGATCGGCTGGGTGGCCAGACAGGCCGCTACTTTCTGAGATTCGTGGGCTGGGACTCGCCGATTCTGTCGCGGGATGTGGTTGCAGCGTTGGTTAGCGCCGGCGTAGTTGAGAAAGACCCGACGGCTCAGCGCGATCTCCTGAAGGTGCAGGAGGCGCTCGCGCAGTGGCGCGAGGAGAGCGGCCGCAGTAACACCGAGCTATCCCGAATCCTCGCGATGAGTGTCGACTCATGATCGTTAAGAACGAAGCAGAACTGACAGGGTTGCGTGCTGCTGGACGCGCCGTGCGCATGGCGTTCGACGCCATGAAAGCCGAGGCTCGTGCGGGCGTCAGTACGGTGGAGCTTGATCAGTTAGGCGCGAAAGTGTTGGCCGAGCATGGCGCGCTGTCTGCGCCACAGTTGTTCTATGATTTTCCGGGCGCTACGTGCATCAGCGTCAATGAAGAAGCCGCTCATGGCATTCCCGGTGAGCGCGTGTTGGCGCAGGGCGACATGATCAATATCGACGTATCCGCGTCGCTGGATGGCCTGGTCGCTGATATGGGCGAGAGCTTCATGATCGGTCAAGGTGACGACGAGCAATTGCGCCTGATCGCTGCAGTGCAGCGGGCCGTGCGCTCGGCCGCTGATGGAATGCGTGCTGGAAGCCCACTAAACAACATCGGCCGCACGGTGAGCGAGGTTGCGCGAGGCGAAGGCTTCAGCATCGTTGAGAACCTGGGAAGCCACGGCCTCGGGCGCAGCTTGCACGAAGCGCCTTCCTACGTGCCTATCGATAACCCGAAGGAGAAGCGACGCCTGCAGGCGGGCCTGGTTATGACGTTGGAGCCTTTTTTCGCGACCGGCGCACGCTGGGTGGACGAAGAAGACGATGGCTGGACGCTCACGGTTCCAGCCGGAACACGCGTTGCTCAGTTTGAGCACACGTTCGTTATTCGTGAGGGCAAACCGCCGCTGATTCTGACAGCGGCGGACGCCTGAGCTACTGTTTCGGCGTGAGAAACGGGGTCAGCACGGCGGAGCCAACGACGAAGAGCAGCAACGTGTAGATTGAAAGGTGCAGTTGCCAGGATAACGGTACCTGCCACCAGACCATGTTGGTCAGATCGACCGTGACGACCGCCAGCAAACCTAGAATCAAGCCACGGACCATGCTGCGAGCGACGCTGGCCCCCGCTTCTAAAACCATGGCCAGAAGCGCTGCCGTGGCCAGATTGACCAGAAAGCCCCACGCAAATATTGCCGGATCACTGGGTGCGACCGGGCTGTGATCGACGTACACCTGAAACAACGCGCCGTCAGACAGCAATCTGGCGCCCTCGTCGTTGCGAAAATCCGGTACGAAGTAGACCCCGTCTTCCGGCATGAGATTGCTCAGTTGCTGCTGCGCGGCAACGTCATCCTCAGTAGCGTTCCAACTCGCATAGGGCGCTGGATTGACCCCCCAATACAGCGCGCCGACGATAAACATAACCAGTGCTGTAACCAGCACGCCGATAGCTGTTCGACCTGACATGAACGCTCCCCCCTGAAGTGCGTGTCATGTTTATGCTCGCGTTTGAACGCTGCTGCAAGTGCCGGGTTACAGGCTTTTGCCTGGTTAACCGGCTATCTATCGACTCATCAGGGACTTCAGCTCAACGTCCGGATCAGCCAGTGCTTTGGCGTCAATCGCTTTCCCAACGAGGTTTTTCGCGGCCATAAACGACTTCGGATCATTGATGGCATCGGCGGCGACTACCTTGCCGTCTTTCAGATAGAACGTGATGAACTGATTGTCCGCCGGGTTGCCGCGGGTGATCTGCTCCTCACCATCGGACGAGAAACCTACCATCTGCAGCTTCAGCTCATACTGATCAGACCAGAACCATGGAATCGCGGCGTAGGTCTTGTCTTTGCCGACAATGTTGCTGGCAACGACGCGCGCCTGCTCCATGGCATTAGGTACTGACTCCAGGCGCAGGCGCCGGTTCAGCAACGGGTTCGGGTGGTTGGAGACGTCGCCGATCGCGTAGATGTGCGGATCGCTCGTACGGCAATGATCATCGACAACGATGCCGTTGTCGCAGGGTAGGCCTGCCGCGTCCGCTAACTCGGTGTTGGGAATGATGCCGATGCCGACAACCACGAGGTCAGCCTCGAGCTCGTTGCCATCGGCGGTAACTACGTGGGTAACTTTGCCGTCGCCCTTGAAAGCGCTCGCACGCGTGTCCGTGTGAATGTGCACGCCACGGCCGCTATGGAGTTGATCGTAAAACTCGCTCATCTGGGGCGTAGTAACCCGCTGCAGAATGCGCGATTCCATTTCCAGCACGTGGACGGTGGCACCGGTCTTGATGCCAATCGAGGCGACCTCGAGGCCGATGTAGCCGCCCCCCACAATCACCATGTTGCGGCCCGGCGCGAGTTCTGCGCGAATGCCGTCGACATCGGAGATGCTGCGCAGATAATGGATGCCGCCCAGGTCCGCGCCTTCGATCGGGAGTATTCGCGGGCGTCCACCGGTTGCGAGTACCAGATCGTCGTATTGCAGCGTGCTGCCTTCCTCGCTCGTCACCGTCTTCGTTGCCGGATCAATTGCGCTAACCGTCTCACCCAGGCGCAGCGTGATGTTCTTGTCTTCGTAGAACTTCGCCGGCCGCAGGTAGACTTTCTCCAGGCCCAGTTCGCCCGCCAGGTAGGCCTTGGACAGTGGCGGACGTTGGTAGGGGACGTGTAGCTCGTCGCCGAAAATGACGATCTCACCCTCATAGCCTTCCTGTCGCAGGCTGGCAGCCAATTGCCCGGCCGCATGCCCGGCGCCGATGATTGCAGTGGTTGGCATAACGCCCTCCAGAAACGGGAAAGGGCGAAGTTTACACGAGGGTTCGAGGGGTGCGCGGCGGCTGCGGCAATCCCCTCAGGTGCTCGAGGGTGTTCTATCGGTGGGAGATCGCAACGTCAGCCTGCGGCCTTCTGTCGCGCATGCGGCTCTGCCGATGCGCTGCCGGAAGCTCGTCGCTTTGCGACAAGCGGTCTGGCGAGAAGACGTAAGGTTTTGCCTGCGACGCCCTAAACCCGGTCATTGCGAGGAGTCGGTCTGCGCAGCAGACGGGCGACGCGGCAATCTCGTGATGTCGGCGTTGCTGCTAACCCTAGCATTCCACCCTGCTTGCGACGACGATAGGTGTGTGACGTCGCTGCCTCAGGGCGTCGTCCTCGGCATAGGCATCGGGAACGCGGTGACGTTGCTGCCCCCAACGGTTGAGATCTTTGGCACGCCCTGTTTGTCCACTTCGTCGATGCGGATGATGGAGTGCATGGGCACGAAGGATCGCTTCACGCCTTCAAATTCGGTGCGCAGCTTTTCCTCGGACGGATCGATGACAACCTGAGTGCGATTGCCGAACTGGTAGTCCTCGATCTCAACGAAGCCGTACAGCTCAGAGCTGTAGATGTTGCTTGCATAGACTTCGTACACCTGACCCTGATTGAGGAAAAGGATACGGTAGATGGGGTCTTTGTCCTGGCTCATGTCGACGTCTCGATGGGCTGTAAGCTCTGTGAGCTCTGCGTTGTGGGGCCTGCCCCGGGTAATTCAAGGCGCTGGAGTGCTGGCGTTCTCATATCCCCGCTAGCCAACCAAGACGGGAACACTGGAGTATACTCGCGCGCCGATTTCGCGCTTGAATGCGGCGGCGTCTTTCCATAGTCCCAAAGTCCCATAGTCGGTGGTCGCGCCCGTCACTGCGGATCAGCCCACCCATCAAACAGTAGTACAGGCAATGGCCAAAGTATTCATCAAAACCCACGGCTGCCAGATGAATGAGTACGACTCGTCGCGGATGCTCGATGCGCTACGGGAAGAGGCCGGCATTCACCCGACCGAGCATCAATCCGAGGCGGACGTGCTGTTGCTTAATACCTGCTCCATTCGTGAGAAGGCCCAGGAGAAGGTGTTCGACCAGTTAGGACGGTGGCGCAAGCTGAAGGAAGCGAACCCGAACATTCTGATCGGAGTTGGTGGCTGTGTCGCGAGTCAGGAAGGCGCGGCGATTGCCACGCGCGCGCCCTACGTGGACGTCGTCTTTGGCCCCCAGACCCTGCATCGGCTTCCGGACTTGCTAAGCCGCGCAGCGCGGCAACGCGGGCCGGTGGTAGACATCTCGTTCCCCGAGATTGAGAAATTCGATCATCTACCCAAAGCCCATGCCGAGGGACCAACCGCCTTCGTGTCCATCATGGAAGGTTGTAGCAAGTACTGCAGTTTCTGCGTTGTTCCCTACACGCGTGGCGAAGAGATTTCCCGGCCGGTTGCGGACGTCCTCGAGGAGATTCGTGGGCTCGCCGAGCAGGACGTGCGTGAGGTGAACCTGCTGGGTCAGAACGTTAATGCCTACCAGGGCGATATTGACGGCGACACGGCGGACCTGGCGGAGCTGCTTTATTACGTCGCGGAGATCGACGGCATCGACCGTATTCGCTTCACCACCTCCCACCCGGTGGAATTTACGGACAATCTGATTCAGGCGTTTGCGGACATTCCGGAGCTGGCGGATCACCTGCACTTGCCGGTTCAGTCCGGATCGGATCGCGTGCTGGCGATGATGAAGCGTGGCCATACGATTCTCGAGTACAAGTCTAAAATCAGACGGCTGCGGCAGGTAAGACCGAACATAGCCTTGAGCTCGGACTTCATTATCGGCTTCCCGGGCGAGACGGATGCAGACTTCGACGCGACGATGGCACTGATCCGGGAGCTCAACTTCGACATCTCGTTCAGCTTCATCTACAGCGCTCGTCCCGGTACCCCTGCGGCGTCTCTGCCCGATGACGCGGACAGTCAGATCAAGAAACATCGGCTGGCGATCCTGCAGGATCAGATCCGCGTGCAAGCGTCCGCGATCGCCGAGGCTATGGTGGGTAGCGTGCAGCGGTTGCTCGTGACGGGTTACTCCAAGAAAGACCCGGGCGTGCTTGCCGGTCGCACCGAGAACAACCGCGTGGTGAACTTCCGCGGCGACCCAGCTTTGATCGGCGGTTTCGCGGATGTGGAGATCACGGAGGCACTGCCAAACTCCCTACGCGGCGAATTGGCCGGTCAGCCGTCACAAAAGGTTGTTTGACAGGGTCTGTGGCAGGGATATCCTTGCCACTATCCAATGACGTGGACACGTCTTGAACGAACAACCCCAGGTGGTGCCTTTCACCACCTCCATCAGTCTTGAACCCAACGACAGCCGGCGCCTGGCTGTTCTGTGTGGGCCGGTCGATCAGAACCTCAAGCTCCTGGAGCAGCGCTTCGGCGTTCGCATGCAAAGCCGTGGCAATCAATTCCACCTGAGCGGGCCTGAACCACGTGTTCAGGCAGCCGGTGCTGTGCTGCATCAGCTCTATCGCGAAACGCTGAACGAAGACGACCTCAGCCTAGACACGGTGCACCTGTTTCTGCAGGAATCCGGCGTCGAGTCGCTGCTGGGTGAAGTGCCCGCCAGCGATGCCGAAGAGGCCGGAGCGGTCATTCGTGCCCGGCGGAAAACGGTCAAGCCTCGGGGCGCGAACCAGAAGGGCTACGTCGAAGCGGTGCGCAAATACGACATCAACTTCGGCATCGGTCCTGCCGGCACGGGCAAGACCTATCTGGCGGTTGCCTGCGCCGTGGAGGCTCTTGAGATGGGTCGGGTTGCGCGCATCCTGCTGGTGCGACCGGCGGTGGAGGCCGGTGAGAAGCTCGGCTTTCTTCCCGGCGATCTGGCGCAGAAGATTGATCCTTACCTGCGTCCTCTCTACGACGCCATGTTTGAGTTGATGGGCGTCGAGCGCGTAAACAAGTGCATTGAGCGAAACGTGATCGAGGTCGCCCCGCTTGCCTACATGCGCGGCCGGACGTTGAACAATGCGTTCATCATTCTCGATGAGAGCCAGAACACGACCATTGCCCAGATGAAGATGTTTCTCACGCGAATAGGCTTCGGCTCAACCGCGGTGATCACAGGCGATATTACTCAGATTGATTTGCCCCATGGCCAGCGCTCGGGTCTTGTGGATGGCGTGAAAGTGCTGCGCGGTATCGACGGCATCAGTTTTACTCACTTCAATAGCAAAGACGTGGTCAGACACCCGCTGGTGCAGAAGGTGGTGGACGCCTACGCAGCGCAAATTGACAGCGACGAGCGCCGCGCGAGGATTCACCGTGGCGATTGATGTCTTCATCGACTCGCAAGCGCCTGGTTTGCCCGCTGCGGAGCAATTCGAACCCTGGGTACGGGCGGCTCTGACAGCGGCCGGCGTGGCTTCTGACGATGCCGCTATCAGCGTCTGCCTGCGCGTGGTTGACGAAGCCGAAGGCCGCGAACTCAATCGGGTCTACCGACAGAAAGACTACGCAACGAACGTGTTGAGCTTTGCTGGCGAAGTCGAGGTGCCAGGCTGCCGCCACATCGGCGATGTCGTTATTTGCGCACCCATTGTCGAGGGTGAATCCCGGCAGCAGGGTAAGTCGCTTGCGGCTCACTACGCCCACCTGTCGATCCATGGCGCTCTTCACCTTCTGGGATTCGATCACCAGGTCGATGAGGAGGCTGAACACATGGAGAGTCTGGAGGTCGCGGCTCTGTCACAGCTCGGTCTGGCAGATCCTTATCAGCCAACGGGCGAACTTCCCGGAAGCACCGTGCACCAAGAGGCATGCAGCAATGGCTGATCCGGCACGCAGCGAGACTCGATCGCTGTTCGGAAAATTGAAAGACGCGTTCGCCAACGAGCCTGGTGACCTTCTCCAGGTGAAAGACACGCTTCGCGATGCTGCCGAGCGCGACCTGTTCGACAGCGACGCCCTGAACATCATGTTCGGCGCACTGCAAGTGTCCGACATGCAGGTTCGAGATGTCATGATCCCTAAAACGGAACTGGCGCACCTTGGGTCATCGGATTCGCTGGAGGACATCCTGGGCACCGTGCTCGAATGCCAGCACTCGCGTTACCCGGTTATCGGTGAGGACCTGGACGACGTAAAAGGCATTCTTCACGCCAAGGACATTTTGCCGCTGATCCTCGCATCTGACCGGGAACGGGACAGCCTGGACATCAAGGACTACATCCGGCCAGCGACGGTTGTACCGGAGAGCAAACGCCTGAATGTGCTGCTGCAGGAGTTTCGCTCGACGCGCAATCATATGGCCGTTGTCGTCGATGAGTATGGGCACATCGCCGGCGCGGTGACGATTGAAGATGTGCTAGAGCAGATTGTCGGTGAGATCGAAGACGAGCACGATATTGACGACGAAAGCTACATCAAGCACCTGGGCGATGCTGACTACACGGTGAAAGCCTCGACACCGATCGAGGACTTCAACGAGTATTTCACCCTGGAGCTGTCCGACGATGAGTTCGATACGATCGGCGGCCTGGTGCTGCACAGTTTCGGCCGGTTGCCGAAGCGCGGCGAGACCACCAAGTTCGCAGGCTTCAAGTTTGAGGTTCTCGGTGCGGACAGTCGTCGTCTGACGTTACTGCGCGCCACCCGACTGCGCGCCGCTCGACTGGAGGCTAACTGATCGCAAGCGAGCTGCCCCGCTGGCTCTCGCCGCTGCGGGTGCTTTTGATCGCTGCGATTGCAGGCGGCAGCTACTCTCTGGGCTTCGCTCCGGTCGACTTCTGGCCCGCGACGCTCGCAGCGATAACGCTCTGGTTCTATCTGATCTGTTCTCTGCCCACACGGCAGGCGCTATGGGCCAGCTATGTCTTTGGCCTGGGCAAATACGCCATTGGCGTTAGCTGGATCTACGTCAGTATCCATGATCACGGCGGCGCGTCGCCGGGGCTTGCGCTGTTCATGGTGGCGTTGTTTGTTGCGTTCATCGCGCTGTTCACTCTCGCCCATGGCGCGCTCTTTGTCATAGCCCGGCAGCGCTCACTTCTGACTAACGCCTGGATATTTGCTGCCGCCTGGGTGGTGGGTGAATGGCTGCAGACATGGGTGCTTACCGGCTTTCCCTGGCTCTTTGCCGGGTATACCCAGCTCGCGACGCCGTTGGCTGAACTCGCGCCGGTGGGCGGCGTGCTACTCGTCGGCGGCGCTATGGCTCTTATTTCGGCGTTGATCGTCAGCCTCGCCAGGGGTCCGGGGCGACTGGCAACCAGCATTCAGATCGCCCTGCTTGCGGTCGCGGTGCTTGTCGCTTCCGCGTTCACCCACACTCAGGAGGGGGATCGGTTCGAAGTGGCCCTGGTGCAAGGCAACATCGATCAGTCGACTAAGTGGCAGCCCGAGAATCGCACGAAGATTCTGCAACGCTACCTCGATTTGTCCCACGCTCACTGGGACGCGGATCTGATTGTCTGGCCCGAGGCGTCGGTTACCTACTATCTGTTTCAGGCTGAGCCGGTATTCGAGGAGCTCAACCGGCGCAGTGCAGAGCACGGTGCGTCGGTTTTATTCGGCATACCAATGGTGGAAGACAGCAAGGACGGCTTCATTTTCCACAACACTGTGGCTGCGGCAGGTGAGGCGTCCGGCCGTTACCTGAAGCAACGCCTCGTGCCATTTGGCGAATACGTGCCCCTGCAATCGCTGCTTCGAGGCTTGATCGAGTTTTTCGACCTGCCGATGTCGCGAATGAGTGAAGGCCCCGCCGGGCAAGCACCGTTTCGCATCGGCGCCCATCGAGCGGTCGTGCCGATTTGCTACGAAATTGCCTACCCGGACCTCGTCGCCGATATGGCGAGACAGGCTGACGTGCTGGTGACCGTCTCGAATGACACCTGGTTTGGCGCGTCAGCAGGACCTGCACAACACCTTCAAATGGCGAGAATGCGCGCCGTTGAGCTCGGCCGCTACTTGTTGCGGGCAACGAACAATGGCATGACGGCGATTGTCTCCCCGGATGGTGCGGTTACCGCGCAGATGCCGCAATTCGAAGCCGGCGTGGTGCGCGGGGAATACGCGGTCATGACTGGCATTACGCCCTTTGGCCGGTGGGGCAGTCAGCCCTGGGTTCTGCTGGCGCTCGCAGCGCTGGTAGCCGGCACATATACTCGTTGGTCTCGCCGTCGGCGTGGCAGTACGCCCGCTGCAACCAAGAGATGACAGGCATGGTTCTTCAACTGACTTCCAAAGCCGCTCGACTAACGGGACGAGCACTGGTGACATTGGCGACAATGTCTGTGCTCGCTGGCTGTGGGTTTCATCTGCGTGGTTGGGATTTGGCCGCTAACGTCAGCTCCGCGGCTGTTGTCAGCGCCGATCGTGTGGATATCACGCGCGATCTTGAGGCTGCGTTACGCCAGTCCGGTGTCGATCTGGTAACCGTCGATGAATCACCCGATGTGACCATCGAGATTCTGGATGAGAATGTCTCGCGCCGCAGCGCTTCCGTTTCTGGTCAGGCGCGGGTAGCCGAGTACGAACTCACCTCATCGGTGGCCTACAGGATTCTGAGTGGCAACGGCCCGCTCCTGCCTCGTAGCCAGGCTCGAGCGGAACGCTCGTTTCGTTTGGATCGCGACAATATCGTCGGCAGCAGTGAAGAACAGGCGCTGCTTGAGCGGGAGATGCGCCGGGACCTTATTGAGCAGATATTGCGCTCGCTGAACCGTGTGACGGAACAGGCTGCTGGGTCGGTCGATGCGCCTGCATGAGCTCGACGCCAGCCTGAAGCGCGGCATCGCGCCTATTTACTTCATCGCCGGTGAGGAAACGCTGCTCGTAGAAGAGGCGGGTGACGCCATTTGCAGCGCCGCTCAAACGGCCGGGTTTAGTGAGCGCGAAAGCATTTTCACGGATGCAAACTTCGATTGGCCGTCGCTGCATGCTGAAGCGGCGAATACGTCGCTGTTCGCGAGCCAGCGCATTCTCGACGTCCGCCTCAGCGCGAAGCATATTGGTCGTGACGGTGGAGCCTTTCTGCGCGAGTACTGTGAATCGCCCAGCCCGGATGTGCTGCTGCTGTTGCGCTGTGACTCACTCGACTACAAACAGACAAAGACTGCCTGGTTCAAAGCCGTAGACACGGCGGGAGTCGCGATCTCGCTGTTCCCTATGTCGATAGCCGAGTTTCCCCGCTGGCTGCGGGATCGAACCCGGAAATATTCACTCGAACTGGAATCCGAGGCGTTCGATTACCTGGTTGAACGGGCTGAGGGCAATCTGCTCGCGACGGATCAGGCGCTGCAACGGGTGGCGCTGCTTGCAGGTTCGAGCGTTATCAATCTGGCTGCGGCGCAGGGGGCGGTGGAAGACGCCACCCACTACGATACGTTCAAGTTGCTGGACGCCGTGTTTGCGCGGGATGTGCAGCGTGTGCCGCGGATGCTGCGTTCGCTGCGCGAGGAAGGCGCAACGACATTCGGTATTGCCGCCTCGTTTGCCTACCAGCTACGCAGTGCTGGAAACCTGAATCGAATGACGCAAACGAGACGGAAGCTGATGGAGCCGTTCGTCCGTCGGATTGGTCAACAGGGGCTCGACCGGCTTCTCGCTGAATGCGCGCTCCTTGATCAGCAGAGCAAGGGTGATCTCGAGGGTGAGGCATGGGTGTCGCTGGAGCGCTTGCTGCTCGGTGCGGCTGGATTGCGGACAACGCCCGGGCTGGGTCAAAGCCGCGCTGATCTGCAGCGCTTCGAGCTGTTCGAGCAGGGCATCTAACAGCCGCTCCGGGCTTCCTTCACAAAGCTTGTAGCCTGCTACATAGTATCGGACTCGCTGTTCTGGCGCGTCGGTAGCCGGGCCGTTTGTCGGCC
>CAYGQC010000091.1:0-16010 GCA_964351875.1 uncultured Pseudomonadales bacterium
TGCATGACTTCTGCGGGCAACGGCCCGGTCTGAAAGTCCGCGTTAATCAGAGCCAGGCGTAGTCCAGGGCAACCGGTGAACTCGGTCTCCTCCAGCTTCGCATCCGGCAGTGTTCGTCGCAGGCGCGCGAGAACACCCGCGAGATTTTCGGTTGCCCTCGACTGTTCGATCATCTTGGCGAGCCGGGTTTCAGCAAGTCGCAAGCCGCGGGCAAGGCGTCACGAAAAACCGATGGACAGAAGGTTGTCCAACGGCTGATACAGCTCTTCCAGATAGCGTACGTGCTCGTCGTCGAGAACCAGATTGGCCGCCTCAACCAGCGTTTCGAGTTGGCTGACCTTCGACACGCCAACAACCGGCGACGTAACACCGGGTTTGCCCTTAAGCCACGCAATGGCTATCTGGGCCGGTGTCTTACCGAGCTGGCCGGCGACTTCCACTACTCTATCGGCGATCTTGAAGTCCGCCTCACCCCGATACAGTCCTTCCGTGCGCGCGCGATCCTGACCCTGGGAACGGGCAGTCGAGCCGCCTGCGAAGCCGCCCTGATATGCGCCCGCCAGAATGCCTCGCGCCAGGGGCGACCACGGTGTGAGGCCGACGCCGGTATCCAGGCAGTAGGGGATCATCTCGCGCTCTTCTTCGCGGTAGATCAGGTTGTAGTGATTCTGCATGGAAACAAAAGGCGTCCAGCCGTTGTAGGTGGCCGTTAGCTGCATCTGCGCAAACTGCCACGCGAACATGGACGAGCCGCCAAGATAGAGCGCCTTGCCGGCTTTCACGACGTCATGCAGCGCCTCCATCGTCTCCTCAATCGGTGTGTCGACTCGCCCCGGCACGCCGTGCGGATGTCGATGAATAATCAACTGATCCAGGTAGTCGACACCAAGCCGCGCGAGCGATTCATCCACGGATTCCATGATGTGTTTGCGGCTGAGACCGCCGTTGTTGGCGTTTCTGCCCATTGGAAACGCGACTTTAGTGGTCAGCACGTAGTCGCTGCGAGGCAGCAGTTTTCGAAGTAACGCGCCGATCACTTCCTCCGTTGCACCCACGCCGTACACGTTGGCGCAGTCGAAGTAGAAGATGCCTGCGTCGATGGCAGCGCGAAAGATCGGTTCAGCGTCGTCTGGGCCCAGCGTCCAGTCACCCTGGTGGCCTTTGCCCGGCACGCCGAAGTTCATCGTGCCCAGGCAAAGCGGTGAGACGGCAAGACCAGCACTGGGGCTGAGAGCGACGGGTTCAAGCATTTGGGGAGTCCCATGGCAGAAAGGCGCTAGCTTGCATGAGGGTGTGGCGCGCGGCAATTCGCTGACTAGTCATTGTGAGGCGCCCGAGGACGTTCTAAACCAACCGGGTAACTTTCAAACGCTGGCCCGCAGTGCGGGTAGAGAGCCGATCTCAAATCCCGGGAGGATGCTTCGTGGGAGGGTAGCTCTCAAACAACCGCGCAGCCTGTCAGCACTTGCCCGCAGGGATGCGGGCACCCCAGTCAGCACCGGGAGACTGCGAGCACATGGACGTGCGAGCCCGCTGCCGAAGGGATTCGGCAGTCGTAAAACAGCGCAAGGGCATGGATGCCCGCAGTGCGGGTAAAGCGCGGATGCCGAACCCCGGAGAATGCTTCGGGGAGGGAAGCTCTCAAACAACCGCGCAGCCTGTCAGCACTTGCCCGCAGTGCGGGTAAAGAGCAGATTCCAAACCTCGGGAGGAGTATAGCTGACGGACGCTCTCGCAAATGCAGCGCCGCTCTCGAGCATTGTTCGCTTGCTCGTCCGGTGGACGAAAAGCAAACAATGCACTGCCGCTCTCGCGGGATTTTAAGCGCGTCGGCTTTCCTGAACTGAGCGCGGACCGCTCAGTTCAGGAAAGATCGACGTAACTGCCGCTATCCCGAGATTTATCGCGCGTCGTTATCAGGCCTTCGATCGCGAGGCGATCGCGAGGCTGAAACGACGTAAAAAACGGCCCGAAGGCCGCATGAGGTGGGTGTGTGACTCCCGAATTCTGTAGAGATGTCAGCCTGTGGAGCGTCGTCTCGTCTGGCCGGTGAAACCCCCCGGTAATCGGCCAGCTCGGGCACACGCGGACTGTCAATCTCTCCTGATGCAGGTCCGCCGCTGAACGAGTTGCACATGTCCCCGATGCCAGCGATGAACGTACAATAGGTGACTCGCGGAGTGGGGTCAGTGGAGCACATGTATGACAGGTAAACGGGTTGTAATTTGCACCGCGCTTCTCATCCTGTTGTGCGCGGGCGACTTGAAGGCTGCTGAGCTGCCTTGCAGCGCACCTGCGTATCGCGAGTTCGATTTCTGGTTGGGTGAGTGGGTAGTTGAGGCTGGCGAAGGCAAACATGCTGGTAACAACCATATCAGGAGTAGTGAGTCCGGCTGTCTGTTAATCGAGAGCTGGACGGGCGCGCAGGGTGGTACTGGCACCTCCATGAATTACTACAGTGGGGAAGACAATCAGTGGCACCAACTGTGGGTGTCGCCTGGCGCCATTATCGATATCGCGGGTGGGCTCTCGGACGATGGCTCCATGCGACTGCTGGGGAGCATCTACTATGCTGCGCAGGACAAATCATTTCCGTTTCGTGGCAGTTGGAGCATGCAGCCTGATGGCAGTGTGGTTCAGTTCTTCGAAGAGTCGCGAATCGCGGGTGAGTGGAAGCCCTGGTTCCGCGGGATCTATCGGCCAATCGACGCGGACTAGCCCGACGGGCACCGCCACGCGGATCGGAGTGCGGCTCGGCTCGACAATGGCCATGCCTTCTGATTTCATCGCTCGCCGTAACGCCTATTTTGAGTTTTGGGGGAGATACCCGGATGCCCATGATCCTGAATGAAGAGCAGACCATGCTGCGCGACAGCGCGCGGGATTTCTGCACGAACAGCGCGCCGATATCGCAGTTGCGTGAGCTACGCGATACGGACAATGCGGTCGGTTTCGACACCGCTACCTGGGGTTCAATGGTTGAGCTTGGTTGGGCGAGTATTCCGTGGCCTGAGGACGTTGGCGGCCTGGACTTCGGCTACAAAGGGCTGGGTGTGGTTACGGAAGAGACCGGCAAGACCCTTACCGCCAGCCCGCTGTTCTCAACGGTCTGGCTCGGCGGCACGCTGATAAACCTGGCGGGCAACGACGATCAGCGCAGCTCCATGCTGGCGGCCATTTCTGCCGGTGAGATGAAGCTGGCATTGGCCCTGGAAGAGTCCGGGCGCCACAACCCCTACGGCATTGCCACGTCGGCAAAGAAATCAGGCGCAGGGTACAGCGTGTCAGGCAGCAAGACGTTTGTTATCGACGGGCAGAGCGCTGACAAACTGATCGTGGTTGCGCGCACCGCCGGTAATCCTGGAGATCGCACCGGTCTGAGCCTGTTTGTCGTTGATGCAGGCGCTGATGGCGTTTCGATCGAAGCCACCAAGATGGTCGATTCCCGCGCCGCGGCAAACGTCGTCCTGAGCGATGTGAAGGTCGAATCATCCGCGTTGCTCGGTCCTGAAGGCGATGGCGCTGACGCGCTGGATGCTGCGCTCGACATCGCGAGAATCGGACTATCGGCTGAGATGTTAGGAAGCGCTCAGGAGTGTTTTGATCGAACCATCGCCTACTTGAAAGAACGCCAGCAGTTTGGTGTCGTGATTGGCACGTTCCAGGGTCTCAAGCACCGAGCTGCTGAAATGTTCTGCGATCTGGAACTGGCGCGTTCCTGCGTTCTTGAAGCGCTAACCGCTCTCGATGAGAAGCGACCGACCGAAGAGATAGCGAAGCTCGCGAGCCTGACCAAGGCAAAAGTGGGCGAGATTGCGACGCGAGTGTCCCGGGAAGGGGTTCAGATGCACGGCGGTATCGGCATGACGGACGAGTTCGATATCGGCTTCTTCTTGAAGCGCGCGGCGGTCACGGAGCAGGCGCTGGGCGATGTGCACTTTCATCGCGATCGCTACGGCGTGCTCGAGGGCTACTAAGCCGCGCTCCTGCGGCGTTCAGAACCAGCGATTAGCGGCGCCGGATGCCAATGGGCTGGGCAAGATAGTCGGGCGTCGGCAGGCTGCTGTGGCTAGCGAGTAGCTGCTCGAGCCTGTCGCTGATCTCGGAAGGAAACGGCGCGCTGCGCCGTTCCTTCATGTCCACGTGAATGGCGAGTTGTTCCGCTGTTGCCGCCAGATAACCTTCCTCAGCGTGAAACATCTCCATCACAAAATGCAGTCGCTTTGCATCCCAATCCAATAGCTGGAACGTCATGGCGATCGGGTCGCCGAGTTTCAGTTCCGCGACGTAGCCAATGCGAAGATCGCGCGTAAACAGCGAGCCCGCACTGTTGCGTACATAGTCTTCCCCGATGCCCAGGCTGTCGTATACCGAATCCACGCCCTGGTCGAATGCCGCCACGTAATACGCAACGTTCATGTGGCCGTTATAGTCGATCCAATCCTCAAGCACACGAATCGTCGGGCAGTTTATGGGTGCGGAAAAATCTTGCTGCATGCCTGGCGCTCCTATGGCGACGTCTGCCTGTTCGGCTCAGCAGGCTTGTCCGCTGAGGCGTATCACGGCATGTTAACCGCATCATGAGCAAAACCGAGAAACCACCGCGCTTTCAGCGTAGCCGTGCGCGCCTGCAACAGACGCTGCTCGATGCCCAGGCCGTTCGCAAGGACCCAAAAGTCGTGGGATCGCTCATGCGTCGGGGCTTCGTACGACTGTGGCGACTGCGTGGCGGTGGCTTCTATGGGCTGGGCTGGGTCATCTGTTTTTTCTGGCTCCAGTTGCAGACGTTCCGGGGCGATGTGAGTGATGCGCAGGGCGTAGGAGATTTTGCAAGCAACTGGATCATCGAGAAGCTACTGACGTTTGGCTTCGAGACGTTTCTCAATATGGGCCTGGCTTTCGCGTGGCCTGGCTTCTTCATCCAATGGCTGGGTGGTATCGGGATAGCGATTTTCGTCGCTGGCTTTGTCGTCGTTGATCGCCTCGCGAGACCGAGAATTCTCGCGCTGTTCCCGGAGCTCAATCGCGAGCTGGATGCGCAACAGGAGTCGTCGGAAGTGTCGCCATCCGCATCCGAAACCGAGCAAAAACCCGTGCTAAGCTCGCCGGCAAATAGTAAGGGTGAGGAAGACAGCAAGGATGAACGGCGCTGAGAGTCTGATACGAACACTGGTCGCGCAGGGAGTAGATCTCTGCCTGGCGAACCCTGGCACGTCGGAGATGCATCTGGTTCAGGCGCTCGACGCTGTGCCTGAGATGCGCTCGGTGCTGACCCTTTTCGAAGGCGTCGCGACGGGGGCTGCTGACGGCTACGGTCGCATGGTCGACAGACCGGCCACGACGCTTCTCCATCTTGGCGCGGGACTCGCCAATGGCGTTGCTAACCTGCACAACGCGCGTCGGGCTGGTACGCCGTTGATCAACATCGTCGGTGAGCATGCTCGCCATCACGTCGCCTTCGATGCCCCGCTAACCGCCGACATCGAAGCAACAGCCAAGATGGCCTCTGGCTGGATCCGTACCACCAAACAACCAACGCTGGCTGCCCGTGACGGTCTGGACGCGCTGGCTGCAAGCCTGGCTGGAGATGCATTTTCCTCGATTTCGACACTGGTTTTGCCTGCGGATTGCTCCTGGGGTGAGAGCGAGCCGGTAAGCGCCGAACGAATTGAGCGGCGGCGCCATAGCGCCTCCAGTGCCGCGATTGAGGCGGCCTCGCGAGCGCTGGGTACGGATACGCTCCTTCTGATCGACGGCACAGGCCTGACTGAAGAGGGCCTGCTGGCTGCCGCGAGAATCAGCGCAGGCAGCGGCACACGCCTGATGACGCCTACGTTCCCCGCGCGGGTTGAAAGCGGCCCGGGGCTGCCCGCCATCGACCGCATGCCTTACTTCCCGGAGCAGATCATCGAGTTGATGAAGAGCGTGAAGCGCCTGATCCTCGCGGGCGCAGAAGCGCCCGTCAGTTTCTTTGCGTACCAGCACCTCCCGAGTGATCTTGTGCCCCAGGATTGCGAAGTCATTCGCCTGGCTCACCGACACGACGATGTGTCGGGAGCATTGAACGCGATTGCCGATGCTATCAACGCACCCGTTGCCGGCGTATTGAGTGAGATGACTCAAACGCCTGAGCCGATGGGGAAGCTCTCGACCCGCAGCGTGGCGCAAGCGCTTGCGTCGACTATCCCGGAGAACGCAATCGTCGCGGTCGATTCCGGCGGCGGTGGCGCGGCATACCCAGCGTTGCAACGAGCAAAGCGTCATACCTGGTTGAATCTGACCGGCGGCTCCATTGGCCAGGGCGGTCCGGTGGCGACCGGCGCTGCGCTTGCTTGCCCTGACCGGCCGGTTTTCGCGTTGCTCGGTGACGGCGGAGCGGGGTACACCATTCAGTACCTGTGGACCTGCGCACGAGAGAACCTCAACGTCACGACGGTTATCTTCTCGAATAGCAGCTACGGCATTCTGGATACTGAGTATCGTCGCCTTGGGATCAACGACGTTGGTGAGATTGCCGCGTCGCTGTTCGATCTGTCGCGACCCACTATTGATTGGTGCGCCCTGGCAACCGGTTACGGGGTTCCGTCGATTCGAGCGACGACCGCCGAGGAGATGGTGGCAGCACTCAAGAGTGCGAATGCAGAACCTGGTCCGATGCTCATTGAGGCTATGGTTTGAGGACAGGGCGTCGATTGTTGTTTTGGGCGTCACTGTCGGTTCCCTAGGCCTGTGACCGAATTTATCAGGTCCGTATCTGATCGGACTGCGCGATCAGATGAGCCGCAGGCAACAGTCCGTATCTGAAGTGAAGCTCTAGAGCTTTCACTTCATTACGGAGCGCTTGGGTCGCAAACTTGTCGCTAACTCGTCGATTGGCGTTTCAGGCTTTCGACTGCCAGTACTCTTCCATGATCTCCGTTGCCCAGGACGGTTCGATCACCTCTGTTCGCGGCAGAAACCCCCGCATTACCGGCTTGATATCAATAACGGGTGTGCCGTCAATGGCATCAAGCCCCTTAACAACCACGGTGCTGCCATCGACAGAGAGCACTTGGCAGATCGTCGCACCGATTTTGTTAGGCCTGTTCTTGCCTCTTTGCGCGAGTATTCCGACCTTTGGCCAGGCTGGATTTCCACGCGGTCGCCTCGCGTCGGACACAACCTTGTCGTCGCTAACTCTGTCGAATATGTAGATGACTTCAATGTGTGAGTAGTCCTCCAAGCCGTCGGCGGCGCTCGGGCCAAGTGCTTCCGTGTTCAGCAAAATCTCGCTTGTCTCGCTATCCCAGTTGTCATCGAACGCTTCGGCCCGGCTGCAAGATACTTTTCCAATCGCATTGATTGTGTAGGTTGTTTGCATTTTTGTTGCCAAGTCGCTGGGAGAGGGACCCACGATATCAATTCGATTTTGGAATGTGCGGAATTCAACGTATTCCCAGCGAGAAGAACAGATTCAGTGACGAACGACCACCGCAGAAAACGTCCCTTTCACAAGAGTGCAGGTTCGCCAAGAGCTGGCGCACCTGCCTGCGATCGCATGTCAACGGCTTTCTTAGAATTCATCCATTGCTGTCAGCGCGTGCGTTGCGTACACCATAGATGGGCCGCCTCCCATCAGAATGGCTACGCCCAGCGTCTCCGTAACCTCGTCCCTACTCGCGCCCGCAGCTAGGGCGTCGTGTACGTGAAAAGAGATGCGGCCATCGCAGCGCTGAGCAACCGCGATAGCCAGAGCCATCAGTTCCTTTGTCTTGGCGTCGAGTGAGCCAGCGGCGGTCGCGCTTCGATGTAGCGAACCGAACGCTTTCATTGTCTCCGGGACGCTCGCTGTCAAACCACTCATCCGATCGATGATCTGGGATCGAAGTGCAGGGTAATTCTCTGCTGACGTCATATTGTTCGTCCTGTTTGTACCGATTGGGAATTGTCACCTCGCGAAGGCGGCTCGTGTGGCAATAGAGCCGACATCTGGCCCCTATGGAAAATAGTGGTGCGTGTAGCGAGGCGGAATCACGGAGTAGGAGGCTTGCAGCATCGACGTAAGATCAATCATCTGCGCAACGGTCATGATGTCGTTGTAGTCGGGCATGTTGCTCGTGCCGTCTTCCGCCACGATGCCAGGGCCACCGCGCGACAGTTTGTGGGAGGGATTGATGATGGATGTCACCAGGTCTCCGTAGGTTTTGACCCGGGTAACCTCTCCGCCGAGTACGACATGAACGTCAAGATCTCCACCGTCCACTCTCGCGATGCTGCCTTTGACACTGTGGCAAGCGTTACAGCCAAGATCGACAAAGGTCTCCTTGCCTTGCTCAGCATCGCCCGGAGGCAGCGCAAAACCCTGGGCCTGTGGATTGCAGCCGGAAATTGCTGTCGCTGCTGATAGTAAAAATGTCGCTGTATAGAAACGATTCATGATTTTGCTCCAACGTTAGTGGTCTCGACGATTATCCCAACCGTCTAAGGCGGGAAGTCTTTGAACAACAGAGGCAGAGCCTCACTGATCACCTTGCCCGCTTTGTCACGTTCGGACGGATGCAGATTCCGCTCGACCCATCCTCGCCAAATCGGCTTGCCGTCAAAGTAGGCGTCTGCGGCGAGAAAGCCGACGGTTCGCGTTAGAAATCGAACGCCAGGATCCGAGGGAGAACGAACGCAGAAAGGATCGCGGCAGGCTCCCATTTCTTCGCCGTAGACATTGGTTGAGTCAATCTCGCGACGCACTCGCAACGTCAGCTGTAGCTCCAGACCCTGAGATGCAGTTGCGGAATCGAATTCCTCCATTGCGAAACGTTTGCGCTGAAGCTCCGTGATGGTGGCCGCCTCCAGTTCGGCGGTTATCGCGGGGCTGATGTAGCCGGTTTCGTCCACGACGTGGATGGCGAGCCCATCACGCCACTGATACGAATCCTGAGCGGCCAGGAAACCTTCCTCGACCGTACAGTGTGAGCCCTGCTGTACGGTTGCGGCGCACCCCGCGAGGATTGTTACCAGCAAGGCGAGGCAGATGGTTCGCCCGCTCCGCTGTACTTGCGCAGTAGCTTGCGATATCAATTTTTTTGGGTTGCCTGCATAGGATGTGGATGAACATCTCATCTCAGTTGCCTTTGTTTGGTGGCTGGGAATCTGGCGCGGGTTCGAATCGATAGATGCCGATGCGCAGGAAGGGGTACACGTTGGCGCTTCCGGGCGCTACCGAGTCAGGTATGCGGCGCCGTGTTGCCGGCAGGCTCAGGAGATGGTCCGCGATCTCATAGGTGTCCTCCAGCGTGAGAAGCGAATAGTTCGCCCACGGCATAACGCTGCTGAGTTGCTCCTCGCTGTGCGAGACGCCGGTACGAATGGCGGCCACAATCTCGTCCCGATCCCAACGCCCTAACCCGGTAGCTCGGTCGGGCGTGAGATTGCCGGGAAACACGATTCCCGGGCTCGCCCCGTTCTCGCTATCGGTGAAGGCGATGCCGATTGTCGAGCCGGCAAGCGTGGGGCCGTAGGGGTTGCCCTCGAGGGCGCCTTCCGTGTGGCAGCCTTCACACCCGAGCAGGGCGGTCATGTACTTGCCCCGGGACATCGTGTTGCTCTCTGCGCTGCTAGCTGCGAACTCATCTCCTCCCTGAGAGTCACCGACCGCACTGCTGGCGACAAGCACAACAATCGCGATCAGGATGATCAGTGCACACTTGTTGGCAAAACGATGATCGTTCAGTTGGCTATGGGTCATGACTTTGGCCAGTTTGCTTTCAGGTCCAGTTTTGGCTGTTGCCAGGCGCGCAGTCGCGCTCAATCGTCCTTGTGGCGAATCTGGCGATACGCCAGAGCAATTTCTTCGCCGACCATCTTGATGGAAATACCGATGTCCTCGGCGGATTCTCGAGCGTCGTGGTTAAACTCATGCAATCGCTTCTCCAGCGCTCCCCACTTCTTTTCAACGGCGTCCCATTGGTCTTTAAGCTCGGCTTTCAACAGGTGTGATTGCAGTCTTAGCTCGTCTCGCTGCTGGCGAAGTTCCTGCAGAAGCTCACGGCTTTCTTCCTTCAACTCGTTGATGATTTTGCTGTTGTTCACTTGGATTCCCCTGGCGTTACTACGCTGATGTCTTAAGAGCGACTCTGATCAAAGATCAACGCCTGCCCATACACTGAACATGGGGGCTAGGGTGGTGGCATTCACTACGCGGATACGTGTAGTTTCCAATGGTTGGAGTTCGGGAAGTACCGGAAAAGCTGCGGCTCCAACCTAACTGGTCTCAGAGTCTTGTGGTTTGCCGCCTATGATCCGAGCTGTCGCGGCTCGCACTCGACACGCGCGCGTCTTGGTAGCTGGGTCGCCGCGGGAACGTGAATCACTTCTCAATGCACGTCCTTGGCAGCAGCTAGGCTTAACCTATCTCGGTTGCCGGATCTGCCCGTGCGAAAGCTGGTTATTGTTTTAATGCTCGTTGGCGTGGCTTATGGGGCTGCGAAGTTTTCGCTGCACCACCGGATCAGCAAGAGCCTCGACAATGTATTGATGGTCGTGCCCGAGGAAATTGGGGCTATCAGCTATGGCGGCGTTTCTTCCAGTCTGGACGGCCGCGTGGGTATTACAAACCTGGTCGTGACGCCCGTCGGGTCTAGTGATTCTCTTATGATCGGTTCGGTCAGTGTCAAGTTCCCGAACGCGTGGTATCTGTTTAACGTCGAAGACAAGCTGGCGGGTGGCGAACTGCCGCATGCACTGTCGTGGCGGGTCGAATCGCTGCAACTGCCAGCCTCGGCGGATTTTCTGCGCACGGCCGAGTCGATTCTGCTTGGAAACGCTGATGCGCGGGCGGTAATCACCAGCGCAAATTGTATTGACCGACTTGCATTGCTGCCGACGTCCGCAGCCGAGCTGGGCTACGGCGACGTGGTAGTCGATATGGAAGTGGGCTACGACTTTGATGAGTCAGCCGGAAATTTGCGGGCGCATGCGACTGTTGCTCAGCGTGATGCGTATCGTGTACATGGCAATCTGGACTTTCCTTTACAGGACTTCTCAATGCTCGCCCTGGCGAGTGCACAGTCGGATCCTGTTTTGCATCGTGCGGAATTCGAGCTGGAGGATGCTGGCTACTATGGCCGGTTGCGCGATTATTGTTCCAGCCGAGACGAGCTGTACGGAGAGGCGTATCTGGCAGCGCAACAGGACTGGTTCGATAGAAGCCTCGCGAGTGTCCATATTAAGCCGGATCAACCGATGGTCGACAGCTACCGCGCCTTCATTGTGCAGGGTGGCACGTTCAGCCTGAAAATGAGGCCGCGTGAGCCGCTCAAGTTTGATTACATCTCGCTGTACCATCCGGAGATGGTGCCGGATCTGCTGAACATTCAGACTGATCGTTCCTGATCGTTCCTGATCGTTCCTGATCGTTCCTGATCGTTCACGCCATCTGTTCGAATTGAGGCGCTCTCTACTAGAAGAGCGGCGCCAGGCGCTCGATAAACCACATGCCCGCGACGATACCCAGACTCCAGCTGACGGCGCTGCGTGCGCGAGCGATGTGCTGGAAATCTGGTAACAGCCGGCTCGCGATGTTGACGAGTAAAAACGCGCCCGCTATGACTGCGAGTTGGCCTAGTTCGATGCCCAGGTTGAATAACAGTAGTGCCCAGGCCAGTGCATCCTGCGGCAAACCGATGTCCGCTAGCGCACCCGCGAAGCCGAAGCCGTGCAGCAGGCCGAATAGAAACGCGATGAGCCACGGTTTTCGACGCGCGAGCGTGTTGGGGTTGTCGACGACAATTTCCCGGGCGACGAACAGAATGGACAGCGCGATGCAGGCCTCCACCGGCAGACTCGGCAGGCTTACGATGCCGAGAACGGTTAGCGCGAGAGTGATGCTGTGCGCGATCGTAAATGCCGTGATAGTCAGCACGAGCGGTTTAAACGCTCGAATGAGAAGCAGTAGCGCAAGTACAAACAGTACGTGATCGATGCCGAATACGAGGTGTTCGACGCCTAGCCACAGGTAGGCCGCCACGCCCGGCGCATCGCTTGCCAGCTCGAAGGCCGGGCTGTCTGGCCGCAATACTACCGTCAGATCGTCCCCGTCGAGGTAACGCAGCCGCAGCAGAACGTCGGTTAGCGTCTGTGCGAGCCCGTCGATTCTGATTTCGCCGCTGCGCAGAGCACAGACGAGACGAATCTGATCGATCAGCGCATCACCCGTGTGCTCGGATGGGCTGCGTTCTGTAACCGCGCAGGATTGTGGAAACCGCGGTTCCAACGGCAGCCGCCGGTCGGACAGCACCGGTTGTTTCCACAGCACGTTGAACGTGCTCGGTTCAATCTCAGTCAGCTCCAGATACGCGGGCCGAACCTCGTGAGCTTGCGCGACGCAAGCACCCATGACGATCGCCAGCGCGATCGCTGCCAGGCGAATCGTGCTCATGAGGACTGACTTGCCTCGCGAACAACCTCGTAGCGCGCTCGCAGTCGATCAAAGTAGTCCTGGTTCGCGCGGTTGCGGCGATCTGACTTCAGATCTGCTGCGATCCGCTCGGCAGCCTCACTGAACGTTAGCTGCCGCTGGGGCAGGGCGCTCTCTACTCTCACCGCGTGGTAGCCATATGCTGAACGCACGGGACCGGTCCACTCACCGACGGCGAGCGTCGGCAGGGCGCTGGCAAACTGGCGCCCAAACAGGTTTGCGACATCGCTCATGGAACGTTGGGCGTAGGCGCTCTGCAGCATGAACGCATCACCCTCGATGGATTCATCAATGATGGCTGCTCGCGCATCCGACTCCGCATCGTCCCGGCGATCAGCGCTGAAGTAGCGATGTCGGAAGCTCCAGCGAGCGGGCTCAACATAGCGTTCAAGGTTGTCGTCGAAGTAGGCGCGCAGGTCATCATCCGTTACGGAACCACTGTCAGCGATGTCCTCGGTGACAAATGTCAGTTTCTGGACGAGGCGTCGGCGGATGATCGTATCGCCGGCATCGAGTCCGAGCCGCTTGGCTTCCCGGTAGTAGATCTCCTCGCGGATGCTGTCCTCGAGCAGGTTGTCCAGCTCCTCTTCCGAAGGCGGCTTGCCCATCTGCGCCTGCCATTGAGCCTGGGTACGTTCGATCGTGCCCTGGCTGATGACAATTCTGTCCGGTTGTTCCTGCAGTCTCGACGTCATCCAGAACAGCGCAGCGCCCAGTACGACGAAGACGATCAGTGGGTCGAATACCACCCGCCATAGCGATTTTCCCGGCCCATCAGTTTTCTCGGTGCGCGCCATAGCTGCTTGCTCTCTCCCCGTGCGATTGCGACCCCACCGTGTGGGTCACTCCATCGAGCGCGACATGATAATTGCCTGCTCGGTAAGATGACACGTTGCAAACGAGCGAGGTGGAGTCATGAGACGAGCATTGGTTCTGGGTGGCGGCGGGATAGTCGGCAATGCCTGGGAAGTCGGCGTAGTCAGTGGCCTGCTGGACGCGGGTGTTGATCTGCGCGAAGCGGACACCTTCGTCGGCACATCGGCAGGCAGCGTGGTCGGCACGCGCCTGGCTGCCGGGCAGGATTTGCGACAGCCAGTTGAGCGTGACCCTTCCATTATTCGTACCCCGCTACCCGAGGGCGGCTCGGATGTTGCTGTGCTGCGGCAGATCTTTGGTCGCTGGGCGTCGACCGATGTGGTTGACGAGGCGTTTTGCAAAAACATCGGCGAGCTGGCGCTGTCTGCACCAACCGTCGATGAGGCAGACTGGCTAGCCGCTGCGGGCGCCAACGCGGCAGTCAGCGACTGGCCAGATGCGGATCTGCGTCTGATCGCTGTGGATGTCGATTCTGGCCAGCGCGTGGTGCTCTGCCCCGGTACCGATGTCTCCCTGCACCAGGCGTTGGCCGCGAGTTGCAGTGTGCCAGGCATGTTTCCAGTGATTCACGCCGGCGGAAAGCGCCTGATGGATGGAGGCGTACACTCGGGTACGTCGGCGGATGTGTTGCTGGTCGATGAACCGGGCCTGGCCGTACTGATTGCACCGATCGTCACGGGCACCGCGGCATTTGGCGAGCTTGCGAGCCGATGTATCGATACCGAGGTCGCGACCCTGAAAGCGGCCGGATGGCAGGTGTTGCGGGTGCTGCCGTCGCCGCCGGAAAAAGAAATTTTCGGCCCGAACCTCATGGATCCAGAGAGGGCAGAGGGCGCGCTGCAAGCCGGATTGACCCGAGGTGGGGTCGTCGCCGGTCTTCTAGGGCGGTTGTGGAACGAATCCTGACCGCGTACTGCGTTTAAGCGACTAGCTGGGTGGGGCCGGCCGTTTACCGCCTGGGCGCAAGCCGGCGCGATCGCGCCGGCGAGGCCAGTTCAGGGCGTTACTGCGTGTTCAGCAATCTCAGCAGAGACTTCGAGCCTTTTGGCAATACATCCTTTGCCGCGGTGTAGTCCGCCTGGATCGGCAGGATTGTGACGTAGCCGTTGATGAAAGCGACCGTGTCGGTGCCTTCGCTGTCTAACGCCACCGCTGGACCTGCCGCATTGATGCCGCCGGGCAGAGTCTCGCCGACCGCCATATTGCAACCACCGAAGCAGCCGATGTTCAGAAAGATCGGAGCGCCACCGCTCACAAAATCCTGGCCCTGCTCAACAACCTGCACGCCACTAAGCGCTTCGGGCGCCAATGGCGGGTAGTTGACGCTGAGCGCCACGCCTGGGGGCAGAAGCTGCCCATCGAATGCGTTGGTCTGCGTAGTTGCCTGCTCGATGACGGCGATTAACCGCCCCATAAACTCGGCGACATTGGCGAAATGCACGGCAGTGTCTGCCAGGCATTGCGCTTCTTCTTCCGGAGTCTCAGCGTCGTCGACTTCGCAAACGTTGTCCGTGCTGATACCGAGGGCCGGCACCTGGGAATTGCCGATACCCGCTGCAATGGAGGCAATCGTCGCGCCAACGGTTCCCGAGAGCTGGGTCGCGGCGCCAATGTTTGGCCCGTCGTTGATACCGGAAACCACAAGGTCTGGGGCCTGGCCGAATTCGCCAAAGGCGATATCGATACCGACGAGCGCGGAAGTTGAGAGATCAGAGCACCCCCCAGCCGACGTAGCAATTGAGAACTCGGTGGCGCCGTCGTCGTCGCGCTCCTTGGTGATCAGGATCGTATCGAGATTCACCCCAGCGCTACTGCCGCTTTGCTGGTCAGAGGGGCCGGTCAGAATGACGTTGTGACCTTGGCTGACTAGGACCGTCTTCATGGCCTGGATGCCGGTCGCGTCCCAGCCATCGTCGTTAGTCAGGACTATGTTAAGTGCGTTGGCCGGCAGGGCTAGCAGGCTCGCCATCGCCATCGCCGCACATGCGCGCGCGAGCGTTCTGCCCGCAATTTGTCTGCTCATCATGTTTCTCTCCCCGAGACTATGAGTCGATCGCTGATTGCGACCTGAGACCAGACTGGCATACACGCCGAGATTTAGGCAACTCGCTGTCGGTCTTGTTCTCGATGGCGCTCGTGACATGCAGGAGGGTAGGTGTTGACCGGATAGATGCTGCGAGAGGCGCTTCACTGCAGTAACCTTGCTGCCAACAGACCGACAAACGCTCGGCCTAACAGCCCGCTAAGTGACATACGATGAAAGGAGATTCCCCAACATGAACACACGCACAATGGCTCGCTACTGGTTCGTTGCGATGCTGGCGATCGTCGCCGCGCCTGCGCTGGCGCTGAAGCCAATCGACACGATTGACGATGCGCCAATTCCCGAAGGCTTCAGCATGAGCCAGGTACAAAAATTGATCATGGCTGCGGGCGCAGAACGCGGCTGGGTCATCAAGCCCGCTGGATCGGGTGAGTTGGAAGGCACGCTTATCCTGCGCTCCCACGTCGTGAAAATCACGATCCCGTACAGCCAGTCCAGCTACTCCATTCTGTACAAGGACAGCACCAACATGAAGTACAAGGACGGCCAGATTCATCGCAGCTACAACAACTGGGTCCTGCGGCTGAATGGCGATATTCAGCGTACGTTGTTGATGGCATCCATCTAGCGTTCCAGCCC
>CAYGQC010000092.1:0-15877 GCA_964351875.1 uncultured Pseudomonadales bacterium
CAGTTCCGGCCTGCCCAAGGCAAACCGATAACCATCGGGCAGCGCCAGGCGCGTCTTTGACTTCAATCGAGCTAGCGCGGTCGAAGTCGCAGTAAAGCAAAGGTACGCGCAGATTCGTCCTCTGGGGTCTTGTCCGCCCAGAACGGATACTTACGACCAAGCGCCGCGAACGCCCGATCAAATTCCTGCGCGTCGGTGATCGGCGCGATTCTCATATCGAATAGCTGATCGCCCACACGCAACCGAACGCTCGGGTCATTAACAACTACTTTGTTCCAGAACTTAGTGCCGGGAAAGGTCGCCACGCCCTCATAGATCGAAGGCACAAACAACGCATCACCATCGCGCGCCAGCACTGTGGTCACGGAAAACGGGATGCCGTACCAGGGATAGGTTTCAAGATGAACTTCCATAACCGAGTCCGTGAACACCCAATCGCTCGGCAGCGCCGCTGCCTCACCCGCCAGCCGAGTGCCCGGGCGACGATCAACCGGCTCGATACCGATCGCGTAGGCCAGGCCCCAGATGACGAGGAGCACCAGAACGGTTACGAAGAAAATTCTTTTCATTGAGAATCCTTATCGAGCGGGTTTGGTTGCAGCAGGTCCCACCGGTTGCCATAGAGATCCTGGAACACTGCAACGGTGCCATAGACTTCAACACGCGGCGCTTCTTCAAAGACAACGCCAAGACGGCTCATGCGTTCGAAATCTGAAGCGAAGTCCTCGGTGTGCAGAAAGAAGCCAACGCGACCACCTGCCTGCCGACCAACAGACGATTGTTGCTTGTCACCATCCGCGAGAGCCAGCAACAGATGACACCCCTCATAAGATGCCGAGGGAGCAACGACCACCCAGCGCTTGCCAGCATCGTCCAGGGGCTCATCCACCACAAGCTCAAAGCCCAGCACCTCGGTGTAGTAGGCAATCGCCGCGTCGTAATCGGTGACGACCAGCGCGACTAGCGCGAGTCGCCGACGGATGTTCTTCATAGGTGTTGTCCATGATTCTAAACCGCAGCTACCGTATTGTGATCGACCAGCAACAGGTTGCCGATCCGGCTTGCATCATGCCTCAATGCAGGCACACGCGGCAGCCAGACTCGCGATCATTCACCCTGTTCACCAAACTCCATGCATGAGCGACACGCGACGAGCCGCTCAGGCTGATCAATTCAAAAAGGGAAGCCCATGAGCAAAGCTCATCTAGACCACCCCAACCTATTCCACCTCATTCAGGCTGATCTGTGGCAGGCCGCACTCGAGAACGACAGAATCTACTATCCGCCGACCTACGAGCAGGACGGCTTCACCCATGCGACTGCAAACCCAGAACTGCTACTGAACGTCGCTAACCACTTCTATACCGACGTACCAGGAGATTGGCTGTGCCTGCAGATGACCACGGACTCGCTGAAAGCTGCCGGCGTAACCGTCGTATTTGAAGGCACGGCCCCGGTTGGTGACAAGCAACCCGAGTTTTCTGGATCCGACGACGAGTTGTTCCCTCACATCCTCGGCGGGATACCGCCCGCGGTTGTGCTGGATGTACTGGCGGTCGATCGCGACAACGCTGGCCGCTTTCTCACCGTACATTTCAACGAGGATTGATCAAACCGACCTGAAGCAGGTCTCCGCCTGGCGCTCACCGTCATAGGGCAGCAACGCCGGATCGCAATTTGTAAAGTCCGGCGCAGGATCAAGGTCGAACTGCACGGCGCGAATATGCTCGCGGCCCTCAAGCACCGCCCGGCAGACTCGGTGCATGCCATCCATCAGCTTGCCAGAAGCGTCCAGAATGATGGGGTAGGCAAGGTCAGCCTCATTGACCAGACGCATGTGCTCAACAAACCGTCTGGGTGTTGGCTCGTCGTCGCTATGGAAAAACCAGTGATCACGGTCGAGCTCGGCAATCGCATTGGGATCGATCTCGATGACCGGCAGCGTCCGCGCGAGTACGATGAGGCGCCGGACGCCCCAGGCATCAAGGCCCAATGGCGTTTGGCGAAGGTGATACTGGGCGCGTACGAGGCTGGCGAGCTCATCCGGGCACATGGCAAACACACTCAACGTTGTGACCATCCGGATCCCGGACAAAGGCTGCGAAGTAGTGCTCATGGTAGTGAGGACGAAGTCCAGGCGGCCCATTGCAAACCCCGCCGCTTGCGATCGCGAGTTGGTAGAACGCCTCAACCTTGTCCCTGGCATCAACACGGAACGCGACATGCCCGGCTTCATTCGCCTCGACGCTGCGAACAATCGCGAACACCGCATATGCGCCGTCGCCGAATCCAACCGCAACCTCGCCAAACTCACGATTCGCGGAAAACCCGAATGCCGCGAACACCGGCTCATAGAAAGCGCGGCTTCGCGCGACATCGCGAACGTAGATATTGACGTGGTCGAGTGCAAACAAAGGCTTCTCCAGATAGTCGGTTAAGCCGTGATCAACCGGCTATCCCTGATTAGGTTTGTCCATCGTCACCAATTGAATCATCAATTGCGTCTGACCCATCTGCATGATGTTTAGTTTCGTCATGCGATTGTCTTTGCCAAATGCCAGCTGGGACATCTGCGGCGTTGGTTGTTCAAAGCCTTCTTCGCTCCAGCCGTCGCTGTTCATAGCGCTACGGACGTTCGCGACAACCGACTCACTAGACGCCTCGCTCATAGCCTGAACCATGAATCCACCCTGGGGAATCTGGCTGACGCTCATCACGTTCCAGCTTTCGGTGATGGGCACATCGCCGGGGAAGCCATCCGGCAGACTCAAATTGTTGCCCACACTCGTGTTACCCGAATCGAATTGCACGCTGGCTACATTGCCATCAGCGTCCAGCGTAACGTCAGCGTCTACGCCATGGCGCTCGGCCAGCGCTTCAATGTCAGCTTCACGCTTCTCCGCTTCAGTGTCACCGCAGCCGACAATGGCGAGCACCAGCGCCAGCAACGGGGCGCTCAGATAGCGCACGGATTGAGACATGACAGATCCTCCAAAAGATTTAAATAGCCGAAAAAATTTCAGCAACCGCGTGAGTAATACCAGGCAACCGGCTCCCCCTGCGGGGAATACGCCGGAATCCAACCACGCGCAGTTGCACGCGAGTCACCACTTTCACAGGGGCTGGATTTCAGCACTTCCACTTCCAACCACAGGCTACCGCCAATTCGCTCGGCGGCCAGCACGTTCACCGGCTGCTCACGCGGACGATTCTCGCCCGCATAACTCAGTCGACTCGGCAATCCGGCTCCCAACATGGGCCACAGCAGCCGATTCCATTGGTCAGTCAGGTAGTTCAAACGATTCGGCAACAGCGATTCCAGTGGCCAGTAGGTGCCGGCCGCATCTGGACCAAGCCACGCGAACGACCCATCAGAGCGCTTCACCTTGTACCAGTCATTTGCGATGGCATACACAAGCGCCGCGTCGACTTCGTAGCCCGACTCGCGATGTTGCACATCGTCATAGCTGCGGATATGCGATTCCGGCTTGTCTGCTGAATCGGGCTTCGCAAACAGCGGAACGTTGTCGGTATGGCTGAGCGCGGCGATATCGAGCAACCCAACGATGGCCGTGTTATCGACATCACCCGCATCAATCACCTGCCGACTGCTTCGACCCAGAGCATCAAGACCGGACAGCGCGGTAAGCTGGGATACAACAAACCGAGGGGGCACATCCGAAAAACCGAAGGCATCGCCTTCCGTTGATTGATGCACCCGCGTACCGTTACAGCTAGTCAGCCAGCCAATACCGCTGTCGCGATCGTATTCTGCGAACACAATATAGGTTGCACCAACATCCATCGTGACTGCGCAAGCGGCGCTCGAGCGGTTACTGATATAGCGCAGGGGCGTCTCGGTATCGATCAGCGGCTTGTAGGGTTCACCGTGCCTGGCAAAGTGAAACTCCCTACGCTCGTCGTCGATGACCTCGGTCCCGGTCAGTTTGCCCACGAACACCTCGGACGCCGAGTCGTAGTAGTCGGCAAGCGTTCGCTCGGCGCAACGACACCCGTGAGCATTAGCCGGCCAAAGTACCGAGGCGAAAGCCAGCGCAAGCCCCGCCAACCGCAGCGACAACAGCCTAGTCAATCGGCACCCCCAAGGCGGCCGCAAAACCCTGCGCGTCCTCCGGTGAGACCAGTACACGACCGCGGGCGCCGTAACGTATTTCTATTCGATCAAGTGACAGCGCCGGCGAAGACAACGGGCTTCGCGTTCGGCTAAGCGTGCGTATCTCGTCGCGTTTCAGGCGCCATCGAAACGGGCCGCTCTGGATTCGAAGCGTCTGCTCTTCAACAACGTAGTACGTCGACAACAGCATCCAGAGAAACAGACCCATGGCCAGCCCACATGCCCCGAGCGTGGCGAAGACAAAGGGCAGTGCGACGTCGTCGGCTAGAAAAGCGGGCGCCGCCGACACCGCGACCGCTACGATGGAAATAGCAAACGCGAGCCAAACCCAGGTATCAATCTTGGATCGAAAGGTCATCTAGCCTCCTATCCTGCCGGTGTCGCATAGAGAAAACGCTAGCCTTTCGCTAACTCAGCCTGTAACGGGATATGGGGCGAGATCAGCGTATACGCAGCCAGTACCACACCGCCATAAGCTTCCTGGTACCAGGCAAACTGACTAAACGGAAACCCCAGACTGAACGCCCAGACACAAAACGCGCCGACAGTAATCGCCAGCTGCCGGCTATCCGTCACTTTAAGGGGGAACTTGAGATAGAAATAGGTAGCAAACGCGGTGAACAACAACACCAGCCAAGGCGCGCCCGTCGCAACGTTCGCAGCGACCACCGACACATCACCCGGACATTGCGCCGCGGTCAGTAAACCCTGCACCGCCTGCGCATCCGCCGCCGTCTCCAGCGACGAAACCGCAAACACATAGAAGGCGACCACTTCAGCAGGAATCAGCTTGACGAGTCGATCGGTGTAATCATCCGGCGGTGGCCCGCCGGCCCTCGCAAACTCATCATCATCCAGGCCGCCCCGTGTTGCGCTATCGCCGGGACTTGAAGACCCGGCACGCGGTGCAACTACAATCGAACGCGGCATGATCCTTCTCGCTCAGCAACCAACACAAAATTCGGCTTCATTCTATTGAATAGTAATCGCCTGCTGCCAGAGCATATCGTCGGATGAGTTAAACAGCACAACTTGATAGTTGCCACGCCCTGGGCTTCGGAAATAGCCGTACTGTTGAGAGTTGTTTTCGATCACAAAATCGTGGCTGGCAACTCGATCAGCGTCCGAATAGATCTCGAACGTCAGAGTCTGACCACGATAGGCGGGGGGGAACACAATAGCGGGGTAGATACCGCTTCTCGTAAACGTCGATTGGCCAGAGCAGAAGTTGCCAGATGTACACAGGGCCACCGATTCCAGACGCGGCATCGTCTGCAGCCGCTGCAGGCGCGAGCGCTGCAAGCTGCCTTCACCGGACTCGGAAGCTTCTAACCCGCGCACCGCAGCCAGCTTATCAAGGTAGCTTGAATAGGCTTGCGCCTTGTAGTCGATCGACAACAGTCGGTTAGCCGCCGCGTCATCTGCATTGGTTTTCGCTTCATACAGGCCGCTCATGCTCATCAGCAAGTCCTGATAGTCGCCGGCCTTTGAGCCAAGCTGGTCAGCGTAGCCATAGTCGTAGATGTCCCGGTAGAGATCCTCCGTCAATACTGAGCGATCGCTTAGCTGTTGCTGTAACCCATTCAATACTTCGAGGGCTTCAGCGCGAATCTCTACCTGCACTGTCGTGCGTATCCAGGGCGTTTTGTTGCGCACATCGAGCTGCTCAGCTTCGCTAAGCCCGTCGAGTTCAAACGTCGACACTACCCGGGCTTTTACTTCATAGCGCCCCTCGACGGATGCGTAGGGACTGATCCGCCAGCCATCTGTCATGCTCTCGATTGGGTCGAACTGAAGCGCATAGTCTCCCTCGACGTCTACCACATAGTCACGGAAGTCGCTGGCGGAAAACGACTCGTCCATTGGTGTCAGCATCAATTGAGCTGGCTGGTTGATCGAGGTGACAACGTCTTTCTGAGCAAACTCAAACGAGTGCTCAGGCAGTGTGATTATCCAAATGAGAACAGCCGCAACCAACGCCAGCACGACACCACCTGCAATCAGCCCGTACGGCGTGCCTTTCTTCGGCGGTGCGGCCTGTACAGGTGACACGCCACTGACGCCTGAGACCGTCAAATCAGGCGGTGGCACGGACACCGGCGTCACGCCAGATACCGTCGACTGCAGCATTTCCCCGGATGTGTTGTTGGAGAAAAGCTGGCCATTGGGCGCGCGCATGAACAGCACCGGCGTGCCCCACTCCATATCACCACCAGCGCCGGCTGAAATCGCCCCGCGGCCACGCGCCGTCGCTTCATCCACAGGGTCACCAAGTACCAGGCGGTTGTAGAACATCGTCGAGAAGTCGATGGCCGCGTCATCAGAGATTGGGAACTGCATCGCGATTACCGCAGGTACGCCAGCCATCACCAGTCTTGGCGCGACGCTTGCGAATGGTTTTCCTTCGCTGCTCTTCGCTGTCTCACAAGCATTGAGCACCACCAGCCGGAGCGACTCACCTTTAACCCATTGCCCAAGTCGATCCGCATCCAGCAGATCCGCGTTGCCATCGTCATCTTCCAGAACAATCGAACCGCCGCCACCGTCACTGTGCACGCCGTGGCCCATGTAATGCATGACGTGATAGCCCGGGATCGTTTCCTGCAACTGGCGCTTTGTCGCGTGCTGCAGGAACGTAACCTCTACGTTCGGATCCGCAGCCCAGCTCTTCTCGATCAACGCTTTCTCTCGATCCAGATCGAGCTGAGCTTCACTGCTAGGGCTCGCCATAACAACAAGGACTCTGAGCGGTCCGTGCAAAGGTTCGAGGTTCAATCGCTGCTGGGCGTTCACGTAGCGAACGATCGGCGTGCGTCGATTCAGGCTGAGATACTGCATCTCGGCGGCGTCGCGCATCAGCTCCCAGGGTATCTCCGCCAATTTCGCGTCACCGTCCGCCAGACTGAACTGCAGCTTGATGCGCAGCCCGCTGCCTTCACTATCGGTAACCGATCCCGACGACTTGTCATAGACCCGCCGGACATCACCCGTGAACAACGCTTCGAACAACTGCTCGCCGTACGCGTCCGGCTCCAGCATCGTGATGTCACCATCAATCTGCGCCTTACGCGTTTCTCCCCGGACCATGCCATCGAGTTGGCTGGCGTTATCGAACGCCCCTTCCGGAATGATGATCTCCTGTTCCGCGCTGTAACCCAGAGAACTGTCGACTTTGACGTTGTAGCCTTCGCCATCGGCTGTTTTGCCGACAAAGTCAATGGTGAGTTCCTGATAGTTCATATGCTCTCTCCGAGTTACCGAACCAGCTCGTAACTTCGATTGATACTGATCCAGTCGTCACTGTCTTCATCGTCACCGACAATCATCGCCGCCCGCAGCCTGGGTTTGTCCTTGCCGGCGACTTCCGGGCGATAGGCACCGCTCTGGCATAACCAGGAAAAGTCGGTCGATGCCGTACTGACAAACGCCTTGAACGTTTCCATACCGCTATCGATCTCATCCGTTTCGGGCATTGCCAGGCGAATGCGCCGCTTGTCCCGTCCAAACACAAATGTCGTGTTCGCCTCGATTCGCTCGCCATCTTTGTTGGGCGGGTAGAGCAGCGAGATTTCTTTATCAACGCTGCACTGCAAAATGCTGGCCCACACCGGATCGCTCGTTCGGTTGGCAATCTCAATCGCTATGCTGTCGCCGTGGCGGAACGTGGTTGCACCGCCGTTGGCCAACTCCCATTCGCCATCCTCAAGCTCTTTGTAGATGTTGAACGAGACGTCCAGCTCGCTTGCCGGATTCTCCAAAGCCAGGGCGCGGCGATAGCCCGCAACGACTTCCAGATCGGTCGCCAGGCCTTTCATCGCCGCTGCGCCAATCGCTGAATGCGTCTGCATGGCAAGATCGCCATCACTGCCGACAATCGCCCATACAGGTTCAACGACAGCACCGAGCTGCGGCATGGGGTCAGCATCGCCCGCGGACGTTCGCGGCGTGATGACGTACGCCCGGACATCCGCGCTGTCTGAGCTGTCGACGCAATCCAGAAACGCGCTATCCGCAATCACATCGCGGAGCAGCGTCGCGTCACTAGCGCTAAGCGCACTGACGTCAATCAACATCGGCTTGACTGCGGGTTTCGAAATCTCGACACAACGCGCGCCTGCGGCAATCGCGCCCTCTCCTTCCAACACCCGAGCATCGCTCGTCAACGCGTTTACCGAAGTGATTTCGATCAGTCCGGAGCGAAGGTCTTCTCGCGGGACCTTGGTACCGATTGGATAGACCGCCCAGCGCCCTCCCGTTTGCACGCCATGGGCGGCACCTCCGGCTAACACGCATTGCGCGCCACTCACTTCAGATAGCGCAACGTAACGCATCGGCTCGATATCGGTCACACCGAGCACTTCCCGATCCAGTTGCCCCTCCACCTGCGGGTGTTGATTGGGAAACATGGACGTCACGCCCTGGCAGACCGTCTCGAACACATCCCTGTATGTACTGCCAGGCGCGGCGCCGGTCAGCGCTTTGGACAGGTTCACGGTCAGCGCCCCGTTTCGAGACGAATCGCCCTCTCCGTGACTGTATTCGTTCGACTTCTCGTTCTCGCGACAACCGGAGAGCACAACATACGCATTGCTCTGGCCCAGCCAACTCCCCTGTGCGTGCGGTTTCGATCTCGCGGGCAAGCTCACCACCGACACACCCATATCTTCCAGCGAACGCGTATCCGCTTCGACGCTGCGAACCGCACCACCAAAAACATCTCGAGTAATCGTGCCGGAATGGCAGCAATCGAAGGTCAGAGTGATATAGCGCGTCTTCTCAGCGAGCTGAGTAAGCCAGGCGTAGATCTCGTCATCGACAATGTCCCGGTTCGGATCGGGGCTGCGGCCGCTGTCGTGGGGCATGATCGTGCTGTCTTTACCGCCAGACTTTTCCTGATTAGCGGTCGTTCGCCGCGAACCGTGGCCGCTGAAGTGAAACACGACTATGTCGTCAGCCTGCACCCGCTCAAGCAGCGTATCCATGCCCCCAAGAATCGCTTCTCGCGTCGCGCCCTGATCATGCAGCTCGATCACGTTCTCCTGCGCAAACCCGTAACGCCCGGTCAGCACAGACGCCATGAGCTTCGCATCGTTGACACAGCCGGCAAGCTGGAAACGATCCTCTAGAAGGCTGTAACGATCAACGCCAATCAACAGCGCGTGTTTGCCTGCCATGCCTTAGTCCTTCAAGAAAATATAACGATCAGGCACGACCTCTAATAGTAGTGGTCACGAACTCGCCAACCGTTAACGTCGGTTCAGTGCAGATACTGAATGGTTTGAGTATTAGCGCGGTTAGCGCTCGGCAGGTCCTGGCCGTTCCGCGGGTCCTGGTCGTTCCGCCGGCCCTGGGCGTTCCGCTGGTCCCGGCCGCTCGGCCGGCCCAGGCCGCTCCGCTGGACCTGGACGCTCCGATGGATTCGGATCTTCCGCCACAGATAGCAAATTACGGTTTTCCATCACTAGCCCCCACAGTGTGATTTCGTTCAGCCAGCATTCACCTATGGGCTATGGCTGTCAATACGACATGATTGAACGGCGAGATCGGCGCGCTGGGGTAGTGAACATGCCGACGGCGCATAGAAATCCGGATCGTTCTCCAAAAGCGCCAGTGGGAATCCAGCAGCGAGCGCTGATCGTGCGCTCGCCTGCGCTCCGTGCTCGTCACCCCGTTTCGCTTGTACGATGCCGGTATAGAAATGTGCGATGGCAGCCACCGGGTTTTTGCCCCACATGGCATCAATCGAGAGTTGAGCTTCGGCGAAATCGCCAAGATGAGCCTGGTACACGGCTTTTAGCCCCTTGTTACTCCACGATGTTGAATTGCGCTCCACCGAGACCAGGGTTACAGCTCGTCGCCACAGCGCCTGCGCATCGGATTCGGCGCCGGCTACAAAGCGACAGGATTCGGCCAGCCGGCCAAGCACTCGGTGATCATTCGGCGCACTGTTCACCGCGCGGCGCTGGTAGATCGCCGCCTCATCAAAACAGCCCAGGTAGTAATGTGTCGTTCCGAGATTAGATAGCGTCCTGCGGGCAACCGGTTCCTGTTTGGATGCGACGTACTGATAACCGGCCAGCGCCGCATCGAATTCACCCATCGCCAGGCGCACACCCGCGATGCTGTGCTGCAGCGCGGTGTCATCAGACACCAGGTCTTCAACCTCTGTGTAAACGGCCAGCGCTTTGCCGTATTGCGCATGGTCATAGTAGAAATTAGCCAACGCGAAGTAGCCCCCCCAATAGCCGGGCTCCAGCTCGATCGCCTGAAGGATATCCGCCTCGGCCTTTTCGCTTCGCCCGAGGGCATCCAGGGTAAGCGCCCGTTCAAGGTGAGCCTGGGTCAGATCGATGCCATGCGACTGCTGAGCAAACGCCTCCTCGATCTCTTCGAGCGAGCGCGAGTAGTCTCCGGACATTCGATACAAACGGCCCAGCGACAGGCGCACCTCCGCCAGATCAGGATCCCGATCCAGCGCCTGAGCACACGCCTTATTCGCCAGCGCAAACGACACGGGTTCGATCGATTGCGAATATTCGGTCAGGTGGGTCTCGCACAGGCCGGCGTAGGCACTGGCAAAACTATCATCCAGATCAATCGCCTGTTGGAAGGCTGCCTGGGCTTCATCGATCACACGCGCAGAGCGCGGTTGGCGCAACAAGTCTCGGCCGAGTAGCCATGCGTCGAAGGCCGGCTCACTCGTCGTTACCACCGTCTCGAGGCGTGTCTTATTCTCCCCGGACAAATCCGGAGTCAGTAGCTCCGCAACGCGGAGCGCAATCTCCGACTGTACCCGCAACATCGGAATGTCGGATGTGTCCCACTGGCCAGACCAGACCGTATCGTCCGATAACGCTTCCACCATGCGCACATCAATGAGCAAGCCGCTCTCGTCGCGACCCGGCCGAATACTGCCCTCGAGTATGTGCGCGACGTTCAGGCGGCGCTGGATATCCGCGAGACTCAACGCGCCGGCGGTCAGCTCCTGCTTTAGCGCAAAGCTCGAGACCCGCGAGGCGACGCGCACCTCGGGAAGCCTGGCAAGCTGGGAGATGAGGCCATCAGCCATACCGTCGCTGAGGTAGCTGGCGTCATTCGGTGTGTAGTTGTTAAAAGGCAACACCGCGATCGCGCCCGACAGCTGCGGCGGCGCAAGCAACGCTCGCAACAAGAATGCGACCGCAAGCAACACGGTCAACGCGCCTCCCCACCAGACCCAGCGCGACGAGCCAACCGAGCGCACAGGCGGCAAAGCTTGCGAGACGTTAGATTCGTCATCCGGACCGGAGCGCTGCTGCGGGCCATCCAGCAGGGACTCGAGCGCAGTCGATAGACGTTGGGTCGCTTCGGGCTCATCAAACCTGTAGGCCATGAGCGCCTGGCGCTGACCGATCATCAGCTCCAGGTGCGACGGCATGTTCGTCGCATCGAGATGACTCGCGAGGAAAGGCTTGCCGCGATTGATCGCGAAATGGACTTCGTTAACGCAGTGATCGGAAGCCACTGAAGCTGGCGTCACGATGTACAGAAAAGCGCTGCAACGTTCGATTGCGTTAGCCAGGTCTGCTGTCCATTGATTACCAGGCGCAATGCCTTCATCGAACCACAGATTGATTCCAGACTCTGTCAGCGCCGAGATCAGAGGCCCAACTCGATCACCGTCCGCATGCGCATAGCTGACGAAGACGAACGCGTCATCGCCTTGATAGGCTACCGGTGGCCGGGACTCAGACATACCTTCCAGGATCGCTCATTTGGCCTAGACGCAGCCGTCTCTGCGTATTGAAACTCAACCGCATACGATACCCGCAACCTGGTTGCCGTTGGGCGCAAATTGCAGGCCCTTCCTGCCTCAGCAGCTCGGCAGTTCGCTCAGGCAGAAGTCACCAGACCATCGCGTGGTCGACAAGCAACCGGCCACGCTCTTCCACGAATAACGCTTCCGCGACAAAGTTGCCGGACGCTTTCGAGAAGTTCTGACGCCAAAGCACAGCGACCGCGTCCGGCCGACGAACGATGCTGATCAGCTCGCGACTCGTGAACAAACCCAACTCTGATTGATAGCTCTCGCACATCTGAGCAAGACGCTCGGGGCTAACCATGTCGAGCATTCGCCCCGTGAAATCTCGCGTATGCATCGCATGATCAATCGCCGTTGAGCCGGCCATCAGGTTGTCCATGATCGGTTCGACAAGCTCAAGCAGCTCGCTATCCGGCAGATTCAGTTGGCTCATTGCGATTGTCCTTGTCGCAGCGGGATTAAGATTTCGTTGCCAAAGCGAGGTTGTCTGCTTTGCACGGCTCTAGTGAAAGACCATCGGTTCGACATCCGAGCGGCTCCAGGCCAACTCACGAGCACCACGCACGTCCTCTTCAACACCGGACACGCCTTCGAGGGACATCTCCAATCCGTACAGCGACCAGGGATTTTTCGGAAACTGTTCCAGATCCCGCGCAAACACCGCTGCGGCCTGCGCCGGCTCACCGGCCTCCAGGAGCGCATCTCCTAGTACCTGACGCAACGGAAGATGGAACATTGGCGGCTCTGTGTACGGGAGCGCGTTTTGAATATCGACCGCCCGCTCAAGCAACGCAAGCTCCCGGCTTTGCTCACCGCTACCGCGCGCGATACGAGCTTCCACGACCAGGCTCGCCATTGTCGCGAGCGATTCTGCGACTCCTGGCGCCATCATGGTCACTTGTGCAAACGCCTCGGTCTCCATCACTGCGCCCAGCATCGCGAGTTGCGCGCTCGCCGCCTCATTACGCCCGAGCGCCGCATTCGCCAGTCCCTGTGTGTAGTGGAACATCGCCGCCATAAACGGTAGCTCCTCGACGGACGCGGGCGCGTCAAGCTGCAGAACTGCCGCCCACTCGCCAAACCGGATATGGGTGAATGCCGGTGCCAGCAAGTGGCGCTGCATCGCAGGGAAACTCGCGGCCATCGCCGGGTCTATGTGACTTGCCAGTTTGGTCGCGGTCGCAAGGCTCAACTCGCGACGCCCGTCCATCATCGCCGCGTACCAGAGAAAGTCGACGTTGTGCGGGTAGTAGGCGGCCGGGTAGAGCCCCTGCGCGTTGCACTGTGCAATGTAATCCTCATCAGCGGCCGCGGCTTTGACGTTGGCATCAACCGCATCGGCGTAACGGCCGAGCCGCAAGTAGATATGCGAGGGCATGTGGACAAGGTGGCCAGCGACGGGAACCAGGCTACCGAGTCGATCAGCCGCCGCTTCAGCTTTCTCCGGCTCGAAGCGCTCCATTGCGTGGATGTACAAGTGCGCAGCACCCGCGTGTTCAGGATCAATCGCGAGAACCGCCTCCAGTTCACTCACGAGCATCATCGTCTCCGGCCGAGAAGCGCTTCCATCATCGTTCCAGTACTGCCATGGCATCAGATCCATGAGCGCTTCCGCATACAGGGTGCGGGCATGCAGATCTGTTGAGTAACTCTGCACAAGCTCGCCCATTGCACCGGCATAGGCCGCGTCCAGCTCCGCGCGATCACTACCGGTTTTGCTGTAGCGCGCAGCAAGTGCGTCAATGTATGCCTGCTCCGCCGGCGTTTCCTGAGCCTTCAGCGCCTGTGCCTGCTGAATCGCCTGCCATGCCGGCACAACAGCATCCGCTGCCATCGGCGCGTTGATGTTCGGGCCGAGCGCGAGTGCAACCCCCCAGAAACACATACCGCACGTTGGATCCCGGCGCGCGGCCTCTTCAAACGAACGCACGGCTTCAGCGTGATTGAAGCCGAAGGCCAGCGTCAGGCCCTGATTGAAATACGCCTGAGTCAGCGGCACATCCGTGCTGATGGGAAAACTGAGCGAGCCAATCCCGTCGAGCAACGGCGACGTGCGATCATCAATGGGCGTGAGCTCACCAGCGGATGCATCCTCGCCGTGGCCGCTATGCGACTGTGAATCTGAGCTGGTGCCAGCGCAGCCGAATAACACCGCCAACAGCAAGGCGCCACCTATCCACCGTTCAGACGCAACGTATCTCTTCATCGCTCCCTCCCCAGGGAAATTTCAACTTGTGATCAATGCCCTGGGTGCCAGACGCATAACTAGGACCAAGGACTTCTCACGCGATAGACAATCTAACAGGCGCCGAGGCATCCAGCGAGACATGGGCCTATGAGCGGCAGAAGCAGATCGCTCAGGTTTTCGCGTGCGAAACGACGAGACGCCATCTTGTATCTACATTCCACTCGCGTGACCATCAGCCCTCTGCCGCTCTCGATAGCATTGATGATGCAATCTGGAGCCAGGCTCACGCAGCGCGCAAACCAGGAGCAAACACGTGGACTTTCATTTCACTGCCCGGTGCGGCGAGCAGACAACGCCGTTGCAGGTCTCTATGCCCTACGCCCCAGGTAATCAAGCACCGAAAGCTCGCCTGGTCGCAGTGGGCGAACTACTCGCCGCGCTAGACTGCAAACAGGCGTCCGTTGACGCAAGCCACGAGGGTGTCGTGACGGTCACGATCGGCCCAGACATCTGGGTCATCGATGAAGCCCGCGCTAAGCCCGCAACGCGTGGGCCAGTTTGAATTTTTCCAAGCGGTATAGAACGGGCGTTTTTCTGGTCTAGCGCCTTTCTCTTCTAGAGAAAGCTGGATCTCATGCGAACGCCCCATCGGCCATCCACCTTGGCAAGCACGTAAAGCGAATCGTACTCGCCAATCACGCTGCCATCTTCTCGAAGCCTTCTGAAGCGAGTCGCCACGTGAATCTTCGTCGCGCTGGCACCAACAATTGTGCGTCGCAACCACTCGCTTTGATGCCAACCCGTTTTCGGCAATGCCTCAAACAGCGATCGATGCGCCGTCTCGCCCTCTTCTAGCGTTGCGAAGACTGCCATCTCGCCGCGAGCCAACCGATAGTGAGGGAAGTGATAGGTTGCAACATGGCCAGCCGGATCGCGCTGGTTGAACGTCCGCATGAACGCATCGAGCACGGTCATCGCGATGGCCTCAGAGGAAGCATCCACAGGCGCCAAGGCTTCTTCATGGTGCCCGGCACGCGCGACGCTCGTGATCATCAAAACGATCAAACCCAACGTTAGCAACAAGCGAGTACACGGAAGCAGAATTGGCTGTCTATTCATGCTGGAAGAACCACCGGATTGCTGACGAACTCGCGCAGTCTAGCTTACGCCGCCTCCAGCGCAGCGTCATCAGTCAGCGAGGAACCGACAATGCGTTCGACTTCTTCGCGACACGCCGCATCCTCTAGTGTTGCCCGATCCGGCGCGTTCGCCACACAGAAAACCAGATGTACCTGATCACCCTGAATACCGGCGTAGTATTGACCTCTCAGCGATCCGTAGCGCGCAACCGGGGCGAAGAGCAAGCGTACGCCCTGGACAGATACCAACTGCACACGCATACCGTTCATCTCGTTTCCATGATCACCGTCCGCCGCGCCTGCAAACTCATTGGCCAGTAGATGCTCGAGACGAGGGATCGACGCGCGCGACAGTGGCGAGCCACCAACGCGAGATGCGTCGCGAATAAAGCTGAAGGCAGCAGCCGGAGAGCTCGCGCCGGGCAAACCAGCCGGGATCAACCAATCGCCGTTGTAGAGTTTGTAGCCCGCAAAACCGATCCCGGCGACGAATGCGAGTGCGGCCATCGTTTTTAAGCTTATCGAGCCACCACTTGATGAGCGTGTGAGTACTTTTGCAAACAGCCAGACCAGCGCGATCGTTAAGAGCGGGTAGCCCGTGCTACGCAGTGCGT
>CAYGQC010000093.1:0-14835 GCA_964351875.1 uncultured Pseudomonadales bacterium
AATCGTGCCGACGTTTACGTGCGGCTTTTTACGCTCAAATTTCTCTTTGCCCATTGCGATCTCTCCAAACGTGTGTCTAAGGACGTTGGTTGATAAAGAAAACTACTTCTTGCTGATGCCGTCAGCGATATTGGACGGCACTTCCGAATACTTGGAAAACTCCATCGTGTAAGTTGCTCGACCCTGAGTCGCCGAGCGCAGATCGGTTGAGTAACCGAACATTTCCGACAGCGGCACGAGGGCGCGGACAATCTTGCCGGCTGGATTCTCATCCATGCCTTCGATCATGCCGCGACGACGGTTCAGATCACCTACGACGTCACCCATGTAGTCTTCCGGCGTAACGACCTCGACGGACATCACGGGCTCCAGCAGAACCGGGTTCGCGTTCATAGCGCCTTCTTTCATCGCCATAGAACCTGCGATCTTGAACGCCATCTCCGACGAGTCAACTTCGTGGAAAGACCCGTCGTACAGAGTTGCGCGAACACCGATCAACGGATAGCCCGCGATGACACCATTCTGCATCTGCTCTTGCAGGCCTTTGCTGACGGCTGGAATGTACTCACGCGGAACAACACCGCCGACAATCTCGTCAACAAACTCGTAGGTGGCTTCACCGTTTTCATCGACGTAAGGCTCAAGCTTGACCCAGACATGGCCGTACTGGCCGCGTCCACCCGACTGGCGAACGAACTTGCCTTCCTGATTTACGGTGCCACGAATCGTCTCGCGATAGGCCACCTGAGGCTTACCGATGTTTGCCTCTACCGAGAACTCTCGCCTCATGCGATCAACGATGATGTCCAGGTGCAGCTCACCCATACCGGAGATGATGGTCTGGCCTGACTCTTCGTCTGTCTGAACGCGGAACGAGGGATCTTCCTGGGCCAGCTTGCCCAGCGCGACGCCCATCTTTTCCTGGTCGGCAACTGACTTAGGCTCAACCGCAACCGAGATTACGGGCTCCGGGAATTCCATTCGCTCGAGCGTAACGATTGCGTCCATCGCACACAGCGTGTCGCCGGTGGTCACGTCTTTCAGGCCGATAGCAGCCGCGATATCACCCGCGCGAACTTCTTTGATCTCATTTCGGTTGTTCGAGTGCATCTGCACCATTCGGCCGACGCGCTCGCGCTTGGACTTGACCGGGTTGTACACCTGGTCGCCAGAGTTCAGTACGCCTGAGTAGACGCGGAAGAAGGTGAGCGTTCCCACAAACGGATCCGTCGCAATCTTGAAGGCGAGTGCCGCGAACGGTGCAGCGTCGTCCGCAGCACGGGTCTCAGGCTCGTCCTGCTCATTGAGACCTTCGATCGGCTTCACTTCCGGAGGCGCAGGGAGAAGCTGAACGACGGTGTCGAGCATGGCCTGCACGCCCTTGTTCTTGAACGCGCTGCCGCATAGAGCGGGCACGATCTCGTTAGCCAGCGTACGGATACGCAGCCCTTGAATAATCTCTTCTTCGGTCAGCTCAACGCCTTCGAGGTACTTTTCCAAAAGCGTTTCGTTAGCTTCTGCTGCCGCTTCGACCATGCGCTCACGGTAGGTTGCCGCCAGCTCTTTGAGGTCTTCTGGAATGTCGCCCAGGTCGTAGGTCAGACCCTGGTCTTCTTCGTTCCAGTAGATCGCCTTGTTGCGGACAAGGTCCACAACGCCCTTAAAATTCTCTTCCGCGCCAATAGCCAACTGAATCGGCACCGGGTTTGCGCCGAGGCGTTCTTTAATCTGCTCAACGACCCGCAGGAAGTTAGCGCCGGAGCGGTCCATCTTGTTCACAAAAACGATACGCGGCACTTCGTAGCGGTTGGCCTGACGCCAAACCGTCTCGGACTGCGGCTCAACGCCGGAGGTCGCACAGAAAACCACAACCGCGCCATCGAGTACCCGCAGCGAACGCTCTACTTCAATCGTGAAGTCAACGTGTCCAGGCGTGTCGATGATGTTGACCCGGTGCTGGTCAAACTGCTGATTCATGCCGCTCCAGAAACAGGTGGTAGCAGCAGACGTGATCGTGATGCCACGCTCCTGCTCCTGCTCCATCCAGTCCATGGTGGCCGCGCCGTCATGAACCTCACCGATCTTGTGAGACAGGCCTGTGTAGAACAACACGCGCTCAGTAGTGGTGGTCTTTCCGGCGTCCACGTGGGCGACGATGCCGATGTTGCGATAGCGCGCGAGCGGGATGGTGCGAGGCATGATGCTCTCCGATACCTGATTCTGTTTACGTTCGTTTGTGTGTCGATTTAGTGACCAAATCGCTCTGCCGTATTGGCAAAAGGCCACAAGCGTTGCCGCTGCGGCCTTTTGTCGAGTGCGGAGCGATCGGCGCCTGAAACAGGCTGCCTGATCGGGCTAACCGCTGACTGGGCTAGCCCGTGGACCTCTGGCTAGTAACGGTAGTGAGAAAACGCCTTGTTGGCTTCTGCCATACGGTGCGTTTCTTCACGCTTGCGAACCGCAGATCCGCGGCCTTCAGCCGCGTCGCCCAACTCACCTGCAAGGCGCGCCGCCATCGACTTCTCGCCACGCTTACGCGCGCTGTCTACCAACCAGCGCATTGCCAGAGCGTTGCGACGGGAAGGTCGGACTTCGACGGGCACCTGATAAGTCGCGCCACCAACTCGGCGAGACTTTACTTCGACAAACGGTGCAACCGCTTCGAGCGCTTTCTCAAACACTTCGACGGGATCACCCATGCCACGCTCTTCAACTCGACCGAGCGCACCGTAGACAATGGTTTCCGCGACCGCTTTCTTGCCATCGACCATGACGTGGTTGATGAACTTGGCCACTGTAGTGTTGTGGTACTTGGGATCGGGAAGGATTTCCCGTTTGGCGACAACGCGACGTCTTGGCATCGTATTTTCCTTCGTTCTTCAGGTGTGTCCGGCAAGTCGCCGGCCCTTACTCGCACGCCGCAAAACTATTGCGGCAACGCGTATGTGTTTGATCTTTCCGCGACTGCAAACTCAAACTGCGCGGGCGATCGGCCCGCCGAATCCGCTGCGGAAGCTAACCGACTTGCCTGCCTATTTCGGCTTCTTGGTGCCGTATTTGGAGCGCGACTGACGTCGATCGGCGACACCAGAGGTGTCGAGGGTGCCTCGAACGGTGTGATATCGAACACCCGGCAAATCTTTAACCCGGCCACCGCGGATAAGCACAACGCTGTGCTCCTGAAGGTTGTGGCCTTCTCCGCCGATGTAAGATGAGACTTCGTAACCGTTGGTCAGCCGGACACGACACACCTTCCGCAGGGCCGAGTTCGGCTTCTTTGGCGTGGTTGTGTAGACACGGGTGCAAACACCGCGGCGCTGCGGGCAGGCTTGCAGTGCGGGAACCATGTTCTTGTCGACTTTGCGCTTGCGCGGCTTGCGTACCAACTGGCTGATCGTTGCCATAACGTTAATCGTCTCTTTGTATTCGAATGTGTCTATGCGCCGCCTTCGACCCGGCCAACGCTGCCATCAACTCTCAAGGCCCGGCTAAGCTTCCAGGCGGCCTCACTCGGCTCGCAAAAGCGCGCGAACCGCAACCGATCCAAGGACCAGCGGCGAGGGCGCGCGATTGTAAAGGCACGAAGGCCAGTGGGCAAGCGCTGCGGAGAAGTCATATCACCGCAGCGACCGCCCCGTCAGCCAGCTACTCCGAAGAGTCACCAGCTTCGGCTAATGCCTCGGACAGCGCCTGTTCGATCTCGTCTGCCGATGCGCCTTGCTCTTTCGCAATGCGGGCAGCGAGCTCTTCCTCTCGGCGGCGCTTTCGGTTTGCGTGATACACCAGGCCCGTTCCAGCCGGAATCAAGCGACCGACAACCACGTTCTCTTTCAAGCCACGCAGATGATCCTGCTTGCCAGTGACAGCCGCCTCGGTCAGCACTCGTGTGGTTTCCTGGAAGGAAGCCGCAGAGATGAATGACTCGGTCGCGAGCGACGCCTTGGTGATACCCAGCAGCGAACGCTCGAACTTGACCCTGGACTTGCCTTCCGACTCCATCAGCTCGTTGATTTCCACGATCTGGTTGTACTCGGCTTGCTCACCACGGATCAGCTCGGACTCCCCGGAATCCGTCACTTCAGCCTTGCGCAGCATCTGACGAACGATGACCTCAATGTGCTTGTCATTGATGGTCACACCCTGGAGGCGATAAACCTCCTGGATCTCGTTGATGATGTAGTCCGCCAGGCTCGGCACGCCTTTCAGACGAAGAATATCGTGGGGGCTGAACGGGCCATCGCAGACCACTTCGCCTCGCTCAACACTCTCGCCTTCGAAGACGCCGATGTTCCGCCACTTGGGAATCAGCGTCTCGACAGCATCACCTTCCGGTGGCGTGATGACCAGCCGGCGCTTGCCCTTGGTTTCCTTACCGAAGCTGACGGTTCCCGACTCTTCCGCCAGGATCGCCGGTTCTTTCGGCTTACGCGCTTCGAACAGATCCGCAACTCGCGGCAGACCACCGGTGATATCACGAGTCTTTGAGCCTTCCTGAGGAATACGCGCAACGACATCACCAACACCGATCTCTTCACCGTCGACCAGGCTCAGAATCGCGCCTGCAGGCAGGAAGTAGTGGGCCGGAACATCCGTACCGACCAGCATCACATCATCACCTTTCTTATCAACCAGGCGCAGACCCGGACGCAGGTCCTTACCTGCTGTCGAGCGATCCTTGGCATCAAGAACGGTAATGTTGGTCAAACCCGTCAGCTCATCCGTCTGTCGATTGATCGACAAGCCGTCTTGCATGTCCTGGAATCGAACGACGCCGCGCACTTCGGTGATAATCGGGTGTGTGTGGGGGTCCCACTGCGCAATGACTGCGCCGGCATCGACAACGTCTTCATCGGCTACGGTAATCACTGCACCATACGGCAGCTTGTAACGCTCACGCTCACGGCCGTGCTCGTCTGCGATCGCCACTTCACCCGAACGGGATACCGCGACCAGCTCGCCGCCGGCGCGCTCGACCGTCTTGAGGTTGTGCAGGCGAACCGTGCCACCGTGCTTGACCTGAATGTTGTCGATCGCCGTTGCTCGTGACGCCGCACCACCAATGTGGAACGTACGCATCGTGAGCTGTGTACCGGGCTCGCCGATGGACTGGGCGGCGATAACACCAACCGCCTCGCCAACGTTGACCAGGTGGCCTCGGGCCAGGTCGCGTCCGTAACAGGTGCTGCAGACGCCGTACTTGGTCTTACAGCTGATGGCGCTGCGCACCCGCATCTCGTCAACACCCAGCTCGTCCAGGCTATCTACCCAGGCTTCGTCGAGGAGCGTTCCTGCAGGAATGATGACGGTCTTGCCATCTGCCTTGAGTACGTCTTCGGCAACAACCCGGCCGAGTACGCGATCCGCCAATGGCTCAACGACGTCGCCGCCTTCGATAATCGCGTTGACGAACAGACCGTCGTTGGTGCCGCAATCGACTTCGGTGACAACGAGATCCTGGGCGACGTCTACTAGACGACGTGTCAGGTAACCGGAGTTTGCCGTCTTCAACGCGGTATCCGCGAGGCCCTTTCGAGCACCGTGGGTCGAGATGAAGTACTCGTTAACGGTCAAGCCTTCACGGAAGTTCGCCGTGATGGCGTTCTCGATGATGCTGCCGTCCGGGCGAGTCATCAGCCCGCGCATACCAGCGAGCTGGCGAATCTGCGCCGGCGAGCCCCGCGCACCGGAATCAGCGTAGATGTAGACGGAGTTAAACGACTCCTGCTGCTCTTCCTCGCCGTCCCGATTGATGACGCTCTCCTTGGAGATCCCGTCCATCATGGATCGAGCAACCTGATCGTTAGCTCGCGACCAGATGTCGACAACCTTGTTGTACTTCTCACCCTGCGTTACCAGGCCTGAGGCGTACTGGCTTTCGATCTCAGAGACTTCTTCGAGCGCCTCGTCGATGATCTGCTTCTTGGCATCGGGAATAACGAAGTCTTCTACACCGATCGAGGCGCCTGAGCCTGTCGAGTGACGGAAGCCCGTGTACATGAGCTGATCAGCAAAGATGACCGACTCTTTCAGACCAACGTTCCGGTAACAGGCGTTGATCAACTGGGAAATCGCGCGCTTGTCCATGGAGCGGTTAACTAGGTCGAAGCCCAGCTCGCTCGGCACGATCTCGTAGAGCAGCGTTCGCCCGACGGTGGTATCGACCAGACGGCGAACGGTCTCGCGCTTACCGTCCTCAGAAACCAGGATCTCTTCAACGCGCACCTTGATGCGAGCTTGCAGATCCACCTGGCCACTGGCGTGCGCACGATGCACTTCGTCGCTGTCGGCAAAGATCAGGCCTTCGCCTTTCGCATTCACGCGCTCGCGGCTCATGTAGTACAGGCCCAGGACAACGTCCTGGGACGGCACGATGATCGGCTGGCCATTGGCCGGCGAGAGTACGTTGTTGGTCGACATCATGAGCGCGCGTGATTCGAGCTGCGCTTCCAGCGTCAGCGGTACGTGTACCGCCATCTGGTCACCATCGAAGTCGGCGTTGTATGCCGTACAAACGAGTGGGTGCAGCTGGATAGCCTTACCTTCGATAAGGACCGGCTCGAACGCCTGGATGCCCAGCCGGTGAAGCGTTGGTGCCCGGTTCAGCAGCACGGGATGCTCGCGAATAACCTCCGCGAGGATGTCCCACACTTCCGGCGTTTCCCGCTCGACCATTTTCTTGGCCGCCTTGATCGTCGTCGCCATCCCTCGAGCTTCGAGCTTGCCGAAGATGAACGGTTTGAATAGTTCGAGCGCCATCTTCTTGGGCAGGCCGCACTGGTGCAGGCGCAGCGTCGGGCCGACCACGATGACCGAGCGGCCAGAGTAGTCGACACGCTTGCCGAGAAGGTTCTGACGGAACCGGCCCTGCTTGCCTTTGATCATGTCGGCGAGCGACTTCAGCGGGCGCTTGTTCGAGCCAGTGATGGCGCGACCGCGACGGCCGTTATCCAGCAACGCGTCCACAGACTCCTGCAGCATGCGCTTTTCGTTACGCACGATAATGTCAGGCGCGTTCAGATCGAGCAGGCGCTTCAGGCGGTTGTTGCGGTTAATCACCCGACGATAGAGATCGTTCAGATCGGACGTCGCGAAACGACCACCCTCAAGCGGCACCAGCGGTCGAAGGTCCGGAGGCAGGACCGGCAGAACCGTCATGATCATCCACTCGGGCTTGTTGCCCGACGCGACAAAAGCTTCCATCAGCTTCAGGCGCTTGGACAGCTTCTTGATTTTGGTCTCAGAGTTTGTCGCCGGAATCTCTTCGCGCAGGCGCGAAATCTCGTCATCGAGATCCGTGCTCAGCAGCAAGTCCTGTATAGCTTCTGCACCCATCTTCGCGACAAATTCATCACCAAACTCTTCGAGCTTGTTGAAGTATTCCTCATCCGATAGCAGCTGACCGCGCTCGAGGTCGGTAAGGCCCGGATCGATCACAACGAACGATTCGAAATAGAGCACGCGCTCGATATCCCGCAGCGTCATGTCCAGCAGCAGGCCGATACGCGAAGGTAACGACTTAAGGAACCAGATGTGAGCCGTCGGGCTGGCGAGTTCGATGTGACCCATTCGCTCGCGGCGAACCTTGGTCAGCGTGACCTCAACGCCACACTTCTCGCAGATAACACCGCGATGCTTGAGCCGCTTGTACTTGCCACACAGGCACTCGTAGTCCTTGTTAGGACCGAAAATGCGCGCACAGAACAAACCGTCACGCTCGGGTTTGAACGTACGGTAGTTGATGGTCTCCGGCTTCTTGACTTCACCAAACGACCAGGAGCGAATCAGCTCCGGGGAGGCGAGGCCAATGCGCAGGGCGTCGAACTCTTCGACGATGCCTTGCTGAGCTTTGAGCAGATTGAGTAAGTCTTTCAATGCCTTTCTCCTCGCCTATTCGCTTTCGAGTTCAATGTTGATACCCAACGAGCGGATCTCTTTAACCAGCACGTTGAACGACTCCGGCATGCCAGGTTCCATATGGAAATTGGCGTCGACGATGTTCTTGTACATCTTCGTTCGACCATTCACATCGTCCGACTTCACCGTAAGCATCTCCTGCAGCGTATACGCCGCGCCGTATGCTTCCAGTGCCCAGACCTCCATCTCTCCGAAGCGCTGGCCACCGAACTGGGCTTTTCCGCCCAGCGGCTGCTGCGTCACCAGAGAGTAGGACCCCGTCGAACGGGCATGCATCTTGTCGTCAACCAGGTGGTTAAGCTTCAGCATGTACATGTAGCCGACCGTGACCGGGCGGTCGAACTTCTCACCACTACGGCCATCGTACAGCGTCGTCTGGCCACTAGCCGGCAAGTCCGCCGCGGCGAGTAGCTGCTTGATCTCAGCCTCTGAAGCGCCGTCAAACACCGGAGTAGCAATTGGCAGGCCGCCTCTCAGATTGCGGGAAAGCTCCATGATCTCGCTGTCGTTCAGGGACTTGAGATCGACGTTGCTCTCACCGATACCGTTGTAGACGCTGTCCAGGAAGCTGCGCAGCTCTGAAGCCTTCTTCTGCTCCTCCAGCATGCGCTCGATTTTCTCGCCAATGCCTTTAGCCGCCCAGCCGAGGTGCGTCTCGAGCACCTGGCCGACGTTCATGCGAGACGGGACGCCCAATGGATTCAAAACCACATCGACCGGCTCGCCGCGCTCATCGAACGGCATGTCTTCAACCGGCATGATCACGGAGATCACACCCTTGTTACCGTGCCGGCCAGCCATCTTGTCGCCCGGCTGGATACGTCGCTTGATCGCAAGGTAAACCTTGACGATCTTGAGGACGCCCGGCGCGAGGTCGTCGCCGCTCTCAAGCTTCATGCGCTTGTCGTTGTATTTGGCTTCGATGCCCTCTTTGCGCTCCTTGAGCTGCGCCTCAGCGCGCTCGAGTAGCTGGTTCAGAGAGTCGTCAGACATGCGCAGCTTGAACCAGTCGTCGGTGTTCAAACCAGACAGATAGTCGGCATCAACGGTGAAGCTCTTGCTCTGGCCCGGAGCGCTAGCTGCTTTCTGGTTCAGAAGAGCGCTACGCAGACGGTCGAGAGTCGCCGACTCCATGATGCGGTATTCGTCATCCAGATCCTTGCGGACCTGAGCAAGCTCAGCCTGCTCGATATCCTTCGCGCGCTGGTCTTTCTCAACACCGTCGCGAGTGAAGACGCGGACGTCGATGACGGTACCTTTGACGCCGGTGGGAACGCGCTGAGACGTGTCTTTCACGTCCGAGGCCTTCTCACCGAAGATGGCGCGCAGAAGCTGTTCTTCCGGCGTGAGCGGGGTCGCGCCCTTTGGCGTTACCTTGCCGACCAGGATGTCACCGGCAACCACTTCAGCGCCGATATAGACAATGCCTGACTCGTCGAGCTTAGCCAGAGCGCCTTCGCCGACATTCGGAATGTCGCAGGTGATCTCTTCCGGACCGAGTTTCGTATCTCGAGCGATACAGGTGAGTTCCTGAATATGGATCGACGTGAATCGATCTTCCTTCACCACACGCTCGCTGACGAGAATCGAATCCTCGTAGTTGTAGCCGTTCCAGGCCATGAACGCGATGCGCATGTTCTGGCCAAGCGCGAGCTCGCCCATATCAATTGAAGGGCCATCCGCGAGGATGTCACCACGCGCAACCTGGTCACCGGGCTTCACCAGCGGGCGCTGGTTGATGCAGGTGTTCTGGTTCGAACGGGTGAACTTGGTCAGGTTGTAGATATCAACGCCAGCCTCGCCGGCGTCGATCTCCGCATCTCGAATGCGAACGACTATGCGTCCGGCATCAACACTGACAACCTTGCCGCCGCGCGCAGCAACCACACAGACGCCGGAGTCACGTGCGACATTGCGCTCCATGCCAGTTCCCACCAGCGGCTTTTCGGCGCGCAGTGTCGGAACCGCCTGACGCTGCATGTTCGAGCCCATAAGCGCTCGGTTAGCATCATCGTGCTCAAGGAACGGAATCAGCGCCGCTGCCACGGAAACCACCTGCTTGGGTGACACATCCATGAAGTTGACGTTCTCGGCTGGCGTCTTGGCAAACTCGTTCTGATGCCGAACGCTGACCAGCTCTTCAGTGAGCTCGCCCTTTTCATTGACCACAGAGCTTGCCTGAGCGACCACGTACTCAGCTTCGTCGATGGCTGACAGGTACTCGATCTCGTCGCGCAGCTTGCCTCCGGATACGCGCCGATAGGGCGACTCCAGGAAACCGTAGTTATTCGTACGCGCGTAGGTTGCCAGAGAGTTGATCAGGCCGATGTTCGGCCCTTCAGGCGTCTCAATTGGGCAGACTCGACCGTAGTGAGTCGGGTGTACGTCGCGCACTTCGAAACCAGCGCGCTCACGAGTCAGGCCGCCTGGCCCGAGTGCAGAGACCCGACGTTTGTGGGTGACTTCCGACAGCGGGTTGTTCTGGTCCATGAACTGGGAGAGCTGGCTGGAGCCAAAGAATTCTTTGACCGCCGCCGCAACCGGCTTGGCATTGATCATGTCCTGCGGCATCAGGCCTTCAGCTTCCGCGACGGAAAGACGCTCTTTAACCGCTCGCTCAACCCGAATCAGGCCGACACGGAACTGGTTTTCAGCCATCTCACCGACCGAGCGAACCCGACGGTTACCCAGGTGGTCGATGTCGTCCACAGAGCCTTTGCCGTCGCGAATCTCGATGAGCAGGCGCAGCACTTCAACGATGTCTTCGTTGCTGAGCACGCCTTCACCGAGAATCTCTTCACGGCCGAGACGCCGATTGAATTTCATGCGGCCAACGGCCGACAGGTCGTACCGCTCAATGGAGAAGAACAGGTTATTGAACAGGTTCTCTGCCGCTTCTTTGGTCGGCGGCTCACCCGGGCGCATCATGCGATAAATCTCCACCAACGCTTCAAGGCGTGTGGTGGTGCTGTCGATGTTCAACGTATCGGACACAAACGAGCCGCGATCCAGATCATTTGTATAGATGGTCTCTATGTTGTCGACCTTGAGCTCAAGCAGTTGCTCTAGCACTTCTTCGGTGATCAGCGTGTTGCAGGGCACCGCAATCTCGCCGGTCTCGCCGTCGACCACATCCAGTGCGGTAACACGCTCGAGCAGGTACTCACGGGGAACGTCGAGACGCTTCAGACCGGAGTCCTCAAGCAGCCGCACGTGGCGCGCCGTGATTCGGCGACCTTCCTCGATAATGACCGTGCCATCTTTCGCCACGATGTCGAAGCTCGCAACATCACCACGCAGCCGCTCGGGCACGAGGTCTGTTGAAATGACACCGTCTTTCTTAATATAGAACGTGTTCTTATCGAAGAACTGCTCCAGAATTTCTTCCGAGCTGTAGCCCAGCGCTCGCAGCATAATCGTTGCCGGCAGCTTGCGGCGGCGGTCGATTCGAACGAAGACACAGTCTTTCGGGTCGAATTCGAAGTCAAGCCAGGAACCCCGGTAAGGGATTACGCGAGCGTTATAGAGCAACTTGCCCGAGGAGTGCGTCTTGCCTCGATCATGGTCGAAGAACACACCCGGTGAGCGGTGCAACTGGGAGACAACCACGCGCTCGGTACCGTTAATCACAAAGGTACCATTTTCAGTCATGAGCGGAATCTCGCCCATATAGACTTCCTGGTCCTTCACTTCCTTGACGGCTTTATTGCCCGACTCCTTATCGTAAATGATGAGCCGGACTTTCACGCGCAGTGGCGCTGCGTAGGTAATGCCACGCAGCACAGATTCTTTCACGTCGAATACGGGCTGGCCGAGGCGGTAGTCAACGTATTCCAGCGCGGCGTTGCCGGAATAGCTGACAATCGGGAAAACCGATCGGAATGCCGCATGCAGACCTGACTCGGCGCGATCGTCCGCCGCTATGCCCGTCTGCAGAAACCGCTCGTAAGAGTCCACCTGGATCGATAGCAGATATGGAATCTCCATCGAATCGGTAAGCTTGCCGAAGTCTTTGCGAATCCGCTTCTTCTCGGTAAAGCTGTACGCCATTGCTGTCTCCCGGCCGTCAGGCCAATTCACCCACGATCAAACTCAAATCGCGCGTTCTAAACGCGCACGAAAACGCTGGCCGCAACACACTGTTGCAGCCAGCGATTTCCTGACAGGCATATTGCTCGACTACTTGAGCTCAACCTGTGCGCCAGCTTCTTCGAGCTGCTTCTTGATGTCTTCAGCTTCCGCTTTATCAACGCCTTCCTTGACAGCGGAAGGAGCTTCGTCAACCACCGCCTTGGCTTCTTTCAAGCCCAGGCCTGTGATTGCGCGAACTGCCTTGATGACATTCACTTTCTTGTCGCCAGCAGAGGTCAGCATTACGCTGAACTCAGACTGTTCTTCGGCGGCAGCGCCGGCGTCGGCGCCTGCAGCAGCCGGCGCGGCTGCAACAGCAGCAGCAGCCGAAACGCCGAATTTCTCTTCCATAGCTGAAACGAGTTCAACCACGTCCATTACGCTCATCTCAGCGATTGCGTTAAGGATGTCGTCTTTTGACAAAGCCATTGTCTTCTCCAAATACCGTAGTGTCTTTTATGCCTTGGTTTACTCAGCGGCCTGCTTGGCGTCGCGTACTGCAGCAACAGCGCGTGTGAGCTTTGCCGGCACCTCGTTAAGCGTGCGTGCAAGTTTGCCGATCGGTGCCTGCATGACACTCATCAACAACGCAATCGCTTCATCGCGGGTCGGCAGCATGGCTACGCGGTCAATATCACTGCCTGGAAGGACCTTCCCTCCAATCGACAGCGCTTTGATTTCCAGCGCATCCAGCTCTTTCGCACCGTCTTTCAGTAGACGAGCAGCAGAACCAGGTTCCTCCTGGGAAAACGCAATCAGGGTCGGTCCGACGAATTCGTCTTTCAGACACTCATGCTCAGTTCCTTCCAGCGCGCGACGAGCCAGCGTATTGCGAACGACTCGAAGATAGACGCCGCTTGCACGAGCTTTCGCACGCAAGTTGGTCATCTGATCCACAGTCAGTCCACGATAGTCGGCAAGCACAGCAGAAAGAGCCGTCCCAGCAGCTTCGTTAACCTCGGCAACAATCGCTTTTTTGTCTTCGAGCTTTAGTGCCATAAGGTTCTCCTGGATTTCACCGTTTCCGGCGTTTCGGACCGGGCGAGCCCGGACCGTCCATACGTTGCAGCACTTCCGACAAAAAATTGCCTTCCGCACCGCCCTTCGCCTCACAATTCAACGGCTAGCGCTGTCTTGCAAAGCTACGGCGAGATCCAACCTTGGTTGAGGCTTCACCGTCTGCACGGGCTGGGAACATCTCTGCTCCTGTTTAGGGCGCAAGCGCCACCCGTGGTCTTTGACGGTGCGCGCGCCTTTCGGCCGCACACCTTCAAATTCTGTTCGTGATCGTCGTTCCCGGTCTGCATTCAGCAACCGGCAACTCTTTGACTCTCTAACCCTCTAACTCTCGAGCGACGTCTGATCGATGCTCAAACCCGGGCCCATGGTGGTCGACAGCGTAACTCGCTTCAGATAGACGCCCTTGGCTGAAGCCGGCTTGGACTTCTTGAGGTCAGCGATAAGCGCTTCGATATTCTCGCGAATATGGTCGGCGCTGAAACCGATCTGGCCAACGCTGCCGTGAACGATGCCGCCACGATCGGCCCGGTACTGAACCTGGCCGGCTTTGGCGTTGTTAACTGCTGTCACGACGTCGGGCGTAACGGTGCCCGTCTTCGGGTTCGGCATCAGGCCACGCGGACCGAGAATCTTGCCGAGCTGACCAACCAGGCGCATTGCGTCCGGTGTCGCGATGAGCACGTCGAAGTCCATCTCGCCGCCTTTGATGCGCTCAGCGAGATCATCAAAACCAACGATGTCTGCACCGGCGCCAGTGGCTGCCTCAGCGTTGTCGCCCTGGGCAAACACCGCGACTCGCACAGTCTTGCCAGTACCGTGGGGCAGCGTGGTTGCGCCACGCACAGCTTGATCTGACTTGCGCGGGTCAACGCCCAGGTTCACAGCCACATCGAAGGACTCGGTGAATTTCTTGGACGCCGTTTCCGTCAGCACGGCAACAGCCTCAGCAATCGGATAGACGCGTGTGCGATCGATCTTTTCGTCGATAGCGCGAGCTCGCTTACTCTTGATCGGCATCTACACGCCCTCCACGTCAATACCGGCGCTACGCGCGCTGCCGGCGATGGTTCGAACTGCGGCATCCATATCGCTCGCGGTCAGATCGGGCATTTTCAATGCTGCGATCTCCTCGAGCTGTGCCCGGTTGACCTTGCCGACCTTGACGGTGTTCGGCGTACCGCTGCCTTTCGCGAGGCCAGCAGCCTTGCGCAACAGGACGCTAGCGGGCGGCGTCTTGGTAATGAAGGTGAAGCTACGGTCTGCGTACACGGTAATAACGACCGGGATCGGCATGCCAGCTTCAAGGGACTGCGTCTGCGCGTTAAACGCCTTGCAGAAATCCATGATGTTAACGCCGTGCTGACCGAGCGCAGGGCCTACCGGCGGGCTTGGGTTAGCCTGCCCGGCCTTCACCTGCAGCTTGATATAGGCTTCGACTTTCTTAGCCATGACTATCTGTCTCCATCGGGTTCAAGCGCGCGCCACCCCGGCACAAACCGGCCGGCAACGCTCCCCGAACAAGCCGCGCGCTGGCGGCAGTTTCAAAACGAGGTCGCTTTGCGTCCTCAGCCTTTTTCTACTTGAGAAAAATCCAGTTCAACCGGCGTTGAGCGACCAAAAATCGTCACAGCAACGTTCAGCCGCCGCATGCGATTGCGTCTTAGCGACGACTCACAGGTTGACGCGCGCATCAAAGGCAAGAAACTAAAGGTCGTCTGCGGCGATCGCGTGCCGGCGTGGACCGTGCAGCGCAACTGTGCGAGCGGTATG
>CAYGQC010000093.1:14845-15820 GCA_964351875.1 uncultured Pseudomonadales bacterium
CAAAAATCGTCACAGCAACGTTCAGCCGGCTCTTTTCGTAATTCACTTCTTCGACAACACCGTTGAAATCGTTGAACGGCCCATCGATAACCCGCACCAGCTCGCCGGGCTCAAACACAGTCTTGGGCGTTGCCTTCTCGCTGCCCTCGACCACGCGATCAAGAATCGAGTTGGCTTCCGCCTCCGTCAGCGGCGCAGGGCGATCTGCCGTACCGCCGATGAAACCCATCACTCGTGGCGTCTCTTTTACCAGGTGCCACGTTTCATCGTTGAGCTCCATCTCTACGAGCACATAGCCCGGGAAGAACTTGCGCTCGCTCTTGCGCTTTTGCCCAGCGCGCATCTCGACCACTTCCTCGGTAGGCACGAGGATCTCGCCAAAGAAATCGCCCTTCTCCGACAGCGCGACCCGCTCACCTAGTGCTCGCGCGACCTGTTTCTCGTAGCCAGAATAGGCGTGCACGACATACCAACGCTTCGACATGTTCGCTACCTACCCGATGACCGCGGAGACCAGGGCGCTAAGGCCCGAATCCAACAGCCACAAAATGAATGAGAAAATCAGCACCAACACCAGCACAATCATTGTCGTCTGAGTTGTCTCCTGCCGGGTCGGCCAGACCACTCGACGAATCTCAGTCCGCGCTTCGCGCATCAAAGTCCAAATACTGCGGCCACGCTCGGTCTGAGCTGCGATAAAGGCGGCTATCCCGGCAATCGCGACCAGCGCCAGAACTCGGTAGAGAAGTGACTCGTCCCGGAAAAACCAGTTTCCGAAGATTCCACCACCCACGAGAGCAATGACAACCAGCCATTTCAGCCAGTCGATGACACCGCTACTGGACGCTTCGTTGGATGTACTCAAGTTAACCTCACCGGATCAAAGGACCATATGGCAGGCCAGGAGGGAATCGAACCTGCAACCTGCGGTTTTGGAGACCGCTGCTCTGCCAATTGAGCTACTGGCCTAAACTG
>CAYGQC010000094.1:0-15681 GCA_964351875.1 uncultured Pseudomonadales bacterium
AATCCAGGCGCTGCCGGAGAGCGGTGGCAGGATCGAGATCACACTTGCCACCGCACGTCGCGATCTCACTGGCCAGCCAGCTAACCGGAAGTACTCGAGCATCACCGTGCACGACACCGGCAGCGGCATAGCGAGCGACATGCTGCCTCACATCTTCGACCCCTTCTTTACGACCAAAGCGGTCGGCAAAGGTACAGGTCTCGGATTGGCGGTCGCGCTTGGCATCGTGCGCAAGCATGGCGGCGACATCATCGTCGACAGCCAGGTTGGCCTGGGCTCATCTTTTACGGTTTGCCTGCCGGTATCGACCGATCTGACGCCGACCATAGAAATGCCAGCCCTTGATACGGCTTCGAGAGATGACGTGACGGCTGAAACTATCCTCCTCGTTGACGACGACGAGCCGGTCCTGACGGTCACAACCGAACTATTGCGCCGGGAGGGATACTCGGTCGTCGCATTCTCCACCCCTTCGCTCGCCCTCGAGACACTTCTCGCCGCACCCGAAAAGTTTGACCTGCTACTAACCGATAACGCCATGCCGATCATGAGTGGCCTCGAGCTCGCGGCCAGAATCAGGGAAGCCGGGCTTGAGCTGCCGATTGTGGTAATCACTGGGTTTGTCGACCTGGAAGTGGATCATTCGCATATCGATAGCTGCATCATGAAACCGATATCCGGCCATGATCTATCAGCGGCGCTCCAGAGCGCGCTGCACTCAAGAGCGTCCGCCTAGCGCCAAATCGCAGCTTTGCCGTACCGGCGCTGCCCGCGCCTTTGTTAACATCCTCACCTGGTCCTCGGGGCACGCTATACCCGCTCAGGTATCGCGCTCGATAGCGGCAATGTCCCGGAGATGAAGGCGAGGCACCTTCGTGATCAGTAGACTCAACCCACGCTGGGTAGAGGCCTGGCAACGTCAGTGAAAACGAACAGGGAGATACGATAGATGAAGCTCGGACTGCAACTAGGATACTGGAGCTCCAAGCCCCCTCGCGGCTTCATCGAACTCGCCAAGACAGCCGAATCTCTGGGCTACGACTCGATCTGGACCGCGGAAGCCTACGGCTCGGATGCCCTGACACCACTGGCCTGGATTGGCGCAAACACGTCGAAGATCCGGCTTGGCACCGGCATCTGCCAGATGTCAGCGCGCGCGCCGACAGCAACAGCGATGGCGGCCATGACCATCGATCATCTGTCCGAAGGCCGAATGATCCTGGGATTGGGTGTCTCAGGGCCACAAGTCGTTGAGGGTTGGTACGGCGCGCCGTTTGCCAAGCCGCTTGCGCGCACACGCGAGTACATCGACATCGTGCGCCAGGTCTTCGCCCGGGAAGAACCCGTCCAAAGCGATGGCCCGCACTACCCGCTGCCGTACACCGGCGAAGGCTCCTGGGGGCTTGGTAAGCCGCTCAAGCCGATCATCCACCCGTACCGCGAGGAAATCCCGATTTTCATCGGTGCTGAGGGTCCAAAGAATGTCGCTTTGGCCGCGGAGATTTGCGATGGCTGGCTGCCGCTCTACTACTCACCTTTCCGCCAGGACGTCTACTCAGAATCCATCAAGGGCCGTAACGAGAACTTTGAAATCTCCCAGGGCGTGGTTGTGAACATCACCGACGACGTCGAGCAGGGTTTAATCCCCATCAAACACATGCTGGCGCTGTACATCGGCGGCATGGGCGCAAAGAAGCGCAATTTCCATAAGGAACTCATCGGCCGCTTCGGTTTTGAAGAAGCGGCAGACAAGATTCAGGACCTCTACCTCGCCGGCAAGAAAGACGAAGCCGCAGCCGCCGTGCCATCCCAGCTCGCGGACGAGATCTCACTGGTCGGTCCGAAGGAGCGCATCAAGGAGCGCATCAGCGTCTGGAAAGACACGCCAGTCACCCAGTTGCTGGTGTCCGCGCGCAGCGGCGCAGAGCTGGAAACGCTGGCCGAGTTGGTGCTCGCCTAGCGAACGCCAGCAAATTGCCACGCACGCGGTAGCTTCGCTTCGCGCAGGCCGTGTCCGCCCTGGGCCATCGCCCACCGAGAGGAATCCACGTTGTCCGACTCAATCGACATCACACATCTGAGCAAACTGGCGCAGCTTGCCCTTGATCCAATTGAGGCCGAGCACGCACACGCTGAGCTAGCCCGCATCATCGAGATGATCGACTCAATGCAAGCCGTCGACACGCAGGGCATCGAACCGCTATCCAACCCGCTGGACGCGAGTGCTCGGCTCCGGCGCGACGTCGTCACCGAGACAGACAACCGAGACGCTAACCAGGCCAGTGCGCCAGCAACAGCCGACGGTCTCTACCTCGTCCCTCGAGTTGTGGAATGAGCATTCATGATCTCCTCCGTCGTGGCCTGGCTGACGTTGCGCGCGCATTGGTTGCCGGTGACGTATCCAGTCGAGAGCTGACTGACGCCTATCTGGACGCAATAACCGTTAGCGATCTGAACGCCTACATTAGCGTCGATGTACAAGGCGTGCGTGCTGCTGCGGACAAGGCGGACGCCGACAGATCCGCAGGTTCCGTCAACACACTGACCGGCGTGCCGATCGCTCACAAAGACATCTTCTGCACCGCAGCGCAGGCGACGACATGCGCATCGAAGATGCTCGACGGCTTCGTGCCGCCGTACAACGCGACCGTTGTTGAACGTTTGCAGGCGGCAGGTGCAATCACCCTGGGGAAGGCAAACATGGACGAGTTTGCGATGGGCTCGTCTAACGAAAACAGCGCGTTCGGTGCTGTTCGCAATCCCTGGGGAGACTCCAACGCACCCGGTGGGTCTTCCGGAGGCAGCGCGGCGTTAGTTGCCGCTGGCCTTGCAGCCGCGGCAACAGGCACGGACACGGGCGGGTCTATCAGACAGCCAGCCGCGTTCTGCGGCGTATCGGGTATCAAACCGACCTACGGGCGCGTGTCTCGCTGGGGCATGATCGCGTTCGCATCGAGCCTCGACCAGGGAGGCGCTATCGCTCCAAGCGTTGAAGATTGCGCCTGGCTGCTTGCCGCCATGGCGGGTTTCGACCCCAGAGACTCAACATCTGCGGACGTGCCCGCATTACCCGATTTTGCATTGGCCGGCATGCCTAAACTGCAGACGGGCATCCGCATCGGGCTTCCCCGGGAGTATCTCTCAGGCATCGAGGGTACGGCCATGGCGACTGCCTTCGACGCCGCCCGCGGCACGCTCGAGGCCGCCGGCGCCGAATTTGTCGATGTCAGCCTAGCTAATACCGGCGCCGCGATACCGGCGTACTACGTCATCTCCAGCGCAGAGGCCTCGACCAATCTGTCTCGCTACGACGGCGTACGCTTCGGCCATCGAGCCAGTGACCCGGTGGATCTGGCTGACATGTACTGCCGTTCTCGCAGCGAGGGGTTTGGCGCCGAGGTAAAGCGGAGAATCCTGACTGGCACCTATGCATTGTCCGTCGGTTACTACGAGGCCTACTACGTCAAAGCCCAGAAGGTTCGGCGCCTGATCCAGCAAGACTTCCTCAAGGCATTCGAACAAGTTGATCTCATCATGGCACCGACGACGCCCGGCCCCGCATTTAGGCTAGGAGAGCTGAGCCAGGACCCAGTGGCTATGTATCAACAGGACGTATTCACCGTGCCGGCATCACTCGCAGGGCTGCCCGCCATGAGCATTCCCTGCGGATTCGACAACGGCCTACCGCTCGGTCTGCAGCTGATTGGCCCGCACTTTGACGAAGTGAACGTGCTCGCGGCGGGCCATGCCTTCCAGCAGGACACTGATTTCCATCGTCAGCTTCCGGAGATCGCGCGATGAGTTGGGAGTCCGTCATCGGTCTGGAAGTGCACGTGCAACTCGCGACGCAGAGCAAGATATTCTCGGGCAGCTCCATCGCTTTCGGGGCCGAGCCCAATTCTCAGGCCAGCGTCATAGACCTCGGCATGCCGGGCACGTTGCCGGTACTGAATGAGGAGGCGTTGAGCCTCGCTGTTCGTTTCGGCCTGGCGATCGGTGCACAGATCAACCATCGCTCAGCCTTTGATCGCAAGAACTACTTCTACCCGGATCTGCCCAAGGGTTACCAGATCAGCCAGTTCGGCGAACCCATCGTCGGCGCAGGCGAGCTCACTATTCGCCAGGAGGACGGCACATCGCGCATCGTCGGAATTACCCGAGCGCACCTGGAAGAAGACGCCGGGAAATCCCTGCACGAAGACTACGACGGCATGACGGGCATCGACCTGAACCGCGCCGGCACGCCACTGCTCGAGATCGTCTCCGACCCGGACATTCGATCCGCTGCGGAAGCCGCAAACTACTTCCGACAGTTACACACACTGGTGCGTTATCTGGGTATCTGCGACGGCGATTTATCCCAGGGTTCCATGCGCTGTGACGCCAACGTTTCGATACGCCCCGCGGGCAGCAGCGAGCTCGGCGAGCGAACCGAAATCAAGAACATCAACTCATTCCGCTTCGTCGAACGCGCCGTGAACATCGAGATCGCGCGGCAGATAGACGTACTCGAGTCCGGCGGTCGCATTCACCAGGAAACTCGATTGTTCGACCCGGATCGGGACGAGACTCGCGCCATGCGCAGCAAGGAAGACAGCCAGGACTATCGCTACTTCCCGGATCCTGACCTGCTACCGGTGATCATCGACGATGCCTACATAAATGCTATCCGGGCCGAGCTGCCGGAACTGCCGGAGGCCAAACTGGCGCGTTACGTGGGCGTGCTCGGCTTGTCTGAATACGATGCAGCGCTGCTGACCGACGATCCAGATACCGCCCGCTACTTCGAAGCCGTCGTGGACGCGGGCGGCGCCAGCAAGCCTGCCGCCAACTGGGTGATGGGCGAGCTGTCCGCGGCGTTGAACCGGGACAACGTATCGATCAGGAATTGCCCGGTAACTCCTGACCAATTGGCGACCCTGCTCGCGCGCGTGGCGGACGACACGCTGTCCGGCAAACTCGCGAAGACCGTTTTCGATGCGCTGTGGCAGGCAGAAGGCAGCGCCGATGAGATCATCGAAAGCCGCGGCCTCAAACAGGTGAGTGACAGCGCCGAGCTACAGGCGCTGGTCGATCAGGTGATCGCGGACAACCCAGGTCAGGTTGAGCAGTTTCTGAGCGGCAAGGACAAAGTGCTGGGTTTCTTCGTTGGCCAGATCATGAAGGCTACGGGCGGCAAGGCCAATCCTAAGCAGATCAACGATCTGCTTAGAAAGGCACTCGCGCGCCACTGAAGATCGGCAAATCGATGTTCAAAGAAAAGGCTGACAAGTCAGCGCCGATCTCTTCGGGCGGCAAGGCCAATCCTAAGCAGATCAACGATCTGCTTAGGGCGGCGCTCAAACGAGACTAGCTCGGCGGCTATCGCTTAACCCGTTCTTAGCCAGGATCGGGCAAACCTAGCTCCGCGAGCGATCCGCCCGGAGCTTCGCTGCCATCGAAACTATCAAGGATGCCCTGGAAACGCGCTTCCATCGCCTCGCGCAAACCCGCGTGGGTGAACACGTAGGGCCGATTGTTTCGAATTCCGTGGACGACCTGTTCACCCACCTTGATAGGCTCAAGTCCTTTCGCTGCGAATACGGCATCGACGAATTTCAGCGCGTCTTCGTTCATCGGCGTTCCAGTCGCCGCCAATTCTTCCGGCCGGTTTCGCTTCGACTGAATGATGTTGGTCGCGATCATCCCGGGGCAGAGAACCGAGACGCCGATGTTTTTCGGCTCGAGGTCTACCCGCGCCGCTTCGGAAATGGCTACAACCGCGAACTTACCCGCCGAGTAGATCGCCTGTCCGCCACCCGTGACCTGGCCGAGAATCGACGACGTATTCACGATGTGGCCTTCGCCGCCATGGCCCGTCATCAGCGGTAGAAAACTCTGCAGACCATTGATCACGCCCTGCAGGTTGACGCCAAGGCACCAGTCCCAATCGTCATAGGTCAGCTGATCGATAGGGCCACCACTTGCAACACCGGCGTTGTTGCACAGAATGTGGACGTCACCAAAATGCTGCCGGATATCGTCCGCAACACTGGCCATTGCCGCGCGCGCGGTGACGTCAACCACATAGCGCTGAACGTCTACATTGATCGGTCCAAGGGCGCTGATAGCGGTATTCAGCGCCTTCTCTTCAACGTCGAGCATCGCAACATTGACGCCTTCGGCGACGAGCGCCTGGGTGATTCCCAGCCCAATACCGGACGCCGCGCCTGTGACGATCGCCGTCTTGCCATGAATATCCTGCATCGAAACAAACTACCTGACTAAAACGAGGGTCGGCAGTTTAACGACTTACGCCGTTCGCGCCGACCTGAAAAGCAACGCCTGCGGGCAAGTTGTAAACCCACATGAACGACGCCGCGTTCACCCGCTCAACCTCGACCTAACGATTCCAGATTCGACTGATGCATCGCGCGATCGATGCGATACAGCCGCAGGAACGCGATCATGATCATCCAGACGATGAAGACGGTGGGCGCATAGTACAAACCGAGGGCGCGAACGGTTTCCTCAGATACCTCGCCTGGTGCGGCGCCCTTGGGGAACTGCGCCAGCGTCAGGACCACCGTTGCGCTCACAACACCCAACCCCTGAACGACCTTGCGCGAGAATGAGATGGCCGCGAAAAACACGCCTTCGCTGCGACGCTGGGTCTTCAGCTCGCTCTCTTCAACGGCGTCCGCAATCATCGCCGACATAAGCGTCTGGAAGGCGATGATGAGAGCGACATCGAAGACCGTGAGCAACAGGATGATCGGAAACAGGAGAGGATCGCCGTTCTCCGGCATCAGCCCCAACAGGCGCAGAAATATGCCGAGCGGCGCAATCGTAAAGGCGACAACGCCGATACGTATCGCGCCTGCTCGCTTGCCGATTCGCTTTGAGATTATCGGGCTGAGAACCAGCGCCATGATTGCTGACAGAACGACCGACAGTGACAGCCAACTGATCTGTGTCGTGCTGAATTCCCAGAAGTAGCTGTTCAGGTAATAGTTGAGCCCTGCGCCCATGCCCGTCGCGATCGCGCCGAACAAGGCGGCCATGAACAGCGCGAAAAGGGATCGACTGGCGAGCGTCTCGATCAACTCACCGAATACTCTCTTCAGCGTCATAGGACGGCGCGGCGGCGGCTGGCGCAGGTTTGGTATCTGATTATGGGTGCCAACCGACGACACGATAATGGCTAGGAAAATCAGCACCGAGGCGAGAGCGCCATACTGGCCATAGCCGACAACGTTGCGAATGCCTGCAACCTCCGGCGTATCCACCAGCAAAAACCCAAGCGCAAACGTCGCGATCAACGTGCCGCCCGTCCAGCCGAAGAAATAGCGATAGCTGATGAAACTGGTGCGCTCGTCATAATCATCTGTCAGCTCGGCAACCAGCGACGAGCTCGGGACCTCGTAGATCGTGATCAGGAGCCTGATGCTGACTGCGAGCACCACAAGGTACGCAAACAAATCGTTGCCACGCAGATCGGCCGGTGGATTCCACAGGAAGAAATAGGTGAGCGACACCGGGATAGCTGCCGCGTACATATAGGGGTGCCGGCGACCCCAGCGGCTGTGAGTGTTGTCAGACAGGTAACCGACGAGCGGGTCTGAGAAGGCATCAAACAGGAGCGCGATAAGAAGGGCGAGGCCTACCAGCGCCGCGTCGACGCCCAACACCTGGCTATAGAAAATGAGTAGAAAGTAGTCAAAGCCGTTGTTCTTGACGCCAAAGGCAACGGAGCCAAAGCCGTAGGCGAGCTTCGTCGCCATACTCGGTTTGTCAGCGGTGGGCATAGAATTTGATTCGTGTGTGATTCGATAGACCAGTCGCTGAGCAGACCACATCCAGCTCCCGCTGGCTAACCCCGGACACTGCAAAAAACTGACGGCAGCTTTCTATCGGTGCTTAAGGAACTCACTCGCGGCGCGCAACACGTCCCGGCGACTGATCTGCCCCACGAGCTTGCCATTGCTGACAACGGGATAGCGGCGGCGCCTGTCTCGCAGAAAACGCTCGGCTAGCGAGTAGATATCCATGGAGGCGGGAATGGTCTCCGCCGGTGAGTGCATATAGTCGGCGACAATGCCGACGTTCTCGTCGTAGTAGCTGTCCTGAATCACGATCTTCATCACGTCAGCTTCGGACAATACCCCCAGCAGTTCTCCGTCCTCGGCAACCACTGGGGCACCGGAAATGCGCTTGTCGAGAAACGTATTCATAGCTTCGATCACGCTGGTGTTCGGTAGGAACGTCACCACCGGCGTGGCCATATAGTCGGCTACCTTTACAGATCTCATCGCTGCTCCCCTCACCTCGATTGATCAAAACTAACTCGTATCCAAGTCTGGGTCGACTGTGGACTTGCTGATTAGCTTAGCGGTTTGACACCATCTCGCGCGGCCTTGGGACACTCCGCTTCATGGGGTATATTCGGGGGTTGTTAGCCGCCCGTCAGACAGCTCACACGGCCCGAACCCAACTACCGGGTAGATCACCTGCCGGGTATTCAGTCACGCACCCTGTCACGCACGTATTCAAGAGGACACCCATGAGCGCACCACTACCCGCCGTCGACTACCTGAAAATTCCGGAAGATGGTGAGCCCTACCTGCAAGGCTGCAAGTGCAGCAGTTGCGATGCGGTCTACCTCGGCGACACCCGAACCGTCTGCTCCAAGTGCGGCTCTCGGGATCAGATGGTCGCCACCAAACTGGCCAACACCGGCAAGCTCTACTCATACAGCATCGTGTATCGGACATTTCCCGGCATCGACGTGCCCTATATCAGCGCTATTGTCGATCTCGACGGCGGTGGCACCGTGAAAGGCAATCTCATCGGCATCGACCCTGACCCGGCTAACGTTGAATTCGATATGCCCGTGGAGGTCGTTTACGACGACGCCCTCGGCCGAAAAGACAAGGAAGGCAACAGCTACCTTGCGTACTTTTTCAAGCCGGCGAGCTGAGTACACCGGAGCAACCGTTCAAACACGTAACCATTCAAACACCTAACTATTTCGAGGCGCTGGCACAACCGCCGGCGGCACCAGGAGAAAGACCATGAGTGATGCATATATCGTAGGCGTGGACATGATCAAGTTCGGCCGGTTTCCCGACCGCACGGTGCCAAACATCGGCGCTGAAGCGGCCCTGCTTGCGCTGGATGACTGCGGCCTCACCATTCACGACATGCAGGCGATGTACTGCGGTAACCTCGGCCAGGCCAGCGGCATGGTCGGCCAGCGAATCCTGCAAGAGATTGGCCAGACCGGTATCCCGGTCGTGAACGTATCGAACGCCTGCGCCACGGGCGCTACGGCCTTTCGCGAGGCCTGGGCCTCGGTGAAAGCCGGCCTGTACGATCTCGTGATCGCGGTAGGCGTTGAGCAAATGGGTAAAGGCCTGCTCGGTGGCGCTGGTGGCGCCAAAGGCATTCCGAAGGAAGGCCTTCTGGGTTCAGGCACCATGCCTGCGGTCTTTGCCGAGGCCGGTCATGAGCATTCTCGCAACTATGGGACCACCTTCGAGCAGTTCGCCAAGGTATCCGTTAAAAATCATCACCACTCCACGCTGAACCCCAAGGCGATGTACCAGATCGAAACGCCTCTCGACGTGGTGATGGGCGCCGAAATGATTGCGTATCCGAACACGAAGCTGATGTGTTCGGTAAACGTTGACGGTTCAGCCGCAGCCGTGATCGCCTCTGAGAAGAAAGCGCGCGAGCTTGGCCTGATGGATCGCGCAGTCAAAGTGCGCGCATCTGTTCTGACCTCCGACCCATGGCAGGAGCGCGATCTGGTGATGCCCGACGTGAACAGTTGCACCCGGCTCGCTGCCAAGGCTGCCTACGAAATGGCCGGCGTGTCACCCGATGACATCAATCTGGTTGAGCTGCACGACTGTTTCGCCACTGCCGAGATACTGCACTACGAAAACCTCGGCCTGTGCGGTGAGGGTGAAGCCGGCCGCATGATCGACGAAGGCGAGTCCGCGCTCGGTGGCCGGGTACCCGTCAATGTGTCTGGCGGCTTGCTGTCGAAGGGGCACCCTCTCGGCGCTACCGGCATCGCCAACATCTACGAAGTCTCGACGCACCTCCGCGGCGAAGCCGGCAAACGACAGGTGGCTGGCGCTCGCCTGGGTATGACTCACGTGATCGGCCTCGGAAGTGCCTGCGCCATTCACATCCTTGAGAAGGCCTCCTAGGCAAAGGCTGCCAATCCGGGATCCGCCTTGAGGCCGGTCAGCATCGCTGACCGGCCTTTTTCGTGAGCGGTATGTTTGCCGCTAAGTTAACGCAGCCAGCGGTTCGGCGTCACAGACAGGAACTCAAGCCATGCGTATCGGCGTGATCTCCGACACTCACAACAACCTGAAGAACGTCGCCCGCATCGTGGATCTCATGAACGATTCTGGCGTCGCTGCCATTGTGCACACCGGCGACATCACCCAGGCGAAAACGCTGGATGTACTGGCTAAGCTGAACGCTCCTATGGTTGGTGTATTTGGCAACAACGACATCGGTGAGAAGGAAGCACTGGAAACGGCGATGCTCAACCATGGCTTCGATTTCCGCGATCCGCCGTTTGAATTTACCTGGCACAACCGACGCATCATCGTCGTGCACGACCCTCTCGAGTTCGACGGACACTTGAATTCATCCCACGATGTCGCGCTGCACGGACACACCCATCGACACCGCTTCGAACACGTTAACAGCACGCTGGTGTTCAACCCTGGCGAGTGCGCGGGCATGATTTCCGGACTGAATGCCGTAGGCGTGCTCGACCTAGAGAGCCTCACTAGCGAGCTGCTGCGATTCTGACGACTGCGCCTGCGACCCACTGACATCGTGCAGCAGCCCACCTTCAAGGCGAAGCACTCGATCGGCCCGAGCGGCAATCGACGCATCGTGAGTGACCAGCACGCGCGTTATCGGCAAGCTCGCAACCACGTTCAATATTTTCCCTGTGTTGTCCGGATCTAGATTCGACGTGCCTTCATCCAGAAACAACAGCGACGGTTGTCGGTACAGCGCCCGCGCCAGGAGCACACGTTGGCGTTGGCCTCCGGACAGGCTATGCCCCATATCACCGATTCGGGATCGATAGCCCATCGGCAGCCTCAGGATATCCTCGTGTAGCGACGCCGCGACGGCGGCTGCATGAATGCGCGCCTGATCCGGCTCATCGCAGAACAGTGAGATATTCTCGGCAAGGCTGCCGGCAAGCAGAGCATCATCCTGCGCAATCGACGCGATGTAAGGTCGGATGGCGACGAAGTTGGCCGCGTTGCGACCCCCGATACGAACCGATCCTTCGCTCGGCGCCGCCAGCCCCATCATGATCTTCAGAAGCGTTGTCTTGCCGCCCCCGGAAGCGCCGACAATCGCGACAAACTCACCGCTTGTGATGGTCAAGTCCAAATGCCGGATCACCCACGGCTCGCGCTCGGAATAACGAAAGCCGACATCCGCCAGCTCGATACCCCCGTGATTTAGCGGCGCAACTTCGCTCGACGACACCTGGGATCCAGAACGATCATCCACTCCGTTCCGCGCAGGATCCCAATTCTCGGGTTCAGCGAGCGCGATATCTGCAAGACGCTCGAGATGTACAGACAGCGTGCGCCACTGCAGCAGCCGATCGATCAACAACGCCCAGCGATCTGAGAACTGATTCTGATAGCTGAGAAACGCGTACACCATGCCAACCGACATCACACCGGCAAACACCTGCTTCGCAGCAAGGTAGACAAGGCAAACGCCAAACAAGCCGAACAGCAAACCGCGAACTGCCGTCACCGCGATGCCGAGCCGAGACAGCGCGATCTGGGAGTTCAGCGCATCGACAAACCGGGCTTGCCAGCGGCCCTCGCGCTCTCTCTCAAGGCCAAAGGTTTTGATCGGGGTGATTGCGCGGATGGACTCCATGAACTGGCTCTCCTGAGCAGCCTGATCTGCAATCAGTTCCAGCGTGCGCTGGCGCACCAGCGGAAAGACGGCAAATCGAAAGGCCGTATAGAGCCCGATCAGAACGAACGCGGAAACCGCGAGGAGCGGGCTATAGAGAAACATCGCAACGGCGGTCGCCAGCGCCATCAACGCATCCACTACCGCCAGCACCGAGCCTTCCGTCAGGAACTGGCGAACGGGCCCAAGAGAGCCAAAGCGAGAGACGATATCGCCGAGGTGACGCCGCTCGAACCAATCCAGCGGCAATGTCAGCAGATGCGCGAAAAGTCGCGACGACGACTGCTGAGCCATTAGTGTGCCCGTGTGGAGAACCAGCGCCGATCGAGCGGCTTCAGCCGCGACCCTCAGCACGACCAGCGCGGCGAACCCGGTCGCGAGAACAGCCAGCAGGCTGCTGTCCGCAGACACGAGCGCATCATCGACAACCCACTGCAGGTACAACGGCGCGAGCAGCAGCGCGATCTGTACAAGGCAGGATAAAAGCAACACCGACCACAGGGCGGGAACGAGCCCGGTGCTGCCCTTCCAGAGCGCAGAGAGCGGCAGCCGACGCCGCTGGTCCGCCACCTGAAACGCAGGCGACGGCCAGACTTCCACAACGACGCCCGTTAAGTGCATGGAGACCTGCTGGCGACTTAACCAGCGCCGACCATGCGCCGGATCGATCACCTCGATCTTCGCGGCGCGAACGCGATTGATGACAACAAAATGCTCGAATCCCCAATGCGCGATCGCGGGCAGGCGCAAATCTTCCAGCTCGTCGAGTTCGCAGCGCACGGCGCGCGCCGCCAGCCCAAGATCACCGGCACCCTTAATCAGATCAGCGGCTGTCGCACCCCGAGGCGTAGTGAAAAGCTGGGCCCGTAGCCCGGCAATATCGCAACGCAGGCCGTGGTAGCCGGCAACCATAGCCAGGCAACTCAAACCGCACTCACTCGCCTCCGCCTGAAGCACCACCGGCGTCGTTCGCGACCAGAATCGAAGGCTCATTGGAGCTTGCCCCGTAGCGCCAGGATCGGCTCGAGCAACCACATCCACAACGGGCGCCGGTCACCGAGTAGATCCGCCTCAACCTGCATGCCGACGGGCAGCTCTCGAGACTGTCCACTGATGATCGGCGACGCCGAGTCCGGCACGACTCGCACGCGATACAGCGAAGCGCTCTGCGCACCAACCGCACCCGCAGCTATCGGTACACGCGAAGACGACACAACCGCGGTGGGCGCCGCGGTGACGTCGAGTACGGTTCCCGCGAAACTGCCATAGCGTTGGTGAGGAAAGCCGGAATAGCGCAGTTGCACACGCTGGCCGGGAAAGACATTGGTCACCGAACCAGAAGGCACCGGCAGTTCGGCGACCAGCGGTGCGTCGTCATCGATGATGGTCAACAGCGGCTGCTGCCTGTCGACCCCTCCGCCGGGCGCAACTCGAATGGCTCTGACGGTTCCGCTGATGGGCGCCACAACCGCTTGCCGACGACCTGGAAGCCGTGCGTGCTCCGACGCCAACCTTGCCAGTTCGGAACGCAGCCGCGCACTGCTGGCCGCGGCTTCGAGGCTGGAACGTCGGCGCTGCTGATCCAGCCCGACGGACTGGTGTCTGACGCTCGCCAGCGTGCGCCGCAGCTTCAGAAGCTCGGATTCCTGTTGCGCTTCGCGACGCTCAAGCGCCCGCACATCCATTCGCGCGAGGTGCCCATCATTCGCCAGCGTTTGAGCATCTTCTCGCGCCTCTTTCGCCTGCGCCAACAACCGTTCCGCCAGGGACAGTTCTATTCGGAGCAACGCTCGATCTTCATCGAGCGACCGCTGCTCCGCTGCCAGGCGTTTGCGCTCGAGTTCCTGGAGGCCGCCCACTTGCTCTAGCTGAAGCTGCAATTGCCGCTCCTGCGTCGCGAGGGCTGTTTGCAGAAGGACCACCTCGTTGGCAGTCTCATCGTTCGCCGCGGAGTATCGGGAATCGTCAATGACCATCAAGCGGTCACCGCGCGACACCCAGGTACCGGGACGAGCGGAGAAATCTGCAACAAGCCCGCTAACGGGTGATCGCAGAACCACCTCGCCGCCAGGCCGGGCCATGAGTCCCTGCACCCGAATCGAGTCTGTATAAGGTTGAACAGCCAGCCAGCCGCCGGCCAGCAGAAGGCCGAACACGACCGGCGCGATCCAGCGGGCAGCCCAGCGCGGCTGCCGAACAACCCCGGCGGCTATCGATTTTTCCGCGGCGTGGTTGAGTGCCTGTCGTCGAAATAAGTCCGCGTTTGCCATGAGCAAACACTGGCCGATCGAGCGCTAGCTGTGTATGCGCGTTCGGCTCACGTTCGGGTAGGAAAACTGCTGAGCGTCAGCACTGACTGCCGCTCAGACTTTCGCTGCAATCAAGATCCCGCGGCGTCAAGCTGCTCCAGGAACGCGCTGATTCGCGCGGCGTTCGCGCCGAGATCACTCACCCCGACCCGAGATACCGATCGAACGTCGATCAGCGAGCCGGTGTCAGTGGGCAGCGCTCGAACAACCACATCATCCTTGAACCCGAACCAGAAGGTGGTCTGGGTCGCCTCCACAATGCCCGCAGCAGGATCGCTGGCAACAATCTCAAGACCCATCGCCGTGAGTACGTTCTCGGCTCGATTAATTGCCTCCGCAGGGGAGACAGACAAAGCCTTGCTGCGCACTTCGGGGTAGGCGGCGAGCTGTTGCTCAGCGAGCACGTCGCGGTCATAGGCCAGCGAGTTACTGTTGTCGCCGCGCAGCGCGACCACCTTGTCGAACTGCGGCGGGTTATCGACATCCGTTGAGATGTTGTGAATGGGTGGAACTGAGTTGGCCTTGGCAAATTGAAGCCCAAGAAAACCGAGGACAAGCCCGCTCACCACTACCGCCCCAATGAGAAACCCTTTGTCAGCCGAGTAACCGCGCTTGTTCGCAACAACCCAGCCTGCAATGGCCAGCACCAGCGTTATCGCGGCGATGATCGCGCCAGCAAAGAGCATCTGGAAGCCGACCTCAAACCCCCACAGACCGAACTTGGTACCCAGCGCGCCTGCCAGAAGCAGGGTGATCGCAAGGTCAGCTCCGACCAGCAAAAACAGAGACCACCATCGACGTTTAGTTGCGGCCATGAAATTCCCCCCGGAAGACATTGTTGGTGCGAGGCCACCCCCGTGGCGGATCAACACCTGTGTAAGTCGCCAGGTTAAGTACCATTGGCGCGTGAACGCAGCGAGCATGTCCGTGCCATCTGCCGGGGCTAGTCTACCCGAGCCAACGCGCTACTTCAGTCCAGTTCAACCAGTCCACGGAGTTCGCGAACCTGGTCGCGCGACGCGGTTAGCTCTTTCAGGCAACCCGGTGCGTCATAGGTCATTGAGCGATCAAACGCCGCCGGGATACCGGTTGCTGTACCGGCAAGAAAATCCACGCAGTAGTGAGCCATCTGGACCAGGTCACAGTAATCAGGTCGCACCGTCTCACGCTGCAGGCTATCGACTTCCTTGACAGTCGTGAGCAGTTCCTCATCAAAACCCCAGCGCTTGAGCAGCATGTAGCCAACATCCCCTTTGAGGGCCGCAAGCACAGTGGGAAGCTCATTTACATCCTGCTGTCGGCCGCCAAGCTCAACGGCATGGGCGATCAATGGCACGACACCCAGATCGTGCATCAGTCCCATGAGCAGCCCCCGCTCCGGCTCATAGTTGCCGCTCTTCTCGGCAAG
>CAYGQC010000095.1:0-15680 GCA_964351875.1 uncultured Pseudomonadales bacterium
TCTCCGCCGGAATCCCACCGGCCGGCAACCAGTTCTTGTTGGGGAGGTGGTTCCAGAACCGGGTAAACGCACGCTGCAAGTCGAGCGAGAGTTCTTCGGATAGCGCCCCCTCAGGTTGTCGGAAGCCGACTGTGGGCCTCAGACCCTGGGATGCTGATCCAAGCTTTAGCTCACGCGTTGCGCGACTGGAATCGGTGCTGTACTGGGTGGTGTCGCCCCCCGAGGGTTGCTCGTGTTGAGCGCTTGCCACGATCTCCGTATCCAAAAAGGTAGCGCGGGGGTACAGGATTGTTATCAGCGCAGCAGTAATGGCGAGGATGGCAATAGTCCCCCAGGTTAGAAGACCCTTCGGCCGAGTGTTCGATCCGTCAGGGTTGGTCGCGCCTGGTTCGGAGCCTGTTGCGTTGTTTTTGGGGAGGGACGGCTCGGAGTCTTCCGCACTGCTTGCTTCAGATGTCATCGCCTCCGCGGGCGTTTCATCGCGTGCTTCGTCAGGATCTCCCGAGTCCGTCAGGCTTTGTGGTTCTGAATTTTGAGTGTAGAACGCATCCGTAGCCTCTTCGTCGATTAATTCTTCGGCGAGAATGTCGAATATCACGGCTATTCGTTCAGCCGTGGCGAGATCTACCGGGTGCGCGCGTTTCTTTACTCGCGAGATCGTCGCTCGAGGCCCTTCTTCAGTTCCTTCGATGGCGCGGATGGCCTCGACCAGAGCAGACTGATTTCTGAGTCCATGCCTCTTCATCTCCGCAGAGATGCGCTCCCAGGAAAGCAAAAAGCCTCGTTTTCGACTTCGCTTGTTAGATTGGCTGTTGGCTGAGGAATCCATATCGAAATAATCGGTTTGACCGAAAAAAGCGCTTTAACTGAGATAAATAAGACTCTATATGAATAAGTCGCGTGGCGTCAGCCGCTGATTGCGTGGATTATTTGACTCGAAGTCCGGGCTTTGGTGATCGTTCCCGAGCAGTACATTCTTCGTCCGGCGATGGAGGTGGTCTGAGGCTGAAGCTTCCGCAGGAAGGAATGTCGAACCGTTCGCTAAATTTAACGATCAGTTCAAATATACGGGGTAGAAAGAGCATGGGAAACCTGAGATATTGAAAAGTATTCTGCCTAAATGGCGGTCGAATCGTATTTACTCCCGATGGATTTGAGCTCCGAGCATAGTTTGGATGAGCGGCTTGCGGAGATTGTGCACAGAAGAATTGTGAATAATTGGTTGAAAGACAGTAGTTCGCGCGGTCTCGGGCCCAGATACGGGGTCCTTGTTCGGATGAAGATTGGGTAATAGCAGGCATTGTTTAGAAGGTCGGTTCATATGAAAGTTTGTTCATCTACTACTACCACTCGGTGGTTTTCGCGTTTTCGGGTACTCGTAGTCGGGTGTTGCCTGGCGGCTCTTGGTCAAGCAGCGTCTGCAACGACGATTACGCTTACCGCCGATCGCGAAGTCGTCCAGATCGGTGATGTTGTTGAGGTGGATATCCTCGTCGCCAACGAAACGGGTTCAACTGATTTTGGGTTGACCGTTGAAATGGTGATGCCCGCGAATCTCAATTCAATTTCTGAATCGTTTGTCTCTGGTGATTTTGCGCCTGCGAGTTCTTGTGACGGTGCTGGAGCGACAACGACTTGCACTTCCTCGGAGAATCTTACGTGGCAGCTAGGCGATCTGGCAGCCGGTGAGGTCAGGCATATGTCTGTGCCGTTTGTCGTGGCTGCAGGGACCGCAAACGGCACAAATATCAGTTTCTCTGCTGACTTGGAGCGAAACTCCGTGAACGCGGGTGTCAGTTCCTCTAGTGTCTTGGTGGACAGCACCGAAGTTGGGTTGGATTTGGCGTTGCTCGAATCAAATGATCCGGTCTCGCCCGGAGACGAGATTATCTACGAGGTGCTCTACGGCAATACGAGTGGCAGCTCGATCAGTTCGACGACGCTGGCACTCGACTTGCCTGGAAATGCGTCGTTTGTTTCCGCGACCGGTGGTGGAGTTCATTCTGCCGGGATCGTGACGTGGAACCTGAACACGATTGCCGGCAATGAAGTCGGCCGGTTTGAAGTCAGGGCAACGATCGCATCGCCTCTGAACGCGGGCATCGTCCTCGTGGCAAATGCAACCATCGATGGCGACCGAACGGTAACGGAAACGGCTAGCCAACGGGCTCTGTCGGTAGTGTATGTGGATCCCTCACCGCAGCTTCAGGTGGACATGCAACTCGCATCGAGTTTCGAAAATGACAACACCTGGTCACAACTGAAACTGGCGGTTGCGAATCCGTCGGGCTCGGTAGCCTCTGGCATCAGCATGGCCATCCGATGGCCTGGCAATGCCGGAGATACCTCGGAAGCGCTGATCTCCGGGCTATTTGACGACGCAGCGTCCTGTTTTGCGGCAGGGGCAACGACTACCTGTTCTGCGCGTGAGCAGGTCATCTGGAATCTCGGTGATCTAGCCGCGGGCGAAGTCGCCTACGCGAGTTTGCCGACGTTTCTTTCGTCAGGGCTGGCTGACGGAACCGTAAGAGAGTTCACGGTTTTTGTGTCTAGCGGTGATGAAGTTATCGAGGAATCGGTGGCGTTTGTTGTCGACTCGCCCGCTTTTTCCACGGCGCTCATATCGGACGCTAACCCTGTTGCAGCGGGCCAAGGGATTCGGTACGACGCCTTTGTCGGCAACGTTTCCGGGGACAGCATTGACGATGTTTCCGTTGCACTTGAATTGCCGGCGGGTACGAGCTTCGTATCCTCCACCGGAGGCGGCGTCCACTCCAACGGCGTTGTGACCTGGGATCTGAACACTATCCCGGCGAGTTTCGTGGACAGCTTTCGGGTTGAGGCAACGGTTGCAGGCAGTGCTTCGGAAGGGGAATTGCTACGCGCCAACCTATCGGCCGCGGGTGACCTCAGTGCGACGCAGAGCGCTTTTGAGAACGCGCCGAACCTGAGCGTCGTTAGTGTGGATCAGGCCGTCGACGTGTCGATTAGCGTGGACGAAGCCTACAACAACGACAACGTCTTCAGCATGGTCGATGTTGTTGTGAGTAACCCGACAGCAAGCACGCTATTCGGTGTCACATCCACGATGCGCTGGCCCACGGCTTTCGGCTCGGTCGGCGAAAGCCTGTTTAGCGGCGATCTAGACGCCGACGCGAGCTGCGCAGGTGCTGGTGCGACGACCACCTGCAGTGGTAACGAGAGGGCCGTTTGGGCTTTGGGAGACCTGGGATCCGGCGAAAGCCGAACGTTCAGCTTTCCCGTTTTCGCCAACTCGGGCCTCTTGGATGGCAACGTGATTCCGTTTTCGATTCAGACGGAGTCCTCGGATCGAACCGTTGTTGAGCAGACGTTGTTTGTGGTCGACGACGATTCACTCGATTTGACGTTGTCCGCTAGCCAGAGCCCAGTGGCCGCGAATGAGCAGTTCTCTTATCGCGTTTCTTGGGGCAACGTGTCCGGCAGCAACCTAAGCTCTGTTGAGCTGCAGCTCGAGCTGCCTGCAGGCGTTAGTTTCGTCTCGGCATCTGGCGGCGGTGTGCAATCTGCTGGCGTCATCACCTGGGCACTCAATACTGTAGCGACTGGCGAAACAGGCATATTTGAAGTGGTTGTCACGTCGGATTCCGCGCTGGACGAAGGCGAATTGCTGGAGGCTGAGGCTCGCATCGTGGGGGACGTCAGTGCCTCCGTTTTTGCTAAAGAGGTCGCTTCGCTCACTACCGTCGTGGATGAAGATCGGCCGCTGGAGCTGGCGTTCTCTCTCAATGAGAACTTCAACGACGACAATTCGTGGAGCCTGCTTAACCTGGTGGTCTCTAACGCGACTAACGATACGGTCTTTGGTGCGGAGCTGGAAGTGCGCATGCCGGTCGCGTTTGGATCGGTGTCCGAGGCTTTGATTGTCGGTCCAGTAGATTCGACATCGTGTGACCAGAATGGGGCGACGACGACTTGCTCCGCAGTTGAAACGATTTTCTGGAACCTGGGCAACCTGGCCGCTGGCGAGTCTACCTATGCGTCCATACCAGTGTTTGCAAATGCCGGAGTTGCTGATGGCACTTTGCTGCCAATAGAGTCGATCCTGTTTGCGGACAACAGTGTGATCAGGGAGTCGACGACGCTGGCGATCAAGCAAGATTCTGTGTCGGTCACGCTTTCCGAATCGGCAGATCCTGTGGCCCCCGGCGAGTCGCTCACCTACAGAGTGCGAATGGGCAATGTGGCTGGTCAGAATATCGACGATACTGAGGTGTCGCTGGTGTTGCCTGACAACGTGACGTTCCAATCGGCCACGGATGGCGGGCTCCATGCAAATGGTGTCGTCACTTGGTCGCTTGCCTCGTTCAGCTCAAGCGATGCGCGCACTCTGGAGGTGGATGTGCTGGTTGGACAAGCTGCGGCGGTGGGCGCCTTGTTGGAGGCAACCGCCACGGTCGTTGGTGAAAGGAGTGCAACTCAGCAGGTGTTGGAGACTAGCCGGGTTGTGACGGAGGTTAACAATGACATACCTCTGCGTGTTGAGTTTGCCCTGGAGAACGAAGCACTCGAGCCGTTTGGCACGGGCAAATTGTATGCAATGGTATCCAACGATTCCGGTTCAACAATCTTTGATAACTCCCTTGAGATTCGCTGGCCTGATGGGTTGGGCACGCTCGCTGAAGCTGTTGTAACCGGTGCATTCGATGATGCGGCCTCCTGTTTTGAATCAGGTGCGACTACTAGCTGCACAGTAAACGAGAGGCTGGTCTGGAATTTCGGAGATCTTGCGGCGGGGCAAACTGCACGAATATCCCTGCCATTCTCGCCAGGCTCTCTGACGGAAGGGCAGACCCTTCTAATATCGGGCGACCTGACGTCTGGCGATCGACGGATGGAAGAGAGTCTGAGCCTTTTGGTTCAAACACCGGCGAATCGATTATCCGCTGACGTATTGAGTTATGGAGATACGGTCTCGGATAACGTCCCGGTTATTCCCGGTGCGCTAGTCACGTACGTCATTAACTTCAGTAACGTGAGCGGCGGCGCTCTGGCTGACAGCCAGCTAGTTTTCCCGCTCCCGGATCAGACGACACTGGAGTTTGCTTCGAATGAAGGCGCGCTGATCGCGGGCCAGGTCGAGTGGAACCTGGAAACGCTCGCGAGCCTTGGGATTGGACAAGTCAAGGTAACCGTGCGAACAGAAGGCGGTCTGCCGAATGGCGCAGTTGTACCCGTGACGGCCTGGATAGACTCGACCGACGGGATACGGCAAGAAACATCAGCACTTGCGCATGTCAACGCTAACAGCCCGATCGCGCTCGATATTAGCCTGGACGCTTTCCCAGCTACGTCGTCTCAGCAGGTAGGGGTCACGCTGACCGCCACTAACGTTGACAGTGCCTCTGCATTTGGAGTGGAAGCAAGGCTCAGGGTGCCTGTTGGGCTGAATACGATTACGGAAGCGAGCATTGCTGACATAGATGCGGCGGCGTCTTGTAATGAGAATGGTGCGACTACAAGTTGCACGGCTGACGAGCTTATCGTCTGGAGTCTTGGAACCTTGCTGCCCGGAGAATCGCGTGAACTCTCGTTAGAGCCCACGGTGGCGTTCGGACAGGATGGACAAATCATCGGATTTGATGCTGAGCTGTCGACGAGCAACGGCGATCTCGCCCTGGCGTCTTACTCGCTGCTGGTGGACTCTATAGTCACAGATACTGATGGCGACGGCGTTGACGATCGTTTTGACAATTGTTTCCAGAATGCGAGCGCGGATCAGCGGGATAATGAACTCGATGGCATTGGTAACACCTGCGACTCCGATGATGACAACGATGGTTTGACGGACGTCATCGAAATCAATGCCGGCACTGACCCCTTTGATCCAGATGACCCGTCCAGGACAGCCGACTCAGATGGCGATGGCCTGGCAGATTGGGATGAGGTTCAAAACGGCTGTAGCCGAAATGATCCCGATACGGATGGTGACGGTATCCTCGATGTAGATGAGCCTGGCACCTGTACGATCGAGGGTACGGACACAAGCAATATCATCAAGCTGATTATCTTCAGCAGCGATGAAGAGTGACGATTAAGAGTTTGACGTTGAGAGCGAATTCGAAGCCGAATTCGCTCGATACCAGCAACGCCGAAAGGCAAAGGAGAAGTGGAATGAATGTTAAGAAAATTGCGGCATCTTTCGCCGTTTGTGCGGCGATGTTGGCGAGTGTGGCTAGCGCGGATACTGTTTCAGTATCGGCGAAAGTCAAAAAAATTCTCGCGTCGGAGACTAACTTTGGTGGTTGCATGGTTGAGCTCACCGTTAGCCCGCAGAACCAGCTTCCGGCTTGTAACGCCAACTGGGTAACCTTGAGCTGTGATGGAACCCACGTACCACAGACAACAGCTCGTCGTTTGCTGGATCAGGCGCAGATTTCCTATGCGCTGGATAAGGTGATGACCGTGTTCATTGACGACTCTCGTCGAATCAACGGATACTGCCTCGCGTTTCGAATCGACCTGAACTAGAGATTTGGGCGAGGCCCTGAGCCTGAAGCCCAACCTTCTTGTAGGCTATTCGATTCGACTAGCAGATGCTGATAGTCGCTAGTGTCCGCACCAATAAGGTAGCGAGAATCACTAGCGGCTATGTATGTGTCGCGTTCGATTTGCATGAACTGGGCGCTGCTGCACGCACCCGGACAATCTGTTTCGATCCACTTTCAGGTGGCATTGAAAAGTAACTGGAAGAATAACTGATGACGAAGATTCGTAGCTGCTTACTTAGCCTCGCCGCTGTGACGTCTCTATTCGCGGGGGCTGTAAGCGTAAATGCTGACCTCGTGCCGATCGCAGTAGTTGACTTCACGTCGAGCAGCAACACCTCTTATCGACAATCGTTGCCTGAGCTGATCGTCAACGAACTCGTTAATAGCGGCGAATTCGACGTACTGGAAAGAGAGAAGCTGGGCTCGCTGGTAGGCGAAATCGCCTTTCAAAACCAAAGCGGATTTGTGTCGCCTGAATCAGCCGTTCAAATGGGCGGGATGGTCGGAGCAAAGTTGATGGTCACCGGGCATGTGCTTGAACATGGCCACGAAACGCAGACGTATTCCGGCTATGGAATTAGTACGCGCAAGACTGTGTCACGTCTCAAGGCCCGTATGGAAGTCATTGACGTCACTACGGGCTCTAAGCTCTTTTCAAACGTGGCGGAAGCCAGTGTCGAGAAGCAGGCAGTTCAAGGCCAAAACTATGGCACCACTGAAAAGGGGTTGGCATCACAGGTTGCAAGAAAGCTGGTTGCAGCGATGCTCGATTCTTCGCGGATAAGCGCGTTGACGGACGGCCCTGAACCGGTTCTGGTGATGATCAAGTCTGTTCCCGAAGACGCTGACGTCGAGATAGACGGCACCTACTACGGTACCGCTGGGCAAGAGATTGAGCTCAACCCCGGTAACCATCAGGTTACGGTCTCACTGCCGGGTTTCAAGCCGTGGAGTAAGCGGGTGATGGTTCGGGGAGGCACAAGGATAGTGGCTCGACTAGTCGAAGATGACACAACTAGAACCGAATCACGCATAGAGATTGATGTGCAGTAGACATGGAGGCGCTGCGCCAACGTGGTGTAGCGTTATGAAACGACTCTGCTATGAAAACGAACGAATGGAGTGCCACGGTGGCTAAAGGAAAAACAAACTCGACAATACGCGGCGGTGCAGCGTCTTCATTGGCCACGGCGTTTTTAGCCACGGCGTTGCTGGCCGTAGCCATACCAAGTAATGCCGCGATTCCGTTCTTTGGCCGAGACAAGGCTGGCACGGAGACGGAAGTACTGAATTCCGGACCAGTGGCGGAGTGTCAGGGAAAGCGAAAGGCGAGTGTTGCGATCTCCAGATTCGACAACAAAGTGCGGAACTCAGACTTCTATCGTGCTGGCGTGGGTGATGCAATGGCCGACCAGCTAACGACAGCCCTGGTCTCCACTGGCTGCTACAAAGTTGTTGACCGGCAGAACCTCAAGGGCGTGATGGATGAGATGGGATTGCAGAATTCTGGTCTGGTAGACCCCTCTACGGCATCCAGAGTTGGAAAGCTTGTTGGCGCGGACTTGATCGTTACTGCTGCCGTGACAGAGTTCAAAGATAACTCAAGCGGCCGTCGAGCTGGCGCAGCAGGTGGGGCCGGTGCCGGTGGCATCGGTGGCCTCATAGGTGGAATCGCGGGTTCCACACGTTCCGCCCATATGGCGATTGATTTGCGAATCACTGATGTCCAAACCTCGGAGATCATCGGCGCTACGGCGGTTAAGGGTAAAGCGACGGACGTTAAGGCTGGGGCTGTTGTTGGCGCGCTGATTCCGGGAGCGGCCGGCTTGGGTGCAATTGAAGATTGGGAGAACACGCCTCGCGGCGCGGCACTGCGTCAGGTAATCGATAAGTCGGTGACACAGATCTACCGAATGATTCCGGAAGGCTACTTTCGCCACAATGTTGGTAGGTTCGGTGGCCCTGCGAAAGCCATGGGCGGTGGCAGCTCAGGCGGCGGCAGCGACATGGTTCGCAAAGCTCAGCAGTCGCTGAAAGATCTTGGCATCTATTCCGGTGGGGTTGATGGCCTGATGGGGCCGAATACTGCGGGCGCAATTCGCGAGTTTCAGAGTCAGATGGGCTTGGAGCAAACAGGCAAGCTCGACCTCAAAACGATGAAAGAGATTCGAAGTTTGACGGAGTGATAGAGTACGAGCAGCGCGAGCAATTGCGACCAGCGAGGTAATATCTCTAGCGTGCAAAATTGAAATACCTAATTTCTCTCACGGTTATGGTTGTTCTGTTGGTCGCGGCAGGCATGTATGTCAACGGTCAGCGCGCAGATAAAGAGGCAACGGACGGTGCGTCCGCGGATGTCGTGCTCCAGCCGGAGCAGGAATCTGCCGATGTGCACGCAGACGCGCAGGTTTCTGGTACGGATGGGCCAGTCGAAGAGACGCCGACCACACCTGAAAGCGATGCAGGCAGCCTGTTAGTCGATGCGGACTACTACGGTCGAACCGAAAGTGCGAACGAAGCAGTGGACTTCGGTCCTCCTCTTGATGTTGATCAGTATGGTTACGTTGTTCGCAATGATGAAATCGTCAATGTAGGAGAAACATTGACCGTGGAGTCGCTCGAAGCGCCAGGAGCACTGCTGCGTCCCAAGGACATCGGCGCTCTGATCAGCGCTGACTCAGTCGAGTATGTTGAACAGGACTTCGAACCCATCGACGTGGGCAGTAATGAACTGAAACCTTGAGTAGTGCGGCGTTGATACAGCGATCGGGTCGTCCGGTGGGTTGCGCTATCTGACCGTCGCCAACCCATGCATCATAAACGCGGCGATCTTCGGCCCTTCCTCGTAGCCACTCTCGAAACTCTCAATCCGAAAACCGCCATCCTCTAACAACTCGTCAGCCCGCCGGGTCAAATGACAGCCGCCACCGATCTGCTTCCAAATCGGCTCCACTCGACGTTGCCACTTCGCGATATTCCGATCATCGCTCTTGCCGTGCTCGACGAATATGAGTTGGCCACCGGGCTTTAGCACCCGTCGCATCTCGGCCACCGCGCGGTACGGGTTAGGGATCGTGCAGAGCGTCCAGGTGCAGACGATCGAGTCGAAACTGTCGTTCTCGGCCGGGAGTTCCTCGCCCGACACACCGATTACTTCGACGGGGAGGCCTCGCTCCGCCGCGCGGCGCTTCGCGATCGTGGTCAGCTCGGCGGCGGGATCAACGCCGGTGATGGAGCGCACGTCGTCCGAGTAGTGGGCCAGATTGAGGCCGCTGCCAATACCGATCTCGAGCACATCGCCAGTGGCCTGGGCTACGTAGCGCTGTCTCAGCCGCGTCATCGGCGGTTGGGAGCACGCGGTATCAATCAGTTTGGGCAGGATGTGTTTGTCGTACCACCCCATGCGGGAAACCTCGGGTTAGTTCTTGGTCGTCTTCAGATTGCGCGGGAGCGCCAGGCGGAGCTCGTGCTCGCTAGTATGCCTTAGCTGCGCGACGTGAGCTCACCGTCCAGATCGGCCTTGCCGCAGAATGCGTCGAACGCGGTCGCGAGTTCACTCACGCTGAGAGACTCGGGCAGCTCGACATCGATCGTCAGGTTGAATATCGGGGTGCCGGTGTGCGCGGCAGGTTCGGTTGCCGTATCCAGATTGACGATGTTGACACCTTGATTGCCGAAGAAGCCGGCAACCTGGCTAACGATACCCGGATGGTCCATGGCACTGACGGTAACCCGTTGTCTGACTCGCCCGCCGGAGGCTCGCTCGCGGGTTTTGCGGAACAGGTGAGCCAGCCCCTGTCGCTCGGCGTGCTCAGCGAGTTCACGCTCCAGATTGTCTAGCACGGCTTCGTCGGCGCTGACGCTCATGAGTACGGCGAATTCGCCGCCCAGGACGGTCATTCGGCTGTCTTCGACATTGGCCTCGTTGCTGGCGATGATCTCGGTGAGCTCGCTGACGAGGCCCGGCCGGTCCTGACCGATGGTGGAGATAACGGCCTTCATACGCTCAACTGCTCCCGTAAGAACGCAGACAGGTCTGCAATATTGAGGCGGCTCTGCTCCATCGTGTCGCGGCTACGTACGGTAACGCTATTATCGTCCAGGCTGTCGAAATCGACGGTTATACAGAACGGCGTGCCAACTTCGTCGTGGCGTCGGTAGCCCTTGCCGATGTTGCCCGTATCCTCATAGAGAATGCGTCCCAAGCCCAGGCTTTGCAGTTCCTTCTTAATGCCTTTGGCCAGCGCCACGATGCCTTCGTGATTGCGCTTCAGTGGCATCACCGCGGCCTTGATGGGCGCGAGATGGTTGGGCAGCGACAGCACTGTTCTGCTTTTGCCGTCGTCCAGCTCCTGCACCTGATAGGCCTCGTTGAGGACCGCGAGGAAGCCTCGATCGACGCCGGCGGACGGCTCTATCACGAAAGGCACGAACCACTTTTTGGCCTCGAGGTCCTGCACCGCCAGGCGCGCGTTCGATTCTCGGTTGTCGGGCACGGTGGACTGGATATCCAGGTCGGCCTGGCCTTTGCTGTGTGCGCCGAGGTCGAAATCGGTCCGATTGGCGATGCCTTCGAGCTCTTCCACACCGTGCGGGAAGTGATACATCAGATCGACGGTGGCTTTGGAGTAGTGAGCGAGTTCGTCTTGGGGAACGTGGTAGAGCTCGATGCGGTCGCGCGCTACGCCTTGCTGCTCCCACCAGTCGAGACGGTGCTCGATCCACTTCTCGTGCCAGGCCTCGTCTTCGCCGGGGCGCACGAAAAATTCAAGCTCCATCTGCTCGAACTCGCGCACCCGGAAGATGAAGTTACGCGGCGTAATCTCATTGCGGAAGGCTTTACCGATCTGTGCGATGCCGAAAGGCAGCCGACGTGACGTGGCGTCCAGCACGTTCTTGAAGTTTGTGAAGATCGCCTGGGCGGTTTCCGGACGCAGGTAAGCGAAGCTGCTGCCGTCGTCTACCGGGCCGACAGCGGTCTTGAACATCAGATTGAAGGGGCGTGGCTCGGTTAGATCGCCTGAGCCGCAGTTCGGGCATTTATCGTCCTCGAGGTGGTCGGCGCGGAACCGTCCTTTGCAGTTGCGGCAATCGACCATCGGATCGGTAAACGTGGCCTCGTGACCGGAGTATTGCAGCGTGCTGGGTTTGGTCAGAATCGATGCGTCCAGTCCCTCGACATCGTCGCGGTCATAGACCATCGCGCGCCACCAGGCGGCCTTCAGATTGTTCTTCAGTTCCACGCCAAGCGGACCGTAGTCGTACAGGCCCTGCAAGCCGCCGTAGATGTCGCTCGAGGGGAATATGAAGCCTCGTCTCTTGCAGAGCGAGACGAGTTCGTCCATGGATTTGGCGGGCATGACAGAGCTCCGGCGCGGGGTGAAATTGTGATCCCGTGCGCAGGTCGCGGGCGTCGCTTGTCCTACGCTTGGTTCGGCCGGCGACTATAGACGAATTGACTGTGTAATGGACTGCTTACAAGCACTCACATGCTCTCAATATTCGTCGGACGCCTGCCGTGAGACAGTACTTCTCGCCAGCATTCCCATTGCCAGGACCGCATCGGGTAACTGCGCTTTTACCAACCAGGCACAGCAGCAATGAGCGACGGATACCGAAAGACCGACCCCAAGCCGAAGACGTACTTCCGATCCTCCGATCGCGTGTTCCGCATGAACGGTGAGTGGTATTTCACGTCCCGTGAGGGCGAATACGGCCCCTTTCTCAACGAGGCTATCGCGGACGCTGAGCTGGCTCGTTATGTCGCCGATAAGAGTGAACTGGAGAGTTTCCAGGAAGAGCGCGAGGAAGATGCCGAGCGTTGGAAGGCTCAGGAGGCCGCAGGAGAACTGGATTGCCATTCCTGGGAGTCTCGACCAAACGCGCCGACCAGACAGAAGGTCTCCGGCGGTGGTATGAGCGGCGACTTTTACGTCTAGAACGCCTGCCAATAGGCCCTCCGGCTAGCACCAGCGATTTTCAAGCGGGTGTGTACCCCCCGTTTTTGAGAGTGATTGGGGTACGAGACGCGTAGAACAGATCGCGCTGTCTCGGACCAATCTCTGATTCGATTACCCGCGGCCAGACTTGTCGTAGAATCCCTTCATTCGATCAACCTTGGGGAGGGACGACGTGGCTGAGCAAACAAAACAGGTTACCGACTGGAACTACGGCGACATGCTGGACGCGCTGGCGCTTGCCGTTCCAGCATCGCAGCCCGCGCTGATTCATGACGGCCGGGTGATCACGTGGGCAGAGTTCGACCGGCGCACTAACAACCTGGCCGCTAACCTACTCGCGGCGGGCCTCGAAACCGGTGACAAGGTTGCCTTCTATCTGCGCAACGGGCCCGCATACAGCGAGCTGCTCGCCGCCTGTTTCAAGGCACGGCTGGTGCACGTGAACGTCAATTATCGCTATCTGGATGACGAACTCGCTTACATCGTCGATAACTCTGACGCCGCCGCGGTAGTCTATTCGGCAGAGTTTGCGGGCCAGGCGGAGACACTTCAGGGCCGCTCATCGAAGGTGCGTTGCTGGCTGGAAGTCGGTGACGTCGGCGAAGGGCCACGCAATGGCTTCGCCCGCGACTTTGAGAGCGCGGCAGGCGAGGGGGCTGGAGCACCGCTGCAAATAGAGCGCAGCGGTGATGACCTGTTGTTCCTTTACACCGGCGGTACCACAGGCATGCCGAAAGGCGTGATGTGGACCCAGCGCGATCAATGGTTGTCCGGAACGGCTGGCGCGTCACCCGCGACAGGCGGCGTTGCGCCAATCGACCTTGCTGCACATGTTGAGAACGCCAAGACCCACGGAGGCCCTGTGCTGGTTCCGTGCTGCCCGCAGATGCATGGCACCGGATTGTTCACCACCATCGGCGCGCTAATGTCGGGTGGCACCATCGTCACGCTTACCGCGCCGAGCTTTGACCCGGCCGAGTTGTTCGAGGTTATCGAGCAACACGCGGTGACGTCTCTGGCGATTGTGGGAGATGCGTTCGCAAAACCCATGGTGCGCGTACTCGACGAAAACCCGGGACGCTGGAATCTGTCGTCGCTGCTTGGCGCGCTGTCCAGCGGCGTTATGTGGAGTCCGGAGGTGAAGCAGGCGTTGCTCAGGCACGCACCTCAGATGGTGCTGACGGACTCGTTTGGCGCGTCGGAGGCGGTAGGTTTTGGTCGCTCGGACACCACAATCGACGGAGCCACCGAGGTGGCGAAGTTTGTGCTCGGCGAGCATTGCAAAGTCTTCTCCGAGGATTTCCAGGAGATCGCGCCGGGCAGCGAGCAGGTCGGTTTTGTCGCCAGGGGCGGTGCGATTCCACTCGGCTACTACAAAGATGAAGAGAAAACGGCCAAGACCTTTCCGACGATCGATGGCTTGCGCTATTCGATACCCGGTGACTACTGCCGGGTTGAAGCAGACGGCACGCTCATCCTGCTCGGGCGCGGTAGCGTCTGTATCAATACAGCCGGTGAGAAGGTTTATCCGGAAGAAGTTGAAGAGGTGTTGAAGACTCACGCTGACGTGGTCGACGCGCTCGTAGTTGGCCTGCCGGACGACAAGTGGGGACAGATGGTGACGGCGGTTGTTCAGCTCGAACCGGGTGTTGAGTTCGACGCTGAAACGCTACGGCAGCACGTACGCGGCGCCCTTGCCGGTTACAAGACACCCAAGTCGATCCTTGCGAAGGACAATCTGGGCAGAGCCAGCAACGGCAAGGCGGATTACAAGGCGATCACAGCCTACGCGCGCACGGAACTCGGCCGCTGAGGGCTCACCGCGAGAACCAATTACCCTATGAAAGAGAATTAGTATGGCTTCGAATTTATTTGATCTGACGGGCAAAACGGCGCTGATTACCGGCTCATCCAAAGGCATCGGTCGGGCGATTGCCGAGGAAATGGCGCGTCATGGCGCGCAAGTGGTGATCTCCTCGCGCAAGGGCGATGCGTGTGACAGCGTTGCCGCCGACATCAACGCGGAACTTGCGGGGGAAGCGGGCGGTGCGGTGAGTATTCCAGCGCACATCGGACGCAAAGAAGAGCTGCAGCGTCTGGTCGACGAGACGCGCAAGCAGCTCGGCAAGATCGACGTGCTGGTCTGCAACGCGGCGGTAAATCCGTTTTACGGTCCGATGTCCGAACTACCCGATGATGCGTTCGACAAGATTCTCGACGTCAATATCAAATCCAATCACTGGCTGTGCCAAATGGTGCTGCCGGAAATGATCGAGCGTGGTGACGGCTCGATCACCATCGTCTCGTCGGTAGGTGGGCTGCGGGGCAGCACGGTTCTCGGCGCGTACTGCGTATCAAAGGCTGCGGATCTGCAACTGGTTCGCAACCTCGCGTGCGAGGTTGGACCGCACAACGTACGCGTTAATGGCATCTCACCGGGGCTCGTGCGAACGGACTTCGCGCGCGCGTTGTGGGAGAACCCGGACATTCTGAAGGCCCGCACGGCAGGCGATCCGCTTCGACGCATCGGCGAGCCACGGGAGATTGCCGGAGCGGCGGTTTTTCTCTCCTCCGACGCCGGCAGCTTCACCACCGGCCAGAATTTTGTAATTGACGGCGGCGCGACAATAGCCTGACCGATCTTGAGGGTCGTTCGGCCGCCGCAGGGTGGTGTTGCAGTCGCGTAACCAATCTCGACACTGCGTCCACCGCCGAATGGCGGTGCCACAATCGCATAGCCGATCTCAATTACCTTATCCGCCACCCGTGGTGGCGATGCAGTCGCTTGGCCAATCTCGGCTGCGTGTCCGCCGCCGATAGGCGGTGCCACAATCGCTTGACCCACCCCAATCATGCGCTGTCCCTCCTGCTGCATTGCAGTCGCTTGGCCAATCTCGACGCCGCGTCCACCGCCGTTCTACCGTTCACGTCAGCGCAGAAGGCGCCGGATCTAGCGATGCGACGGTTTTGACCAGTCTCATCACACAAGCCCTGTGATTCGGTGCTGCAACCGTGATCCAGCGCACAGCAAACTGACGATTGCCGAGCGGAGCCGCGGCTTGCGTCTACACTTTTCTAATGAATACCCCTTTGGAAGGCTATGAGGTCGAGGAGCTTGGCGTCGATGAGACGGGCGAGAGCAGTGCTTTGTTTCAGCGCTTCCACACCGATCTACACAATGACGCTATTG